>NZ_JBSFGS010000011.1:0-260617 GCF_053596675.1 Kitasatospora sp. NPDC001664
ACCGCCTCCCGCGTGAACGCGATGAACGCCGCCACGTCCGAGGCCAGGAAGTTCTCCCCCGCACCCCTACCGACGACGAGCGGAGAGTTCCGCCGTGCACCCACCACCACACCCGGCTGGTCCGCGTGCACCGCCACCAGCGTGAACGCACCCTCCAGACGCCGGCACACCACCCGCATCGCCTCCGCCAGATCCCCCGCGAACACCTCCCCCAACAGATGCGCCACCACCTCGGTGTCCGTCTCCGAGCGCAACACGTGCCCGCGGGCGGCCAGTTCGGAGCGGAGGGCGGCGAAGTTCTCGATGATCCCGTTGTGCACCACCGCCACCCGCCGGTCGTCGTCCAGGTGCGGATGCGCGTTCAGGTCAGTCGGACCGCCGTGCGTCGCCCACCGGGTGTGACCGATGCCGACCGCGGCCTCCGGCAGCGGGTCGTCGGCCAGGGCCTTGCGCAGGTTGACCAGCTTCCCGGCCCGCTTGCCGGTGGCCAGCCCGCCCGCCGCCTGGACGGTGATCCCGGCCGAGTCGTACCCCCGGTACTCCAGCCGCTCCAGCCCGTCCAGGACGACGTCCAGGGCCGCGCGTCCCCCTGTGTAACCCACGATTCCGCACATCGGAACCAGAGCCTCTCGGTAAAAGGGTCCCGGTCGCCGGCCCGGACGAGCGGGCCGGCAACCGGGCTGGTGCTCCTTCAGGGAGCGAGGACGGTGGCGGGGGAGGCGAAGGTGTAGCCGAGCGCCTTGATCCCGTTGACGGTCTGCTGAAGGGCGCTCAGACCGTAGGACGGGTGGTAGAAGAAGCTGGCGTAGCCGTCCCGCACCACCAGGTTCAGCTTGGCCGAGTTGATCATGTCGGCCGGCAGCCTGGGCGGGTTGTTGTTGGACATCTCGGGCTCGTAGTTGCCGAGGTTCTCCGGCAGCACGGTCTCGCCGTAGACGTCCCGCACGGGGTACGGGAAGAACTGGCCGATGATCATCGAGTAGTCGATCGGCTTGCCGCTGAGCACGCCGCCGAAGTACAGCGAGCGCTCGTAGCGGGCGGCGAACCGCGGTTCGAGGGCCCGGTAGTCGACGGCGGAGCCGGCGTAGTGCGGGAACTCGAAGATGGTCGGCACCGGCAGGCCGGAGAGGGTGAACTCCAGGGCGGCCGAGTTGATCCGGTTCAGCGCGTAGGTGCTGGAGTCGTTGGGCACGGGGCCCTGGTGGATGACCCAGTCG
Source organism: Kitasatospora sp. NPDC001664 (assembly GCF_053596675.1). Lineage (NCBI taxonomy): Bacteria > Bacillati > Actinomycetota > Actinomycetes > Kitasatosporales > Streptomycetaceae > Kitasatospora > Kitasatospora sp. NPDC001664. The sequence continues at coordinate 1,218 of NZ_JBSFGS010000011.1, forward strand.
GTGTTCTGGCACGGGGCCCGGAACTGGTACGGCGGGTACTGGGTCACCGAGCACTGGGCCCGGTAGAACTCGAAGTCGTCACCGCTCACCCCGTCGTAGGGGTTGGCGATGTTCGAGTACTGGTGGGTGTAGCCGTGCATGAGCATTGTGCCGCCGTTGTTGATCAGCGACCTGATGGCCGTGATCATCGCGGGCGTCCGGGAGAGCCGGATGGTCTCCGCCCGGCCGTTGTTGTAGGTGCCCTTGGGGTCGGTGTAGACCGGGATGACGCCGAAGCTGAACGGGATGTTCTGCGACTTCAGCCACTGGCCCATCGCGGTCAGCGCGACCGGGTCGTCGGCGGGGCTGATGTCCTCCAGCCGCACCATCGCCCGGTGCCGCTCGGCGGTCTGGGGCGCGAGGGCGTCGAAGAGCAGGTCGCTGAAGATCATCACCCGGTCGTTGGCGCTCACGTAGGAGAACGGGACGTCGCCGATGTAGGTGAGGTTGTTCGAGCGGACCGCCCACGGGACGGTGGCCCCGGTGGAGTCGGTGGAGGAGGCGAGCACGTTCACCTTCGCCGGGTCGGTGATGGTCTCGCCCAGCACGCCGCCGCCGTTGAGCGGGTCGCGGCTGAGGCTCTGGCCCTTGTAGCCGACCGAGGTGATCGAGTTGTAGTTGAAGAAGGAGTTGGTCGGGTCCCAGCCGTAGGCGGCCGAGAAGTTCGCGGGGCCGACCTGGTTGGCCAGGTTCCAGATGTTGTCGTAGAGCCAGATCACCGGCTTGGTCGTGCTGGTCACGTCCGTGTAGAAGGAGGTGGGGATGCCGTCCGGGATCGGCTGGCCGTTGGTGTCGGGGGCCCCGTAGTAGGTGGAGCCGAAGTAGACCGTGGCCGAGTAGTTGTTGACCTCACCGGGCTGGTACTGGGAGACCGGCTTCGGCGTCACGCTGCCGAAGTGGCCGGCCAGGTTGGCGGTGGTCATCGCGTACAGCTCGCCCAGGTGTCCGTACGGGCCGGCGGTGTCGTAGAGCACCAGCGTGCTCTTGCCGGTGTTCGGCGGCGGGTTGGCCGGGGCCTGGGCCAGGGCCTGCGGGAGGGCCTGGAGTTCGGTGGCCTTCTTCAGCTTCTGATGGGGATTCAGCTTCCGGTTCTTGTCGGCCTTCTTCTGTTCGGCACCGAAGGCGGCGCCGAGGTCGGTCGGGCCGCGGTCCTGTTTCTTGGACTCCTGGGACTTCTTCTGGTCGGGCGGCGCTTTCGCGGAAGCGGAGTCGACCGGGAGGAATCCCACGCTGAGGACGAGGGCGAGTGCCCCCACGATCGTCGTCCGGCCCCGCTTACGGCTCATTGAATGCACAGGCATGACAGCCCCTGGCGATGTGTGTTCAAGCCATGGATACGGGAATGCCCGGCGGCGTTCTCTCCCGGCGTCTCTACACAGAAGGCCGGCTGGCGCGCGGAACGGCACCGTAGAACCGGCCTGGAGTCGCGGGGATCTGGCGCTGACGCGACGTCAACACCGTCCAGCCGCAGCACAGGCGGTACACCCGACACTGGCACCGGCGCGGGTGGGTGTCAATCCCTTCCCGCGAGTAGCAAAGGATGGAATTCATTCATTGAAGGTCCACCCCACCCGTGTTAAATTGTTCGTGAAAGTCCCCATGGGGCGCGCAAAGATCCGAGTCGGCAGACGGTCGCCTTTCCCGGCTCGGGGAGTGAATGGCGAGACCGACCCCTCCACCGCGAGCGCGAGAGCCGTGTCATCGGCCGGCATCCGGTCGCATTCCGCCGGGGTTGATTTCCCATGTACGTGAACTGCGGAGCCAGCAGCGGAGTCTGCTTCAGTGCGGCGTCCGTCCTGCCCTCCGGCGCCTCCGGGTCCGAACTGGCCCGGCTGCTGCTGGAGATCGCCGGTGCCGGCTTCGGCCTGTACGTCGTGGTCGGCCTGCTCCTGCTGCTGTACGGCCTGGTGGTCCGCCACCGCCGTTCCCGGCAGGGCCCGGCCGAGCCCCACGCGGTGCCCTCCGAGGTCGCCGGGGCCACCGCCGTCCGGCGGGGTGCGTCGTGCTGACGGCCGTCCTGCTCGGACTCTCCACCGCCGTCATCGTGACGGCGCTGGCGTACAACACCGGGATGTTCGTGCTGTCCCGGCGGGTCGTCCGGCCCACAGCGACGGACGACCCGCACCGCCGGCGGTACGTCTTCCTGCTCGCCTGCCTCAACGAGGAGCGGGTGCTGGCCGAGAGCCTGCGCCGGCTGATGTCCCTGCCCCGGCAGGACGTGCTGGTGCTGGTGGTCGACGACGCCTCGGACGACCGCACCGCCGAGATCGTCCGCGCCGCGGACCCGTCCCGGGTGCTGCTGCACCAGCGGCACCTGCCGAACGCCCGCCGCGGCAAGGGCGCGGCGCTCAACGACGGCCTGCGGCACCTGGGTTCGTCCGGCCTGCTGGCCGGCACCGACCCCGAGGACGTGGTGGTCTGCGTGCTGGACGCCGACGGCCGGCTGGAGCCGGGCGCGGTCGACCAGGCCGACCGGTTCTTCGACGACCCGGCCACCGGCGCCGTCCAGATCGGCGTGCGGATGTACAACCGCGAGGACCGGCTGCTCTGCCGGATGCAGGACATGGAGTTCGTCGTCTACACCGACGTCTTCCAGTCCGGGCGCCGCCACATCGGCAGCGTCGGGATGGGCGGGAACGGGCAGTTCATGCGCCTCAGCGCGCTGCGCTCGCTCGGCCCCGAGCCCTGGAGCGACCGCCTCACCGAGGACCTCGACCTGGGCATCCGGCTGCTCGCGGCCGGCTGGCGCAACGAGTACTGCGCCACCGCCGCCGTGCACCAGCAGGCCGTGCTCGCGGTCCGCCCGCTGGTCCGCCAGCGCTCCCGCTGGTTCCAGGGCCACATCCAGGCCACCCGGCTGGTCCCGATGGTGCTCCGGGAGATCCCCGGCAGGGCCGCCGCGGACCTGGTCTACCACCTCTCCAGCCCGGCCCTGCTGCTGCTCACCTCGCTGCTCCCGCTGGCCTTCCTGGCCGGAGCCGTCGGCTTCCTCACCGACTCCCTCGCGGCGGGCCACAGCACCTTCTCGCCCTACTGGCTGATCCCGCTGTACCTGCTCGCCTTCGCCCCCGCCTACGCCTACGCGCACGTGTACCGGCAGCGGGAGGGCGAACTCGGCTGGTGGCGCTGCCTCCTGCTGGCCCACCTCTTCGTCGGCTACGGCTACCTCTGGTTCGCCGCCGGCTGGTGGGCCGTCGGCCGCACCGTCCGAGGCCGCACCGGCTGGCTGAAGACCGCCCGGACCTGACCCCGCGTCAGCGGCTGGTCCCCCCGGGCACCCCCTCTGTCCGACGCGTCGCGCCGTGCTCCCGCCGGAGCCGGCCGGCCCGTGCCTTCCGCTGCCCAAGTAGGTCACCATGTCCGAACCGCTGCACGTCAACGGCTCCCACCGGCCCAACGGCTCCGCCCCGCTCGACGGCCCGGCCCCGCTCAACGGCTCCGCCCCGCTCAACGGCTCGGCCCGGCCGGCGGGCTCCCCCCGGCTGCGTGCCGCGGTGGTGCTCGGCACCCGGCCCGAGGCGGTCAAGCTCGCTCCCGTGGTCCGGGCCCTGGACGCCTCGCCCCACTTCGAACCGGTGCTGGTCAACACCGGCCAGCACCGCGAGATGCTCGAACCCATGCTCCACCGGCTGCACCTGACGGCCCGTCACAGCCTCGACGTGATGCGCGACAGACAGCAGCTCTCCGCGCTCACCGCCCGCCTGGTCGACGGCCTCGGCGAGGTGCTGCGCCACGAGGAGCCCGACCTGGTGATCGTGCAGGGCGACACCTCCAGCACCCTGTGCGGGGCGCTGGCCGCCTTCTACGAACGGATCCCGGTCGCCCACGTGGAGGCCGGGCTGCGCAGCGGCGTGCTGGACGACCCCTTCCCGGAGGAGCTCAACCGGCGCCTGGTCTCCACCATGACCCGCTGGCACTTCGCCCCCACCGAGCGGGCCGCCCACCGGCTGCGGGCCGAGGGCGTGCCGCCCGACGCGGTGCACGTCACCGGCAACACCGTGATCGACAACCTGCTCTGGGTGCGCCGCCGCCACGTCGGCCGCTCCGCCTTCCGCACCGGCCGGCGCGGCGTGCTGGTCACCCTGCACCGCCGGGAGAACCAGGGCGACCGGATGCGGATGATGGCCGCCACCCTGCAGCGGCTGGCCCGGCGCGGCGACGTGGAGATCCTGCTCCCGGTGCACCGCAGCCCCGCCGTCCGGGACGTGCTGGAGTCCGCGCTCGGCCACGAGCCGCACGTCACCCTCACCGGGCCGCTGGACTACTTCGACTTCACCGCCTCGCTGGCCGCCTGCGAACTGGTGCTCACCGACTCCGGCGGGGTCCAGGAGGAGGCGCCCAGCCTCGACAAGCCGGTGCTGGTCCTGCGCACCACCACCGAACGCCCCGAGGTGGTCACGGCCGGCGCGGCCCGCCTGGTCGGCGTCGAGCCCGACGCCATCCACGCCGCCGCCAACGCGCTGCTGGACGACCCGGCCGACTACCAGGGCATGGCCGCCGCCCCCAGCCCCTTCGGCGACGGCTACGCCGCCCGGCGGATCGTCGAGCGGCTGACCCAGGACTGCGTCGGACCGCTGCCCCACCAACTGCAGCCCGACGTCTCGCTGGTGGACTGGTGACCGTGACCACCGGCCAGCCGCCGGTCCGCGCGGCCGGCCCCGCCCCGCCCGGCCGGCCGAGCGGCCTGCGGACGGCCCTGGTCGCCGTGCTGCTCGCGCTGGCCGCCGTCGCCACCGCCGTGCTGGCCGGCCCGGCCCGGCCCGGCTTCACCACCTGGCCGGAGGGCTCGGTGCACGGGCCGTGGGTCGCGGTCTTCAACGGCGAGGGCACCGTCGGGGCCCGGGGCGACCTGCTGGTCCTGGCCCCGCGCCCGGCCACCGTCCCGGACGAGACGCACGCCGCCCTGGTGGTCTCCACCGAGACCCGCTCCGACCTCACCCTGAGCCTGGGCGTGCGCACCGCCGAGCAGCTGCGCACCCCGACCCCCAACACCTGGGAGACGGCCTGGGTGGTCTGGCACTACACCGACCCCCGGCACTTCTACTACCTGGCCCTCAAGCCCACCGGCTGGGAGCTCGGCAAGGAGGACCCGGCCTACCCGGGCCACCAGCGCTTCCTGGCCACCGGCCCGCCGCAGTACCCGGTCGGCCGCTGGCACACGGTGGAGGTCCGCCAGCGCGGCGACACCGTCACGGTGCTGGTCGACCGCCACCGGCTGGTCACCTTCACCGACACCGAACGCCCCTACCCGGAAGGCAGGTACGGCCTCTACACCGAGGACGCCCGGGCCGAGTTCCGCCACGTGGTGGCCGGCTAGAGCCGGTCGGACAGAGCCGGTCGGACGGGCTCCGGGAACGCCGAAGGGCGGCACCCCCCGCACAGGGGTGCCGCCCGACGGTGCGTCAGGACGTGCTGACTACTCCGGGACCGAAGCCAGGCCGGGAGCCAGGAACTTCTTGCCGTTGACCCGCTCGGAGACGCCCTCGCGGTCCAGGTACGGGGTGATCCCGCCCAGGTGGAACGGCCAGCCGGCGCCGGTGATCATGCACAGGTCGATGTCCTGCGCCTCGCCGACGACGCCCTCGTCCAGCATCAGGCCGATCTCCTGCGCGACGGCCTCCAGGGCGCGGGCGCGCACCTGCTCCTCCGTCAGGACGGAGTCGCCGAAGGTCAGCAGTTCCAGGACCTCGGGGTCGAGGACCTGCTTGCCGTCCTCCCAGACGTAGAAGCCGCGCTTGCCGGCCTTGACCACCCGGCCGAGGTTCTCGGAGACCGAGAACCGCTCCGGGAAGGCGCCGTGCAGGGTCTCCGACACGTGCAGGGCGATGGCCGGGCCGACCAGCTCCAGCAGCGCGATCGGGGACATCGGCAGGCCGAGCGGCTTGACCGCGGCCTCGACCGTCTCGAACGAGGTGCCCTCGTCGATGATCCCCTGGATCTCGCCCATGAAGCGGGTCAGGATGCGGTTCACCACGAACGCCGGGGCGTCCTTGGTCAGCACCGCGGTCTTCTTCAGCTTCTTGGCGACCGCGAAGGCGGTGGCCAGCGAGCCGTCGTCGGTCTTCTCGGCCCGGACGATCTCCAGCAGTGGGAGGATCGCGACCGGGTTGAAGAAGTGGAAGCCGACCACGCGCTCCGGGTGCTGGAGCTTGGAGGCCATCTCGGAGACCGAGAGCGAGGAGGTGTTGGTGGCCAGGATGGTGGTCGGCGAGACCACCGCCTCCAGCTCCGCCAGCACGTTCTGCTTGACGCCCATCTCCTCGAACACGGCCTCGATCACGAAGTCCGCGTCGCCGAAGGCCACGGCCTTGTCCAGGTGACCGGTGACCAGGCCCTTGAGCTTGTTGGCCTTGTCGTTGCCGATCCGGCCCTTGCCGAGCAGCTTGTCGATCTCGGCGTGGACGTAGCCCACGCCCTTGTCGATCCGCTCCTGGTCGATGTCGGTCAGGACGACCGGCACCTCCATCCGGCGGGCGAACAGCAGGGCCAGCTGAGAGGCCATCAGACCGGCGCCGACGACACCGATCTTGGAGACCGGACGGGCCAGCGACTTGTCCGGCGCGCCGAACGGGCGCTTGGCCCGGCGCTGCACCAGGTTGAAGGCGTACAGGCCGCTGCGCAGCTCGCCGCTCATGATCAGGTCGGCCAGCGCCGCGTCCTCGGCGTCGAAGCCGGCCTGCAGGTCCGCGCTGTTAGAAATACCAGTCTTGACCTGCTGGATGATGTCCAGCGCCTTGTAGGCGGCCGGCGCGGCGCCGCTCACCTTGGCGTCGGCGACCCAGCGGCCCCAGGTGACGGCGTCGTCCCAGGCCTTGCCCCGGTCGAACTCCTCGCGCTCGACGACCACGTCGCCGTTGAGGACCTTGGCGGCCCAGCCCAGGGACTGCTCCAGGAAGTCGGCCGGCTCGAAGATCGCGTCCGCGATGCCGAGCTCGAACACCTCCTTGCCCTTGAGCTGCTTGTTCTGCGCCATCGAGTTCTCGACGATGACCTTGACGGCCTTCTGCGGGCCGATCAGGTTCGGCAGCAGGGTGCAGCCGCCCCAGCCGGGGACCAGGCCGAGGAAGACCTCGGGCAGCGAGAACGCCGGGACGCCCGAGCTGACGGTGCGGTAGGTGGCGTGCAGGCCGACCTCGACACCGCCGCCCATGGCCGCGCCGTTGTAGAACGCGAAGGTCGGGACCGGCAGCGCGGCGATCCGCTTGAAGACGTCGTGGCCGCCCTTGCCGATGGCCAGCGCGTCGCTGTGCTCCTTGAGCACCTCGACGCCCTTGAGGTCGGCGCCGACCGCGAAGATGAACGGCTTGCCGGTGATCGCGACGGCCTTGACCGCGCCCTCGGCGGCCTCCGCCTCGACCTGGTCCAGCGCCTCGGACAGCTTGGCCAGCGAGCCCGGGCCGAAGGTGGTCGGCTTGGTGTGGTCGAAGCCGTTGTCCAGGGTGATCAGCGCGATCCGCCCGGCGCCGTACGGCAGCTCCAGGTGGCGCACGTGGGCGGTGGTGACGACCTCGCCGGGGAACAGCTCGGCGGCGCGCTTCAGCAGCTCAGTGGTGCTCATGGTCACTTACCACCCTCGAAGTGCGGGTTCTCCCAGATGATGGTGCCGCCCATGCCGAAGCCGATGCACATGGTGGTCAGGCCGTACCGGACGTCCGGGCGCTGCTCGAAGCGGCGGGCCAGCTGGTTCATCAGGCGCACGCCCGAGGAGGCCAGCGGGTGGCCGAACGCGATGGCGCCGCCGTACGGGTTGACCCGCTCGTCGTCGTCCGCGATGCCGTAGTGGTCCAGGAAGGCCAGCACCTGGACGGCGAAGGCCTCGTTGACCTCGAAGGCCTGGATGTCGTCGATCGTCAGACCGGCCTTGGCCAGCGCCTTCTCGGTCGCCGGCACCGGGCCGATGCCCATGACCTCGGGCTCGACGCCCGCGAAGGCGAAGCTCACCAGGCGCATCTTGACCGGCAGGCCGAGCTCCTCGGCAACGTCCTCGGCCGCCAGCAGGGAGGCGGTGGCACCGTCGTTCAGACCGGCCGAGTTGCCCGCGGTGATGTTGCCGTGCGGACGGAACGGGGTCTTGAGACCGGCCAGGCTCTCCATGGTGGTGCCCGGGCGCATCGGCTCGTCGGTGGTGGCCAGGCCCCAACCGGTCTCGCCGATCTCGGAGTTGGTGTTGCGGATCGCGATCGGCACCAGGTCCGGCTGGATGTCGCCGTTGACGTAGGCCTTGGCGGCCTTCTCCTGGGAGCGGACGGCGTAGGCGTCGCAACGCTCCTTGGTGATGTGCGGGAACCGGTCGTGCAGGTTCTCCGCCGTCATCCCCATGAACAGCGCCGACTCGTCGACCAGCTTCTCCGAGACGAAGCGCGGGTTCGGGTCCACGCCCTCGCCCATCGGGTGCCGGCCCATGTGCTCCACGCCACCCGCGACGACGATGTCGTACGCGCCGAAGGCGATGCCGCCCGCGGTGGTGGTGACGGCGGTCAGCGCACCGGCGCACATGCGGTCGATCGCGTAGCCCGGGACGGACTTCGGCAGGCCGGCGAGCAGCGCGGCGGTGCGGCCGATGGTCAGGCCCTGGTCGCCGATCTGGGTCGTGGCCGCGATGGCGACCTCGTCGATCCGCTCGGTCGGCAGGTTCGGGTTGCGGCGCACGAGCTCACGGATGCACTTGACGACCAGGTCGTCGGCGCGGGTCTCGTGGTAGATGCCCTTCGGGCCGGCCTTGCCGAACGGGGTGCGGACGCCATCGACGAAGACGACGTCCCTCGAGGTACGAGGCACGGGGCTCTCCTCCAGGGGACACGACAGGTGGGTGCAGACCTCGACCCACGACGGGGAGGCGGCGCTGCTTCACCGGCCATGCTACCCGCCGGTAACTATCTTGCCCATAGCCCCACGGCATGTGTCCTCGCTCACGGTCAGTTGCAAGCGCTCAGGGGCGCGAGGAACTGCGCGAGGCGGAAGGCGGCTCACCTGCAACTGACCCGTCGTCAGCCAGTTGCAGGTGCTGCCGTTCCCCTGCGCGCAGTTCCTCGCGCCCCTGAGCGCTTGCAACTGGTCCTCGTGTCTAGGCCTCGGGGGCGGCCACCTTGGCCTCGGCGAAGGCCTTGGCGACGGCCGCGCCGATGACCTCGGTCTGCCACTTGCGGGCGCCGAGGCGGCGGAAGGCCGCGATGACCGAGTCGGTGTCGGCGGGGACCGGGGGCTCCCAGGAGACGCGGCGGACCAGGTCCGGGGTGATCAGGTTCTCGGCCGGCAGGTGGTGCTGCTCGGCCAGCGCCGTGACGGCGGCCCGCGCCCCGGAGAGCCGGGCGGCGGCCAGCGGGTCCTTCTCCGCCCAGGCGCGCGGCGGCGGCGGCCCGTCGTGCGGCGCGGTGGCCGGCGGCAGCTCGTTCTCCGGGATCTCCCGGGCCCGCTGCAACGCGGCCAGCCAGAGGTCCAACTGACGGCGGTTCACCCGGGGGCCGAAGCCCTGCACGGCCTGCAGCGCCGGAGCGTTCAGCGGCATGGCGAGCGCGGCGTTGACGATCGCCGCGTCGGAGAGCACCCGGCCCGGCGAGACGTCCCGGTCGCGGGCGGCCTGGTCGCGGGCCAGCCAGAGCTCGCGGACGGCGGCCAGCTGCCGGCGGCGGCGGACCTTGTGCAGCTGGGAGGTGCGGCGCCAGGGGTCGGTGCGCGGCGCCGGACGCGGCGCGGCGGCGATGGCGGCGAACTCCTCGCGGGCCCACTCGAGCTTGCCCTGGCCGTCCAGCTCCCGTTCGAGTGCGTCGCGCAGCTCGACCAGCACCTCGACGTCCAGAGCGGCGTACCGCAGCCACGGCTCGGGCAGCGGGCGGGTGGACCAGTCCACCGCCGAGTGCTCCTTGGCCAGCGACAGTCCGAGCACGCTCTCCGTCATCGGGCCGAGGCCGACCCGGGGGAACCCGGCGATCCGGCCGGCCAGCTCGGTGTCGAAGAGGACCTTCGGCCTCATCCCGACCTCGGCCAGGCAGGGCAGGTCCTGGGTGGCCGCGTGCACGACCCACTCGGTGTCGGCGAGGGCCTCGCCGAGCGCGGAGAGGTCGGGGCAGGCGATCGGGTCGATCAGTGCCGTGCCGGAGCCCGCGCGGCGGAGCTGGATCAGGTACGCGCGCTGGCCGTAGCGGTAGCCGGAGGCCCGCTCGGCGTCGACGGCGACCGGGCCGGTGCCCGCCGCGAAGGCGGCGACGGTCGCGGCGAGCGCGGTCTCGTCGGCCACCACGGGTGGGAGCCCCTCCCTCGGCTCGAGGAGCGGGACCGGGGCTGTCTCTTCTGGGGTGGCTACGGCGTCGGTCACCCACCAAGGGTACGACGCCCTCCGCATACCCGGAGGTGGTGAGGACCAAGGTGATGCCTCTGGGGGCGCGGGGCTCCGCCGATGTGCGGCTCCGCCGCGGGGCGCGAATCGGAAGGCGGCTCACCTGCAACTGAAGGCACGTCAGCCGGTTGCAGGTGCTGCCTTTCCACTGCGCGCAGTTCCCCGCGCCCCTGCGGGGCGCTTCCTGGCTCCCCTGAACAACGAGAGGGGCCCGGAGGGGAAACGTTCCTCCGGGCCCCGAGCTGGGGTGATGGGGGTGACGGGGCGTCAGTGGATGATGCCGGTGCGGAGGGCGACGGCGACCATGCCGGCCCGGTCGCCGGTGCCGAGCTTGCGGGCGATCCGGGCCAGGTGGCTCTTCACGGTGAGGGCGGAGAGCCCCATCGCGACGCCGATCGCCTTGTTGGACTGGCCCTCGGCGACGAGCCGGAGCACCTCGACCTCGCGCCCGGACAGCTCCCGGTAGGTGGTCGGCTGCACGCCCGGCGCACCGGGAGCGCCCGGAGCCCCGTGCGGCGCACCCGCCGCACCCGGCATCCCGGGCATCCCCGGCCGCCGCATCCGCCCGGCGAGACCGCCGGCGCCGATCGGCAGCCCGGGGCGGCCCGGCATGGCGAGGTTGGTGCGGGTGCCGGTGACGACGTACCCCTTCACGCCGCCCGCGAGGGCGGAGCGGACCGCGCCGATGTCGTCGGCGGCGGACAGGGCCAGGCCGTTGGGCCAGCCCGCGGCGCGGGTCTCGGCGAGGATGGTGAGGCCGGAGCCGTCGGGGAGGTGGACGTCGGCGACGCAGATGTCGCGGGGGGTGGAGACCCGGGGGCGGGCCTCGGCGATCGAGGAGACCTCGATGACGTCACGGACACCGAGCGCCCACAGGTGCCGGGTGACGGTGTTCCGGACGCGGGGGTCGGCGATGACCACCATGGCGGTGGGCTTCGTCGGACGGTAGGCGACCACGCTTGCGGGGTGTTCGAGAAGGACCGACACCGTGCCTCCTGGGGGAGTGGCGGAGGCCAGCTCCTGGTCGCCGCCTCTGGCCGATGGGGGCGCTCGGAGTGTTCCGCGTTTGGAAAGGGTCACAGACACCTTCGGCATCAACCGTGCCCGGCTTTAGCGAAAGATCACGATCTAGTGAGTAACAATACGGACAAATCGCGCAGGTGACTGATGCGACATGCCCTGAAATCGCACAGGACGCGACATGTTCGGGACCTGTCCGGGCGGATTCGGACGGTCAATTGACAGCAGGCAGCAGGGGATTCACTCTGCGTCAGCCCTGGGGGTGGTGCTGCGCCGACGAACGACGGCGACCCGTCAGTGGGAGCGCGGGCGTCGCCGGGCGGGCATCGGGACCACTCCGCCGAGTGACGGGGCGTCGGGCAGCGGCAGCGGCGCGGGGGAGGCCGGAGGCAGGCCGGCGCAGCCGCAGAGCAGGTCGGCCCAGGCCGCGAGGTGCCGCTCGAAGCGGCCGTCGGCCGGGGTCCAGGAGGCCCGGACCTCGATCTCGGTGGAGGTCTCCCGGTCGGCGAGCGCGCCGAAGTACTGGGAGATGCCCCGGGTCACGGTGCCGCCGGCCTCGGCGTGGGCGGCGCCGTGGGCGTACAGCGCGTCGGTCAGCCAGGCCCAGCCGACCTCGGAGAGCATCGGGTCGTCGGCCATCTCGGGTTCGAGCTCGGCCCTGGTCAGCGAGACGAGGCGGAACTCGCCGCGCCAGGCCTCCTGTCCGGCCGGGTCGTACAGCAGCACCAGCCGTCCGTCGGCCAGTTCCTCGCCGTCCACCTCGACGGTCGCGGTCAGCGCGTACGCGAACGGGGCCATCCGCTTCGGTGCCGGTGCGGGGGAGAGCTGCACCTCGGGGCGCAGCCGCGCGCCCGCCAGGGCCTCCACCGCAGCACGGAACTCCACCGGAGCCGACTCCTTGCCTGTACCGCCACCCTGCGCTGGGTGCCCGCCGACCGCTGCCATGACCGAGAGCCTAGGTCGGGCGGGCCCGTTGGCCGAGTCATTTCGGCCGGTGTGGCGTGACGGTTGTCGGACTGTTCGTCAGCTGACACCTGGTGAGCCGTCCCGGCGTGTCCGTTTCGTGCGAACCGACGACCTCCGGCGGACGGCCGGGGCCGGGCAGCGTGCGAAGATTCGGGGTGTGAGTGAGACAACCGCTGCCCAGTCCGGTCAGGCCGCCGCGCACCGAGGCGCCGCGTACGACTCCGCCTTCCTCCGCGCCGCCCGCCGCGAGCCGGTGCCGCACACGCCGGTCTGGTTCATGCGTCAGGCCGGGCGCTCGCTGCCCGAGTACCTGAAGGTGCGCGAGGGCATCCCGATGCTCGACTCCTGCATGCGGCCCGAGCTGGTCAAGGAGATCACCCTCCAGCCGGTGCGCCGTCACAAGGTCGACGCGGCGATCTTCTTCAGCGACATCGTGGTGCCGCTCAAGGCGGTCGGCATCGACGTGGACATCAAGCCCGGCGTCGGCCCGGTGATCGCGGACCCGATCCGCACCGCTGCGGACCTGGAGCGGCTGCGCCCGCTGGAGCCGGACGACATGCCGTACATCACCGAGGCGGTCGGCCTGCTGGTGGACGAGCTGGGTTCCACCCCGCTGATCGGCTTCGCCGGGGCGCCGTTCACCCTGGCCAGCTACCTGGTCGAGGGCGGTCCGTCGAAGAGCCACGAGAAGACCAAGGCCATGATGTACGGCGCCCCGGAGCTGTGGGCCGGGCTGGTGGACCGCCTCGCCGACATCACCGCCGCCTTCCTCAAGATCCAGATCGAGGCCGGCGCCTCGGCCGTCCAGCTCTTCGACTCCTGGGTCGGCGCGCTCGCCCCGGACGACTACCGCCGCTCGGTGATGCCGGCCAGCACCAAGGTGTTCGACGCGGTGGCCGGCTACGGCGTGCCGCGGATCCACTTCGGCGTCGGCACCGGCGAGCTGCTCGGCCTGCTCGGCCAGGCCGGCGCGGACGTGGTCGGCGTCGACTGGCGGGTGCCGCTGAACGTGGCCGCCGAGCGGGTCGGCCCCGGCAAGGCGCTCCAGGGCAACCTCGACCCGGCCGTCCTCTACGCCCCGACCTCCGTGGTGGAGACCAAGGCCCGCGAGGTGCTGCACGCCGCCCAGGCGATCGGCGGCGACACCGGCCACATCTTCAACCTGGGCCACGGCGTGATGCCGAGCATGGACCCGGACGCGCTCAGCCGCCTGGTCGCCTTCGTGCACGAGGCCAGCCAGCGCTGACCCCTCCGTACGGCGTGACCCGCCTGACGGCCCGACCCCCGTGACGGGCCGTCAGGCGGGAGCTCACTCCTCGCCCGGCTCCCGCGCGGGCGGAGCCGAGGCGGTCGGGGCCGAGGCGGTCGGGGCCGACCACGGGTCCTCGTCCGGACGCGGCGGCAGGGCGGAGGGCCGCACGGCGGGTCGCCTCCCGGCCGCCCGACGGCGCAGCAGCAGGCCCAGGTAGCCGAGCGGGCCCAGCACCAGCAGGAACGGCGCCAGCGCGGCCAGCACCATCAGCAGGCCCTTCACCACCGCCACCAGGGCGTCCCAGCCGCCGCCCAGCGCGCCGCCGACGCTGCCCCAGAAGCCCTTCTCCTCCTTCGTCTTCACCGGCTCCGGTGCCTTCGCCGGTGTGACGACCTGGAGCGTGATGGTGGAGAGCGAGGTGCGCGCCGAGAGCTCCTGCTGCCGCCGCTGGAGCGACTCCAGATCGGCCTCGCGGCGGTTGAGCTCGCTCTCCAGCGAGACGATCTCGGCCAGCGACTTGGCGTCCGCCATCAGCCTGCGCACCCGGTCCACGCTCGCCTGCTGGGTCTTGATCCGGCTCTCCACGTCCACCACCTGCTGGGTGAGGTCGTCGGCCTGGCTGCTGCGCGAGAGCACCTCGCCCAGCCCGGCCAGCCGGTCCAGCGTCTGCTGGTACGCGGCCGAGGGCACCTTGAGGGTCAGCCGGGCGTCGGTCGGCGTGCCGTCGGCGGACTTGCCGCCGCCCAGCTGCTCCCCGGCCACGTAGCCGCCGCCCGAGGTCGCCATGGTGCGCGCCTCGTCCAGGACCTTGGTCATCTCCTTGGTGCGGAGCGAGAGTTGGGCGGTGTAGGCGATCAGGCGCGGTGCCGACGCCTCCTGCCCCTGGCCCGTCGCCCCGGGGCTGGGAGCGGCGGACGCGCCACCGGCGCCCGGCTTGGTGTCCGCCGGGGCCCCGGCCGCCTTCTCCGCGCCGTTCTGCGGTGCCGCCGCGGGGGCGGCCATGTCCGCCGAACTCGCCTTGCCGCCACCGCTGTCCGAGGCGCTGCACCCACCGAGCAGCACCACCGCGGCCGTGGCCGCCCCCGCGACGGCCAGTGCCGCCCGTCTGCCGCCGCCCTGACGTTCCGTCATCTCCGCTGCCCCTCCCGGTTGTCCTTGTACGCCTTGGACGTGGCAGCGGCTCGCCGGGATCCCGTCCGGTGATCGCAACTCCGTTACGGAAAAGTCTCGTTGCGGTCAGCGCGGTTCGGGTGCGATCGGTCCGGCGGCCAGGTACTCGGCCCAGGTGCGGACGCCGTCCGCGTTCGGGGTGGTGTGCTCGCCCGCCCGGTACGCCGCCGCCGCCTTCCCCGGCAGCCGCACCTCCACCACCCGCTTGCGCCGCCCGGTCGCCCGCAGCCAGCCCTCCGCCAGCTCCCTCGCCCCCAGCACCTGCGGACCGCCCAGGTCCGGCACCCGGCCCGCCGGTGCGCCCAGCGCCAACTCGACCAGCCGCTCCGCCACTTCGCCCTGGTCCACCGGCTGGCAGTCGGTGCCCGCCGGCACCAGCAGCACCGGCAGCTTGGCCAGCGCACCGAACGCCGTGGTCAGCAGGGACGGGAACTGGGTGGCCCGCAGGTTGGTCCAGCCCAGGCCGCTCTCCTCCAGCAGCCGCTCGCCCTGCCACTTGATCCGGTAGTAGGGGTACGGGATCCGGTCCACCCCGACGATCGAGATGTTCACGACGTGCTCCACCCCGGCCGCCTTCGCCGCCGCCAGCAGGTGCCGCAGCCCGGGCAGGTCGTTCTTCGGGTGCCGGATGTCGCTGGCGCAGTGCACCACCGCCCGCACCCCCGCCAGCGCGGCCGCCACCCCGTCCCCCGTCGCCAGGTCCCCCACCACCCAGCCCTCCCCGCCCCGGGCCCGCCGGCTCAACCGCCGCACCACCACCCCACGCCCCTCCAACCGGGCCACCACCTCGCGCCCCAGCACCCCGCTCGCCCCGGTCACCAGCACCACGTCGGCCATCGCCGTCTCCTCCGTCGAAGTGTCGCTCGCGAGGGGGACGACGCAGCCCAGCGGAATGTGACAGCCTTTGAGGCATGAGCGCGTTGCCTGACTGGATGTACGCACCACGCGAAGAAGGCTGGTTCGCGGAGGACCTGGACCAGCTCACCGAGGCGCCCCGGCACACCGAACTGATCGATGGAGCGTTGGTCTTCGTGATGTCTCCGCAGCGGGCCTGGCACAGCCGAGTGGTGTCCGGGCTGACCTTCGAGCTGGGGCGCCAGGCCCCCGAGGGGTTGGACGTCGAGCGGGAGATGACGGTCCGCCTCGACCGGCGGAACCGTCCGGAGCCGGACCTGCTCGTCAGCTCGGCGCAGTTCGACCCGGATCGCACCTGGTACGCGCCGTCCGACGTTCTGCTGGTGGTCGAGGTGGTGTCGCCGGAGTCGGCCGACCGGGACCGTCAGGTGAAGCTCCGCAAGTACGCCGAGGCGGGGATCGCCCACTACTGGCTGGTCGAGCGGGAGGACGCCCTCCCCGTCGTGCACGCGTACGAGCTCGACGTGCCGACCGGTGCGTATGCGGCGGCCGGGGTGTTCCGCGAAGTACTGGACTGTTCCGTGCCGTTCCCCGTCGTGATCGACCTGGCGGTGCTGCTGTCCGGGCGACGCCCTGATTGATGGGATTTGGGTGAGCTCTGCGAGGATGCGGGCATGGCAGAGCTTCGGGTCGTGGTGGTCGGTGGAGGGATCGCCGGGCTGACGGCGGCGTGGTTGGCGAGCGGGGCGGCTCGGGTCACGTTGTTGGAGGCGGGCGGGCGGTTCGGCGGGAAGTTGTACGGGGGGGAGGTCGGCGGCGTCCGGGTGGACCTGGGGGCCGAGTCGATGCTGGCGAGGCGGCCGGAGGCGGTGGAGCTGGCCCGGGAGGTGGGGCTGGCGGGGGAGTTGGAGCCGCCGACCACGGCGAAGGCCGGGATCTGGACCAGGGGTGAGCTGCGGCCGCTGCCCGCCGGGCAGTTGATGGGCGTGCCGGGGGACCTGACCGCGCTGGCGGAGTCCGGGGTGCTGACCGAGGAGGGCCTGCGGCGGGCCGGGCAGGACGGTGCCGCCGGGGAGATCGGGGCGGACGTCTCGATCGGGGAGTACGTGGCCGCCAAGCTGGGCCGCGAGGTGGTGGACCGGCTGGTGGAGCCGCTGCTCGGCGGGGTCTACGCCGGGCACGCCGACGAGATCTCGCTGCGCGCCGCCGTCCCGGCCCTGCTGCCGATCGCCCAGCGCGGCGGCCCGCTGGCCGAGGGCGTGCGCGAGCTGACGTCCCGTCCGAGTGCGGGCGGCCCGGTCTTCCAGGGCCTGCGCGGCGGCCTCGGCACCCTGCCGGAGGCGGTGGCCGCGGCGGCCCGGAAGAACGGCGCCGAGCTGCGCACCGACAGCCCCGTGGAGGAGCTGCGCCGCACCCCGGAGGGCTGGCGGATCGTCAGCAACGGCGAGGTGCTGCACGCCGACAAGGTGGTGCTGGCCGTCCCGGCGCCGGTCGCCGCGGCGCTGCTGGCGGCCGAGCTGCCGTCCGCCGCCGCCGAGCTGGCGCAGGTCGAGTACGCGGGCATGGCGCTGGTCACCATGGCGTTCCGCCGGGCCGACCTGGAGGGGACGGCGCTGACCGGCAGCGGCTTCCTGGTGCCCCCGGTGGACGGCCGCCGGATCAAGGCCTCCACCTTCTCCTCCAACAAGTGGGGCTGGCTGGAGCGTTCGGCCCCGGAGGAGTTCCTGCTGCGCACCTCGCTGGGCCGGCACCGCGAGGAGGCGGCGCTGGACCTGCCCGACGAGGAGCTGGTGGCCCGTTCGCTGGCCGACCTGGCCGAGGCGGTGGGCCTGCGGGCCCGCCCGTACGACACGGCGGTGACCCGCTGGCGCGGCGGACTGCCGCAGTACCCGGTCGGCCACCTGGACCGGGTGGCCCGGATCCGCAGCGCGGTGGCGGGCCTCGGCGGCCTGGCCGTCTGCGGTGCGGCCTACGACGGCGTCGGCATTCCGGCCTGCATCGCCAGTGCCCGCCGCGCCGTCAACGAGATGTTGACCCCGGAGACCGGGGCGTCCGTCAGGGAAGGGAGAATGGGCGCATGAGTGAGTCGACCGAACAGCCCGTGAAGAAGAAGGCCCGCGACCTCAACCAGGTCATCCGCTACACCATGTGGTCGGTGTTCAAGCTCAAGAGCGAGCTGCCCGAGGACCGCGCCGCGCTGGCCTCCGAGGTGCAGGAGCTGTTCGACCAGCTCGACGCCAAGGACGTGACGGTGCGCGGCAGTTACGACGTCTCGGGCCTGCGCGCCGACGCCGACCTGATGATCTGGTGGCACGCGGAGAGCTCGGACGACCTCCAGGAGGCGTACAACCGCTTCCGCCGCACCGGCCTGGGCCGGCACCTGGAGCCGGTCTGGTCGAACATGGCCCTGCACCGCCCGGCCGAGTTCAACAAGTCCCACATCCCGGCCTTCCTGGCCGACGAGCAGCCGCGCGAGTACGTCTGCGTGTACCCGTTCGTCCGCTCCTACGAGTGGTACCTGCTCCCCGACGAGGAGCGCCGGGGCATGCTCGCCGAGCACGGCAAGATGGCCCGCGGCTACCCGGACGTCCGGGCCAACACGGTGGCCTCCTTCGCCCTCGGCGACTACGAGTGGCTGCTCGCCTTCGAGGCGGACGAGCTGCACCGGATCGTGGACCTGATGCGCGATCTGCGCCCGTCCCGGGCCCGGCTGCACGTCCGCGAGGAGGTGCCGTTCTACACCGGCCGCCGCAAGCCGATCGCGGAGCTGCTGAACGGCCTCGCCTGAGCACGGCGCACGCCTGAGCGCCGCGCACGCCCGAGCGCCGCACACGCCCGAGGGGCCCACCACCGGTGGGCCCCTCGGGCGTTCCGTCAGTAGCGCAGCGCCGCCCGCAGCCGGGCGTCCGGCAGGGCGGCCGGGCCGACCACCGCGACGGCGGTGAGCACCGCGTCGTCGGTGGGGGAGGCGCCCAGTGCCTGCCGGGGGACGTGCACCGCGTCCAGCACGTCCCGCCCGGCCGGGCTGGCCCAGCGGGTGTAGGGGTGGACGTCGACCCGGGCCATCAGCAGGGTGCCGCTGGTGAGGATCAGGGGCAGCGAGAACCAGGCCACCGCCGAGCCGGCGTCCCCGGTGCCGGGCGCGGACAGCGCCAGCGCGCCGCCCAGCAGCACCACCGAGAGCACCAGTGCCTGCCGCACCTGACGCACCGCCAGCGAGGTGCTCTCCCGCACCACCGCCGGGGTGGCCAGGCCCGCCTGCACCAGTCGGCCGCCGATCTCCAGCACCGCCGGGTGGTGGGCCAGCCCGCTGCGCAGCTTCCCGGTCGGGCACTGCCCCTCCGGGCCGATCTCCTCGATCAGCGCCCGCTCCAGCCGGGTCCGCCCGTGCGGGTCGACCACCGAGGTGAAGCCGGTGTGCGCCAGGTGCAGCCGCCCGCGCGCGGCCATCAGCACCAGGGCCAGCTCCACCACCCGGGTCGGCCCGCCGGCCAGGTAGGCGGTCTCGTAGAGGCCGACCCCGACCGGTTCGGCGGGGCGTGGCCGGGTGGGCCCGGCCAGCGAATCGGCGGTGGCTGCGGCCCGGACCAGCCGCAGGCAGGAGAGCACGGCCGCGAGCAGGGCTGGGAGGAGCAGGAGCAACCACATGGGTCTCGTTCTAGACCTGGTCGCGCCGCCCGTGGAACGGGTTTCGGGATCGCGATACCGAACTGTGACACTCCGTCGGTTTCACCACCCGCGCACGCCCCCTGCACGGAGCAACCGCAGGTCAGCGCTGGGTGATGGACCCCTGCTCGATCTGCTGGATCAGCCGCTTGAGCTGGGTGACCTCGTCCTGGAGGGCGCGGGTGCCGGCCGGTGTGAGGGAGAGCCAGGTGCGGCCGCGCCGGCCCTCGTAGCCCTTCTCGATCTCGACCAGCCCGGCCCTCTCCAGCACGGTGAGGTGCTGGCTGAGGTTGCCGGCCGTGAGGCCGAGCGCGGTGCGCAGGAAGCCGAACTCCACCCGGCGGGCCTGGTGGGCGACGGTGAGGATGCCGAGCCGGACGCGCTGGTGGACGACGTCGTCCAGGGCGGTGACGGGGTGCTGGTCGGCCGGGCGGGCCGTGGCGTCCCGGGCATCGGGGCCGTACGGGTCGGTCGGGTCGTTCGGGTCGTTCGGGCCGGTCATGCGGTGTCACGTCCGCGGCGCCGCTCGGCCAGGCCGAAGCCGAGCGCGGCGAGCAGCAGGAGCAGGCCCGGGAGGGCGAGGCGGGGGAGCGAGGCCCACGGCGAGGTGGCCGGGATGCCGGCCCAGCTGGTGTCCGGCCGCGTCAGTTCGACGGCCAGGTAGAGGGCGGTGAACAGCAGCAGGGCGCGGCTGCGCTCCACCCGGCACAGCACCAGCAGGGGGAGTCCGATGGTGACCGCGGTCCCGGTGAGCCGGGCGAGCAGGTCCGCCGCGACGGAGCCCTGGGCGAGGCTGATCCCCCAGAGGTCGACCGGCTCGCCGGGGCCCGGCATCCCGTGCCGGGTGCTCCAGAACTCGGTGGCACCGACCAGCAGGAGCAGGGCGGCCCCGGTGAGGACGTACGGCCGGACCGTGGTGCCGACGCCGCGTCGGCGGGCCCGGTGGAGGTAGAAGGCGGCGGTTGCGGTGTAGACGAGGGCGAACCCGATCAGCCAGTAGGCCGGAGAGCCCTGCGAGACCAGGGTGCAGTCGCCACCGGGGCCGGTGGCGTCCGGCCCGCACGGGACGGCCCGCACGCTCTGGGTGAGGCGGTTGACCGCGATCCCGCCGAGCACCAGCAGGCCGAGCAGGAGGAGGGGGAACCAGGTGCCGCGCTGGGCGGCCCGGACGCGCCGGGTCAGGTCGCCGAGGGCGGCGAGGACGTCGTGTGGGGTGCCGTTCGGGGGCACCGCGGAGTCTGCCATGCCATCAGGTTTGCACTGCAAACCGAACGGCGGCAAGGGCCCTGCGGAGTCCTTCACCAACGGACCGTGACGTTCCGTCAGCCGCCGCCCCCGCCCCAGGAGCCGGACCCCCCGCCGTCGTGGCCGGACCAGGAGCCCGGGTCCGCCCAGGAGCCGAATCCGCCGTCGTGCCCGCCGTCGTGCCCGCCGGCGTGGCTGCCGCCGGGGTCGGACCAGGAGCCGTCCGCAGCGCCTGTGGAGGGATCGGCCGTGTACCAGTCGTAGAGCGTCAACTCCCCCACCGCATAGGTGAGATCGGTCGCGCCGAGGCCGGCCCCGGCGGCCCCGCCGGCCACGGCGGGCCCGGCGGCGGCCCGCAGCCGCTCCAGCAGGGAGCGCCCGGAGGGGGTGAGCGCGGAGGGACCGGGGGCGGTGGCCCGGCGCCAGAGGGCGCCCAGGGCGAGTAGCAGGACGAAGCCGCCCAGCGTCGGCAGCACCGGGTGGTGCGCCAGCAGCAGCCGCACCCAGGCGGCCGCCCCGAGCAGGGCGCCCAGGGCGAGCGCGGCCGTCAGGGCACGCCGGGCCCGGACCGCAGCCCGCAGCGGCCGGGGGTCGTGCAGCAGCCCGCGCTCGACCAGGCGGGCGCCCACCCGGCGCACCGGGTGACTGGCCGTCAGGGCCCGCCGCAGCGGGACCGCGCGGGCCCGTCCGCTCGGCCCGGCCTGCCGGACCAGCTCCGCCTCGACCGGGTCCCCCGAGCGTCGGCGGACCACGGTGAGCCGCCCGTCCGGGGAGATCTCCAGCCGGCCGTCGTCCCGCATCCGGATGATCACGGTGTCGGCCACCAGGGCGGGCCCGCCCAGCAGGTGCGCCAGCTCCAGCTCGGAGAGCTCGGCCTTCAGGCGCCGGGTCGGCACGCGCTTGCGCGCCAGCCGGATCCTGGCCACGGTGGCCCGCAGGCCGGTGACCGCCACCAGGGCGGTGGCGGCGAGCAGTTCGGCGTACGGCAGCGCCCCGGCCACCTCAGCTGCCCCCGCAGCCGCCACCGCCGCCGCAGCTGCTCCCGCAGCTGCTGGAGGAGGAGGATCCGCAGCTCGACGAGGACGAGGAGCCGCAGCTGCTGCTGCTCGACGAGCCGCAGCTGTTGGACGAGGAGGACCCGCAGCTGCTGGAGGAGGATCCGCAGCTCGACGAGGGGGTGTCCGGCGAGGAGCTGGAGCACCAGACGTAGCCGCTGGAGTCGGAGGAGGAGCCCGAGGAGGTGGTGGAGGTCCTGGTCATCGCCTGCTGGGCGGCCAGGGCCTGCCGCAGCTCCAGGTCCTCCAGGGAGTCCAGTCCGTCCACCGCGACCGCGCCGAGCAGCAGCGCCCCGCCGAACACGGCGGCGTCGTGCGGTTGCCAGGGGCTGCCGGTGCGTATCAGCTCCAGCTGGCGGACGCCGGCCGGGGTGATCCGGGCCCGCTCGGGCTTGCTGACGGCCAGCCAGAACAGGCCCACCATCAGCAGGCCGAGGAAGGGGAAGAACGGGGCGGAGCGGGAGCCCTGCTCGGCCGCCGAGAGCCCGAGCCAGTCGATCGCGGCCAGGACGCCGAGGCCGATCACCACCAGCTGGACGAACCAGAACAGCCGCCTGGCGCCCATCGCCTTCCTGAACAGGTCGGGGCGCCGCATCAGCCCGCGGGCGGCCAGGCCGTCGCCGATCCGCTGGACGTGCTCGCTCCGGGCCAGCTCGCGGCGCACGGTCGAGAGGTCGGTGCGGCCGGAGGAGCCGGCCACGGTGATCAGGACGGCCTCGACCGCGTCCCGGGCGTTCCGGTCGGTGACCGTGACCTGGCCGGAGCGGGAGACGATCAGCCGTCCCTCCTGCTGCATCCGGACGATCACGGTGTCGACCACCCGGGCCGGGCCGCCGGCCAGGAAGGCGGCGTCCAGCAGCGGCTGGCCCCGGCCGGGCAGCCCCTGCGGCTGGGGCACCCGGCGCATCCGGCGCAGGCGGTTCTGGGCGTTGCACCCCGCGAGCAGCTGGGCTGCGGCGGCGATGCCGAACTCGGCGTACCACATGATGGGATCCCCCGTACGTGAAGTTTGAGCGTTCAGTTGCACCAGGGGCGCGGGGAACTGCGCGAGGCGGAAGGCGGACCAGTGCCAGATCGGGGCATGCGAGCCAGTTGCACGTGCTGCCGTTCCCCCGCGCGCAGTTCCTCGCGCCCCCGGGTTAGCCACTTACGCCAGCCGAACCGATTGCCGGGCGGGCCTCAGCGCCACCAGCGGCGTCGGGACGGTCCGGCGGGCCGGAGCAGGCGTTCCAGGGCGGGCCGCCAGGCGGCCTGCGGTTCGGCGGCCAGCGCCCATTCGGCGAAGGCCCGGGCATCGGCCCGGTAGCCGCCGGTCATCGGGCGGCCCTCGGCGTACCGGAGGAAGAGCCGGCCGTACTCGTGGCCGAGCAGCCGCTCCAGCTCCGGCTCCACCCGGGCCACGGTGTCCCGCCGCTTGTGCAGCAGGCCCCGGGCCTGGGTGCGGACCTGACCCTCGTCGAAACCGGCCGGCACCGGGGCGCCGGCCAGCAGTGCGTCGAGCAACTCGCTCTGCCTGCGGGCGAGTTCGGCGCGGGCCAGGACCAGGGCCGGGTCGGCGCCGTGCTCCGGACCGGTGCCGGGGCCCTGGGTGGCCCCGGGCCGGACGAGGTACTCGTACTGCTCAGACATGGTGCGGTTCCCCCTCCAACACCTCACGGATCGCGTCGAGTTCGCCCGCCAGCTCGGCGGGCGGCGGGAAGTTCTCGTCCCGCTCCAGCAGCACGCCCGGTGGTACCGCCCTGGCGCGCAGTTCGGCCAGCACCTCCAGCACCGGGGCGGTCACCGGATGGGCGTGGGTGTCGTGCCAGACCCCGTCCCGCTCGATCCCGCCCGCCACGTGCACGTAGGCCAGTGCCTCCAGGGGCAGCCGGTCGAGCTCGGCGGCCACGTCCAGGCCCAGGTTGACCCGGTTGGTGTGCAGGTTGGCCACGTCGACCAGCAGCCGCACCCCGGTCCGCTCGACCAGCTCGGCGAGGAACTCGCCCTCGCTCAACTCGTCGTCCGGCCAGGCCAGATGGGCCGCGATGTTCTCCAGGGCCAGCGGCACCGGAAGCTCCTGCTGGGCGATCCGGACGTTCTCCGCGATCACCCGCAGCGCGTCCCGGGAGCGCGGCACCGGCAGCAGGTGCCCGGCCTCCCGGCCACCGGCCCGGACGAACGCCAGGTGCTCGGTGACCAGCGGCGAGCCGAGCGCCTCGGCGGTCAGCGCCAGCCGCTCCAGCCGGGAGCGGTCCGGCAGGTCCGCCCCGCCCAGGCCCAGCGCCACGCCGTGCGGCACCACCCGGACGCCGCGCTCGCGCAGCACCGTCAGGGAGGGCGGCAGCTCCCCGGCCCGGAGCTCGTCCGGGCAGAGGTTCTCCGCCACCACCTCGACCCAGTCCAGGCCGGGAAGCCGCTCGACGACGGTGTCGATCTCGGGGCGCCAGCCCACGCCGACCCCGAGCCGGGGGAGCGTCGTTGCGGTGGAGTTCATCGTGATCCGCCCCCTTCGGAGGGCCGCGCCGAGAGCCGGCGTCGTGGTGGATTCCAGTGGTCCGGCGGCTCCTTCGCGCGCCGTCCCGCTGCCTGAGGATGTATCCCGCCGGGGCGGCTGCCAACCCGCGTCCGGCATTCTCAGAGCTGAACTTGAGCTTTCCGGCACCGGGGGGAATTTCAGTGGACCGCAGGTGACGGGGAGACTAGCGTCGGCGGTCTATGACGATGATCATCCGTGACTTCCGCCCCGACGACGCCGAGGCCGCCGCCGCCTCCTACAGCGCCGGCCGCCCGCACCTGGTGATGTCCCCGAAGGCGGTGCGCCACCTGGTGGAGAGCGCCGCGCCGGAGCAGCACTACCGGCTGCTGGTCGCCGAACTGGACGGCGAGGTGGTGGCCTCCGGGCGGGTCGGCCTGCACGCCTCCTCCTCGACCAAGGGCCAGGGCTTCGCCAACCTGAGCGTCAACCCCGGGGCCCGGGGCCGGGGAGTCGCCACCGCGATGCTGGCGGAGGCGGAGCGGCACCTGGCCCGGCACGGGGCCACCGTGATCCGCGCCTGGGTGGACGACGAGCCCTCCGCGAAGGCCTTCGCCGAGCGGCACGGCTACCGGAAGGGCCGGGGCGCCCAGTTCGCCCACCTCGCGCTGACCGCCGCGCTGCCGCCGGTGCCCGCGCTGCCCGAGGACGTCACGCTGGCCACCGCCGCCGACTTCCTGGCCGACCCGTACCCGCTCTACCGGGTGGACGTCGACGGCACCCTGGACGAGCCGGGTGACGTGGACCTGGACGACTACTCGTACGAGGACTGGCTGGCCGAGGTCTGGGAGCGTCCGGACCTGGACCGCGAGCTCACCACGGTCGTGCTGGTGGACGGCGAACCGGCCGCGTTCAGCGCGGTGCAGACCGACGGCGGTACCCGCTACTGGTCGGCCTTCACCACCACCGCCGCCGCCCACCGGGGCCGGGGCCTGGCCACCCTGGCCAAGACCGACTCGCTGCACCGCGCGCTGGCCCGGGGCATCACCGACGCCTACACCAGCAACGACGCGACCAACGTGCCGATGCTGGCCATCAACGAGCGGCTCGGGTACCGGCGTTGCGCCGGCGAGTGGTCCTACACCAAGGAGCTGCGGGGCTGACTCAGCCCACGTCCACGCCGTGGGCCCGGGCCAGCCCGGCCAGCCCGTCGGACCAGCCCTGGCCCACGGCGCGCAGCTTCCACTCGCCGCGGTGGCGGTAGAACTCGGCGACCAGCATCGCCGAGACGCCCGGCTCGGCCGGGGGCTCGAAGGACCAGGAGTTGCCGTCCGCGGCCCGCACCTCCAGCTCGGCCCGGCCGAGCTCGGCGCAGGTGCTGGTCGAGTCGGCGTCCATGTTCACCGAGACCGCGACCCGCTGCACCGCCCCCGGAAGCCCGGGCAGCCGGACCAGCGCCGCCTCGGTGAGCAGCCCGTCCGCGCCGCGCTCCTTCGGACGGAGCGTCACCGCGCCGCCCTCGGCGGTGGGCTGGTGGTAGAAGACGAAGTCCTCGTCGCCGCGGACCGTGCCGTCCTCGGTGAGCAGCAGCAGCGTCAGGTCGGCCTCCGGGCCGGTGGAGGCGAAGCGCACCGAGAGCTCGGACAGGCCGGCGGCGGGCAGCACCACGTTCTGACCCGGGCTCAGGGCGGTGGCCTGCGGCACGGGCAGCACCCGGGTCCGGTCCTCCGGCGGCTGTGGCCGGTCCGGGTTCTCGCGCGGCAGTACCTGGGTGGCGTCCTCGCTGGTGGTGACGGCCGGCGGGTGTGTGGGACGGGGCGGGACCGCCGGGGCCGCCGGGGCCTCGGGCCCGCCGCCGAGGCGGCCGGGCAGGCCCTGTTCGTGCAGCAGCGCGAGCAGCATCGGCCCGTCCACCAGGGTCAGCGGCTTGCCCTCCACCCAGCGGTGCGAATCCGGGCCGAACCCGGCCGTGGTGACCAGGATCCCCTTCTTCGCCCCGTGGTGGACCCGGGTCGCGTCCAGGTCCCGCACCGCCGTCGGGTCCACCGTGCGGCGGTAGCGCTTGGCCTGGATCACGATCAGCCCGCCCGTCACCGGATCGGGGTCCTCGGCGATCACGTCCACGCCCTGGTCCCCGCTGCGGGCGGTGGTGCGGGTGGTGAGGCCCCGCCGCCGGAACAGCTCGGCGACCAGCTCCTCGAACTCCAGCGGGTCCATGGTGAACAGGTCGGGGCCGTCCGCTCCGGCGGGCGGCGCCTGGTACGTCCCGACCTGCCCGGCCAGCCGTTCGGTGCGCACCTGCTCCAGCTTCTCCGGCTTGGCCGACAGCCGCCCGCGCAGCCCGTCCACCAGGCAGTCCAGGGGCTCCACCCGGTCCAGCGCGACCGCCCGGAAATCCTCCTGGCGGACCGTCACCGCGGCCAGGTACCGCTGCTCCAGCCGGCCGCTGGCCGGGTCGGCGCCCTCCACGTAGCCGTTCACCACCACCGAGGCCAGCAGCCCGCGCTGGTCGGCCCCGAACACCTCGGCCAGCACCCGCAGCACGCACTGGGCCAGCAACTCCCGGTAGAGCGACTTCCGTTCGGTGGCCGAGCGGGACACCTCGGACTCCCGGTCCTCGGCCTTCACGTACCGCACCCGGGCCACCGCCGGGACCACCTCGAAGCCCGGCAGCTCCCAGTCCACCACCAGCTGACGGGCCGCCGCGTCCCAGGCCACCTCGCAGTCGCGCGGGAACTCCTCCGGCCAGTCCGAACGGCTCCGCAGCGCAGTCTCGAACAGGTCCGCCACCGCCTCCGCCGACCCGGCGTCCAACTCCGCCGCCAGCCGCGCGGCCTGGCCCGCCCGGTCGGCCGCCAGCCGGTGGTTCTCCGCGACCCAGGCGTCGTACTGCGCCCGGTACGCCGCCAGGTGGTGCAGCCGCTCGCCCTCCGCCCGCTGGGCGGCGTGCCAGTCGTACTCGAACCGGGAGCGGGCCTGCGCGGCCTGCGCGTCCCACTGCGCCCGGGCCGCCGGGTTGAACGCCTGCGGCCCGGTCAGCGGCGGCACCAGGTAGCGGTTCTGGTCCGGCATCGGCACCGGCCGTCCCAACGGCCCCGGGTCGAACGGCGGCGGCTGGAAGGCCCCCTGAGCGTCCGTCAGCCGGAAGGCCCGCCCCGACAGCCCCCGCGCCAGCACCCCGCGCAGCTCCGCCACCTGCTCGTCCAACTCGGCCGTCCGCCGGGCCGCATCCGCCTCCCGGCCCTGGTGGTACGCCTTCAGCGCCTCGCGCTCCCCCTGCGCCGCGGCCCGCTGCGCCTCCCGCTGCTCCCGCTCGAACCGCCGCTGCGCCGCCACCGCGGCCCGGCGCTGCTCCTCCTGCCGGCGGGCCTGCTGCCGCTGCGCCTCCGCGATCATCGCCAACATCCCGGAGCCGCCTCGCCTGGCCATTCCCGTCCCCTCCCACCGACCCGAACGATCAAGTCTGGCACGCCTCCGGGGTCACGCCCACCCCCGGGATCCGTGCACGTCCGACGGGCCGGGCGGCCCCGTGCCGGTGGGGCCCGCGCAGCACGGAACCCCTGCGGGAGGCTCCGTCGTGCGAGCCTCCCGCAGGGGTTCCGGTGGGGTGCGGCTACTCCGCGGGGCGGAGCGTCAGGGAGATGCTGTTGATGCAGTAGCGCTGGTCGGTCGGGGTGCCGTAGCCCTCGCCCTCGAAGACGTGGCCGAGGTGGCCGCCGCAGGTGGCGCAGCGGACCTCGACCCGCTTCATGCCCATCGAGGTGTCCTCGATGTACTGGACCCGGTCCTCGGCCAGCGGGGCGTAGTAGGACGGCCAGCCGCAGTGGCTGTCGAACTTGGTCTCGCTGCTGAACAGTTCGGCCCCGCAGGCGCGGCAGGAGTACACGCCGACCGTCTTGGTGTCGGTGTACTCGCCGACGAACGGGCGCTCGGTGCCCGCCTCGCGGAGCACGTGGTACTCCTCGGGGCTGAGCTGCTCGCGCCACTCGGCCTCGGTCTTCTCGATCTCGTAGCTCACGGGTCTCTCCTCCTGGAGGGTTCAGGCAGAGGGTGCAACACCGGCGAGCCGAGAAACGATCTCCGGCCCGAGGTCGGTCACGTCGCCCGCGCCCATGGTGAGCACCAGGTCGCCCGGCCGCGCCAGCGAGGCGAGCACCGCCGGAGCGTCCGCGAACACGTGCTCGGCCCGGACGTCGGCGCCCGCCCGGCGGGCCGCGTCGATGATCAGCTCGCTGGTGACGCCGGGGACCGGGTCCTCGCGGGCGGGGTAGATGTCGAGGACGACGGAGGCGTCGGCCAGCGCCAGCGCCTGCCCCATCTCCTCGGAGAGCTGCTGGGTGCGGGAGAACAGGTGCGGCTGGAAGACCACCAGCACCCGGCCCTCGGCGGCCTCCCGGATCGCCTCCAGGTCGGCGGTCATCTCGGTCGGGTGGTGGGCGTAGGAGTCGATCACCTGGACCCCGCCGGCCTCGCCCTTGAGCTGGAGGCGGCGCTTGACGCCGGTGTAGGAGCCGAGCGCCTTGGCCAGGTCCGCGGCCGGGACGCCGAGGGCGACGCCGGCGGCCAGCGCGGCCACCGCGTTGTGCGCGTAGTGGCGGCCGGGCACGGAGACGGTGAAGGTCAGCTCGGTGCCGTCCAGAAGGACCGTCACCTCGCTGGTCATGCCGTGCGGCGTGACGGCCAGCACCCGGACGTCGGCGTCCGCGGCCTCGCCGTAGGTGACCACCCGCAGGCCGTCGCGGCCGCGGACCCGGCCGGTGAGCTCGCGGGCGCCGTCCTGGTCGGCCGAGACCACCAGGGTGCCGCCGGGCACGATCCGGCCGACGAAGGTCTCGAAGGACTCGTGGATCTCGTCCATCGAGGCGTAGTTGGCGTGGTGGTCCAGCTCCACGTTGAGGACGATCGCGACCTCGGGCGCGTACTTGTGGAAGCTGCGGTCGCTCTCGTCCGCCTCGGCGACGAAGATCTCGCCCGCGCCGTGGTGGGCGTTGGAGCCCGGCCCGTCCAGGTCGCCGCCGATCGCGTACGAGGGCTCCAGACCGAGCTCGCCGAGCGAGACGGCGAGCATCGAGGTCGTGGTGGTCTTGCCGTGGGTGCCCGCCACCGCCAGCGCGCGGCGGCCGCCCATCAGGGCGGCGAGCGCGTCGGAGCGGTGCACCACCGGGACGCCGCGCTCGCGGGCGGCCGCCAGCTCGGGGTTGTCGGCCCGGATCGCGCTGGAGACCACCACGCTGCTCACCCCGGCGGGCAGGTTCTCGGCCGCGTGACCGACCGCGACGCCGGCGCCGAGCGCGCGCAGCGCCCGCACGGTCTCGGAGTCCTTGGAATCGCTGCCGGAGACCCGGGCGCCGCGCACCGCGAGGATCTTCGCCAGGCCGGACATCCCCGCGCCACCGATGCCGATGAAGTGCGGGGCGTGCAGGTCGTGCGCGGCGTCGTTCAAGGAGTGCTCCGTCGTACCTCGGTGCTGTCAGGGGCAAGGACGATTCTGCCCTAACTCAGGCGCCGCCCCGTGCGGGCTCAGGAGTCGCTGGCGAACAGCTTGAGCACCGGCACGCCCACCTTGTGCCGGGCCTGCGAGGCCCAGTCGCGGTGGAAGAACTCCTCCACGAAGTGAGGCGACGTCAGGACCAGTACCTCGTCGGCGGCGTGCTCCTCGACCACCTCGCGCAGCCGGTCCAGCGGATCCTCCTCGACCACCTCGCCGACCGCTTCGGCCCCGGCCCGCTGGAGGTGGCGCAGGCTGTGCTGGAGCGATTCGCCCGCCAGGGTGGGGGCCTCCTGCTCCTCGCGCTCGTGCACCGCCTTCTCCAGGTGGCCGAGGGCCACGTCGTCGAGGGCGCGCAGCAGTTCGCCCTGCTTGCCGCGCGGCTGGATCAGGACGACGAAGGAGACCTCCTCCTCGCCGTGGAGCGTGGTGACCAGCTCCACGTCGGCGTCGGAGAGCGCCTTCTCGATCATCAGTACGGTCTTGAACACGTGCGTCCCTTCGCAGGTGCAGGCCCCCGGGCGGTGTCCCTTCCCGACTCCCATAGTGCCCGGAGGATGCTTTCCTCACGCTGCACACGCGCCACATGGGCCACGGTGCGATTCGGATCACTGCGGGGTGGGGGCGGGGCCTTCCAGTCGCAGGTAGCGGCTGAAGAGGAAACCTTTCTCCTCGATCAATGAGAGCAGCCGCATCGACTGCGTGTCAGACATTTCCGCATTGTGGAGGATTCGTGGCGCGTCGCCGCCGGTGAGCAGGGGGGCCAGCGAGAGGCAGAGTTCGTCCACCAGCCCGGCCGCCGTCAACTGCCCGAGCAGCCGGGGGCCGCCCTCGGTGAGCTGCCTGGTCCAGCCCCGCGCGGTCAGCTCCTGCTGAGCCAGCGTCAGGTCCACGTCGCCCTTCCCGGCCACGATCAGGTCGGCCACCCGGGCCACCGCCGCGCGGGCCTCGGCGGGGGAGTCCTCGGTGGTGACCACCACCGTCCGGACCAGCGGCTCGGTGAACAGCGGTGCGGAGAGCGCCAGGCCCAGGCTCCGGCTGACGACCGCGATCGCCGGGGCGGGCTCCTGCCCCGCCGCCGCCCGGGCCGCCGCGAACTCCCTGCGCGCCCGGGCCGGCCGGTACCCCTCGGAGCGGACCGTCTCGGCCCCCACCAGCACCACGTCGCTCAGCGCCCGCAGCACCCCGAATATCCGCTTGTCGGCGTCCCCGGACAGCCCCTCCGAGACGCCGTCCAGCCTGGCCCCGCCGTCCAGCCCGGAGACCATGTTGGCCCGCAGCCAGGGGCGGCCGCGGTTCACCTGGTCGGGGTACGCGTAGACCTCGGCGAGCGCCTCCAGGGAGTGGAGGTCCTCGTACCTGACGCCGTTCGGGCTGATCAGCTGCTGCATGAGGTCGAGTCTTCCACGGCCGGTACCCTCTACTAACGTGCCCGCAGCCTCCCGCCCCGATGCCATAGCGACCGACGCCCCGACCGCCGCTCCGATCGCGCTCACCTCCCGCCGGCCGGTCGTCCCGGCCGAGCGCCTGGTCGCCGAGATGGTGCCGCCGCCGCGCTTCGCCGACGTGAGCTTCGGCAGTTACAACCCGGACCCGACGCAGCCCAGCCAGTACGAGGCCGTCCAGGTCCTGGAGGAGTTCGCGGCGGGCATCCAGGCGGCGAGCGCTCCGGCGAAGAAGGGCTGGTTCCGCCGCTCCGCCCCCGCGCCCACCGGCCCGGCCGGCGTCTACCTCGACGGCGGCTACGGCGTCGGCAAGACCCACCTGCTGGCCTCGCTCTGGCACGCCACCCCCGGGCCCAAGTCCTTCGGCACCTTCGTCGAGCTGACCAACCTGGTCGGCGCCCTCGGCTTCCAGACCGCCGTCCAGACCCTCTCCACCCACCGGCTGCTCTGCATCGACGAGTTCGAGCTCGACGACCCGGGCGACACGGTGCTGGTCTCCACGCTGCTCAGCCGCCTGGTCGAGAACGGCGTCAAGCTCTGCGCCACCTCCAACACCCTGCCCGAGAAGCTCGGCGAGGGCCGCTTCGCCGCCGCGGACTTCCTCCGCGAGATCCAGGGCCTCTCCGCACACTTCCGCCCGCTGCGGATCGACGGCCAGGACTACCGTCACCGCGGCCTCCCGGACGCCCCGCCGCCGTACTCGGACGAGGCCGTCACCGCGCGGGCCGGGGAGACGCCAGGGGCGGCGCTCGACGACTTCGACGCGCTGCTGGAGCACCTGAAGGTCGTCCACCCCAGCCGCTACGGCGCGCTGCTCGACGACGTCCAGGCGGTCTTCCTGCGCGGCGTGCACCAGGTCGACGACCAGTCCACCGCGCTGCGGCTGGTGGTGCTCGCCGACCGGATGTACGACCGGGAGCTGCCGATCACGGCCTCCGGCCTGCCGTTCGACCAGGTCTTCCCGGAGGAGCTGCTGCGCGGCGG
Organism: Kitasatospora sp. NPDC001664; assembly: GCF_053596675.1. NCBI lineage: Bacteria > Bacillati > Actinomycetota > Actinomycetes > Kitasatosporales > Streptomycetaceae > Kitasatospora > Kitasatospora sp. NPDC001664. The sequence goes on from NZ_JBSFGS010000011.1 coordinate 33,188, forward strand.
CTACCGCAAGAAGTACCTCCGGGCGATCTCCCGGCTGGTCGCGCTGGCCCGCGACAGCGCGGCGTAGCTCCCGCAGGGGACTCGGCCTAGGCAGGTGGTGCGGCAGGGCAAGCGCTCAGGGGCGCGGGGAACTGCGCGCGGGGGAACGGCAGCACGTGCAACTGGCTCGCCTGCCCCGATCTGGCCCTGGTCCGCCTTCCGTACTCGCGCAGTTCCTCGCGCCCCTGAGCACTTGCCCTACCGGGCGTCGCCGAAAGGGGCTCAGGCGCAGAGTTGGCTGGCCGTCACCGGTTGGAGGCCGAGGCGGTGGAGGCCGTCGAGGAGGCCGGGGAGGGCGTCGACGGTGCCCTGGTGGCCCATGTGGAGGGCGACGACGGAGCCGCTGCGGACGGAGCGGAGCAGGCGGCGCTGGAGCAGGTCGGCGCCGGGGTCGGCGTAGTCGTGCGGGTCGACGTCGAAGGACAGGCAGTGCTCGTAGCCGACCAGCCGGGCCTGTTCCCGGACCACCCGGCTGGCGTACTGCGCGGCGGAGGGCCGGAACCACCGCCCGATCGAGCCCGTCAGCCGGCGCAGCCGGTCCGCGCACTCGGCGATCTCCGCGTGCACCTGATCCGGCGTCAGCGCGTTGAGGTCCCGGTGGTTCTGGGTGTGGTTGCCGAGCTCGTGGCCGCCCCGCAGTATCCGCTCGGCCATCTGGGGCTGCTGGTCCAGCCAGCGGCCCACCGCCAGCACGGTGAGCTTGACGCCGTGCGCCTCGGCCCGTTCCAGGAGGGCGGTGGCCTGGGCCGGGTCGCCCTCGCCGTGGAAGGTCAGGGCGATCTCGGAGCGGGTGCGCGGCCCGTTGACCACCTCCACCGGGGTGCCCGGTGCCAGCGGGGCGAAGGCCGGGACCACCGGCGGGCGGCTGGCCGCGGGGGAGGACGCCGGCGTCGCCGAGGGCACGGGGGTGGGCGTGGGGGAGGGCGGCGGGGAGGCCGGGCCCTCGGCCACCGGGGGCCCGGAGGCGGAGCAGGCGGACAGGGCCCCGAGGGCGGCGGCGGTGGCCAGTCCCGCGGCGGAGCGCAGCACGGTGCGGCGGTCGGCGTTCATCGCGGCCAGCTTAGGGAGCGTGGAACTCCCGTACGACTCGGGTGCGCCGAGCGGACCATCCGGGCCTCGATCGTGAACGAAGCTGACCAGACCAAAAGTTGACGGTCCGTGGCCAAGAGTTGACCACTCTGCGGGAGAGTCGTGGGCCGGACCGCTCCTAGGGTCGGCCCCATGCCCCCTGAGCTGCTGCGCCGGCCCGTGCCCGGCCATCCCGTGCTGCCCGTCCTCCCGTACCGCAAGCCCACCAAGGGCCGCGACTACTGGGTGCTCGACGACGTGCTGCCCGACCCGGACGAGGTCCGCGCCCGCTGCCTGGCCGTCGAGGAGTGGGAGGAGGGCTACCCGCACAAGCCCGAGGCCTGGCCCGGGCTGCGCGCCATGCCGGCCCTGCTGCCGGACGAGCTGGCCCTGGTCGAGGCGAAGGTCCGCAGGGCCACCGGCGCCTCCCGGATCTGGGCCCTGGGCGAGGCCGAGGGCGGCACCTTCAACCACAACTGCGTCCAGGTGGTCGGTGCGGGGGAGAGCGAACCCCGGCCGCACACCGACTCCCGCGCGCTCTGCCGGTACGCCGCCGTGCTCTACCTCAACCCCACCGTGCCCGCCCGCTGCGGCACCAGCTTCCACCGTCAGAGCCTCCCCGGCGGACGCCTCGGCGGGAACCAGGTCACCGCCCCGCACAACAGCCTGGTCGACGCCCTCGGCACCCGCTACGTCCCCGCCGGCTCCTTCACCGAGGACCTCGCCGTCCCGCACCGGTACAACCGGCTGCTGCTCTACACCGCCAACCTGATCCACACCGCCACCGAGTACTGGGGCGCGACCCTGGAGGAGAAGCGGATGACGGCGGTCTTCTTCTGGATGGCGTGACCCGGCGTCGGCTCACTACGGTGCCGGGATGACCACCTCCACCGAACCCTTCCCGTCCCGCCCGCTCCGTGAGGTCCGGGCGGTGTACGTCTGGCAGGTCGGCTGCCCCTCGGACTTCGCGGACGTCACGGTGGACTTCGAGCCCGGGGAGCCGGGCCTGGCATTCGAGACCGCGCCGGAGGCGGAGGCGCCGGACGGTTGGTCACTCGAGGAGCTGTACGGAGCGGTCGCCGAGGGCGTCCGGGAGGAGCTGGCCGAGCTGGGGCTGGCTCCGGCCGTCGTGGTGGTGCTCCGCCGGCTGCGGGTCCACGAGGTCGACTCGAGCGAGCGCTCCTTCCGCCGGGCGGGCCGGCTGCTGGTCCGCAACGCCTTGGCCGCCCGGCCCTGAGCAGCGGCGCTCGGGGATTGTCGGTGGCTGGTCGTACGGTGGTGGCGTGCGTCCCATCACGAAGATCGAGCGTTCCACGGCGCCCTTCGAGGTCGTCAGCCCCTACCAGCCCAGCGGTGACCAGCCGGCGGCCATCGCCGAGCTGGAGCGCCGCATCCGCGCGGGCGAGAAGGACGTCGTCCTGCTCGGTGCCACCGGCACCGGCAAGTCCGCGACCACCGCGTGGATGATCGAGAAGCTCCAGCGCCCCACCCTGGTGATGGCGCCGAACAAGACGCTCGCGGCCCAGCTGGCCAACGAGTTCCGCGAGCTCCTGCCGAACAACGCGGTCGAGTACTTCGTCTCGTACTACGACTACTACCAGCCCGAGGCCTACGTCCCGCAGACGGACACCTACATCGAGAAGGACTCCTCGATCAACGAGGAGGTCGAGCGCCTGCGCCACTCCGCGACCAACTCGCTGCTCACCCGCCGCGACGTGGTCGTGGTCGCCTCGGTCTCCTGCATCTACGGCCTCGGCACGCCGCAGGAGTACGTCGACCGGATGGCCCAGCTGCACGTCGGCGAGGAGGTCGACCGGGACGCGCTGCTGCGCCGCTTCGTCGACATGCAGTACACCCGCAACGACCTCGCCTTCACCCGCGGCACCTTCCGGGTCCGCGGCGACACCATCGAGATCTTCCCGGTCTACGAGGAGCTGGCGCTCCGGATCGAGATGTTCGGCGACGAGATCGAGGCGCTCTACACGCTGCACCCGCTCACCGGCGAGATCATCAGCCAGAACGAGTCGATGTACGTCTTCCCCGCCTCGCACTACGTGGCCGGCCCCGAGCGCCTGGAGCGCGCGGTGAACGACATCGAGAAGGAGCTGGAGGAGCGGCTCGCCGTGCTGGAGAAGCAGGGCAAGCTGCTGGAGGCCCAGCGGCTGCGGATGCGCACCACCTACGACATCGAGATGCTCCGCCAGATCGGCAGCTGCTCCGGCGTGGAGAACTACTCGATGCACTTCGACGGCCGCGAGCCCGGATCCCCGCCGAACACGCTGCTCGACTACTTCCCCGACGACTTCCTGCTGGTCATCGACGAGTCGCACGTGACGGTCCCGCAGATCGGCGCGATGTACGAGGGCGACGCCTCCCGCAAGCGCTCGCTGGTCGACCACGGCTTCCGGCTGCCCTCCGCGCTGGACAACCGCCCGCTCAAGTGGGAGGAGTTCCAGGAGCGGATCGGGCAGGCGGTCTACCTCTCGGCCACCCCCGGCAAGTACGAACTGGCCCGGAGCGACGGCGAGGTCCGGCAGATCATCCGCCCGACCGGCCTGATCGACCCCGAGGTGATCGTCAAGCCGACGGAGGGTCAGATCGACGACCTGGTGCACGAGATCCGCAAGCGGATCGAGAAGGACGAGCGGGTCCTGGTCACCACCCTCACCAAGAAGATGTCCGAGGACCTGACGGACTACCTGCTCGGTCTCGACATCCGCGTGCAGTACCTGCACAGCGACGTCGACACCCTGCGCCGGGTCGAGCTGCTCCGCGAGCTGCGGGCCGGCAAGTTCGACGTCCTGGTCGGCATCAACCTGCTCCGCGAGGGCCTCGACCTCCCCGAGGTCTCCCTGGTCGCGATCCTGGACGCGGACAAGGAGGGCTTCCTGCGCTCCGGCACCTCGCTGATCCAGACCATCGGCCGCGCGGCCCGCAACGTCTCCGGCCAGGTCCACATGTACGCGGACCGGATCACCCCCTCGATGGAGCTGGCGATCGAGGAGACCAACCGCCGCCGCGAGGTCCAGCAGGCCTACAACACCGAGCACGGCATCGACCCGCAGCCGCTCCGCAAGAAGATCGGCGACATCCTGGACACCCTCTCCCGCGAGGACCTGGACACCGAGGAGCTGCTCTCCACCGGCTACCGCCAGTCCGGCAAGGGCAAGGCCCCGGTCCCCGCCCTGGGCGCCGACCGCAAGCCCGCCAAGAGCCTGCCCGCGGCCGAACTCGCCGATCTCATCCAGCAGTTCACCGACCGCATGCACGCCGCCGCCGCCGACCTCCAGTTCGAGCTGGCGGCCCGCCTGCGCGACGAGATCGGCGAGCTGAAGAAGGAGCTCCGCCAGATGCGCGAAGCCGGCATGGCCTGAAGCCCTCCGGTCACCTCCGTGCCCCGTGGCACCTCCGCGTCGGTGGGCGCGCCACGGGGTACGCCCCTTGCACGGGGCGGATGCCCGCAGGCCATAGGGTTGGGGGCCGTGGGCTCCGTGCCCGCGCAGGGGGCCTCGGCCGGGGGACGGCAAGGGGGTGTCCGCCGTTGCGCCGGTCCGGTGGGTGGGCCGGGCCGAGGAGAGAGGGCATTGCCGTGTCGGTGAACCTGGCCAAGGGCCAACGGGTGAGCCTGCAGAAGAGCTCGGGCGAGTCGCTGTCGGTGGTCCGGATGGGACTGGGGTGGAAGGCGGCGCCCAAGCGCGGGCTGTTCGGCAGTCGCACCCGTCAGATCGACCTCGACGCCTCCGCGCTGCTGTACGCCGAGCGCACCCCGTCGGACGTGGTCTTCTTCCACCACCTGGTGAGCAACGACGGCTCCGTCCGGCACACCGGGGACAACCTGATCGGCGGGGTCGGCTCGGAGGACGACGAGTCGATCCTGGTGGACCTCGCCCAGGTCCCCGTGCACATCACCCAGGTGATCTTCACGGTCTCGTCCTACACCGGTCAGAGCTTCGCCGAGGTGCAGCAGGCGCACTGCCGCCTGGTGGACGAGTCCACCGGCCAGGAGCTGGCCCGCTACGAGCTGACCGGCGGCGGCCCGCACACCGGCCAGATCATGGCCAAGGTCTACCGGGACGGCGTCGGCGGCTGGGGGATGCAGGCGATCGGGGCACCGGCCAAGGCGCGCACCTTCCAGGACATGCTCCCGGCGATCGAGCCCTTCCTCTGACGGCGCGCCAGGGGGAGTTCTTTACCTTCTTTACCTTTCCTTGGTTCTTCTGTTAGCCTCGGTGGAACGGAGGGGAGTATTCCCCCGCAGTGTCCCCGTCATCACGGGCGCCGAAGTCGGTGCCCCGGGGCGCTGGTCCGTGGGCCAGGCGGAGCCGGCCCGACGGGCGGAAGAGACCTCCGGCAGTGACGATGACTGTCTCTCGCCTACCTGCCGGAGGAGCAGCTAAGTGGACGTTTCCGTGGGCCTGTGGGTCGGGACGATCGGGGTGCTCGTCGCCCTGATCGTGGCCGACTTCTTCATCGGTGGCCGCAAGCCGCACGAGGTCTCCATCAAGGAGGCCGGGATCTGGACCACCGTCTGGATCGTGCTGGCCATCCTGTTCGGCGGGTTCCTCTGGTGGTACGGCGGTTCGCAGCCGGCCGGCGAGTTCTTCGCCGGGTACATCACCGAGAAGTCGTTGAGCGTCGACAACCTCTTCGTCTTCATCCTGATCATGGGCAAGTTCGCGGTGCCCAGGATCTACCAGCAGCGCGTGCTGATGGTCGGCGTGATCATCGCGCTGGTGCTCCGGGCGGTCTTCATCGCCGGTGGCGCCGCCCTGGTCTCCGAGTTCTCCTGGGTCTTCTACATCTTCGGCGCCTTCCTCATCTGGACCGCGTACAAGCTGGTCAAGGAGGCCATGGGCGACGACGAGGAGGAGGAGTTCGAGGAGAACCGCCTGCTCAAGTCGATCGAGAAGCGCTTCCCGTCGACCGACAAGTACCACGGCACCAAGCTGACGATCCGTGAGAACGGCAAGCGGCTGATGACGCCGATGCTGATCGTGATGCTCGCGATCGGCACCACCGACGTCCTGTTCGCCCTGGACTCGATCCCGGCCATCTTCGGCCTGACCCAGGACCCGTACATCGTCTTCACCGCCAACGCCTTCGCCCTGATGGGCCTGCGCCAGCTCTACTTCCTGATCGGCGGCCTGCTCAAGAAGCTGGTCCACCTGAGCTACGGCCTCTCGGTGATCCTCGGCTTCATCGGCGTGAAGCTGGTGCTGCACGCCCTGCACGAGAGCGGCGTCCACGTCCCCGAGATCAGCATCCCGGTCTCCCTCGGCGTCATCTGCGGCGTCCTGGTGATCACCACCATCACCTCGCTGATGGCCTCCCGGAAGCAGGAGAGGGCCGAGCGGGCGGAGTCCAAGGACGAGATCGACGCCTGACGCTCCACCACCCCCAGAACGGCAGGGCCCCGACCAACCCACCTCAGGTCGGGGCCCTGCTTCATGCCGTCCGGCCGCGGAACGCCGGGTACCCCGGCAGCGGGGGCACGTCCCAGTCGTACGCGTCCAGCAGCAGCCGCACGGTCCGGGTGAAGGCCGGCAGTCCGTCCAGGGTGCTCGCCGTCTCCCAGCGGTGCCGCAGCAGCTGACGCTTGGTGGGGACCGGGCGGCGGGTGCGGTGCATCGGGGCGTCCTGCGCCACGGCGCCGGCCAGCATCCGCACCGTGGCGTCCGTCGTCCAGACCGCGACGGCCTGGGCCATCCCGATCTGCCAGGGCTCGTCCTCGGCCAGCTCCGGATACACCGTCACCACCTCGTCGCGGAAGGTCCGTTCGACCTCGGCGGCCAGGCCGTCCGGAAGCCGGAAGACGCACCAGCAGGTGGAGAACGGCATCCGGCAGTACGCGGCGGTCAGGAAGACCGACTGGTAGCAGGCCCCCTCGAAGTCGATCAGCCGCAGGCCGTCGGGCGTCAGCAGGTTGTTGTCCGGGCACGTGTCGCCCGGTGTGAACGCGGGGTGGGCGTCGGCGCCCACCGCCGCGATCCCGGCCAACTCCCCGGCCAGGCCGGCCGGTACGGGCAGCCCCAGGTCGTCGAGCAGGGCCGGCAGTGCCGCAGCCTGGTCGGCCAGCCACGGCAGGTCCTCCCACGGCGGCCGCCCCCGCCCGTACCGGGCCGCCAACGGCGCGAGCTCGCCCCGCCGCGGCACCGAGGCGGCGGCCAGCCGCCCGAGGCCGCGGGCCCACGCCAGCAGCCCCTCCCCGGCGGCCCGCGGGTCGTCGCCCAGCAGCACGTCCGCCAGCGTCGGCGCCTCCCCGAGGTCCTCCATCACCAGCAGCGGCAGCTCCTCGTGCACCCCCAGCAACCCCGGCCCGGCCAGCCCGAGCGACAGCCCGGCCGCCTCCGCCGTGAACCCCCGCAGCGCGTGCTCGCCGTCCCCGAAGGCCTTCACCACCACCGTCCCGCCCCCGTCGGTCCGGCACCGCACCACCGTGCTCCGCCGGGATCCCCCCAGGTCCACCGGCTCGGAGAGCCTGGCCCCGAGCACCTCCCCGCCCGCCCGCAGAATCGCATCCATCCCGGCATCCTGGCAGCGCCCCGCTCCGGCCCGCAGCCGCTTTCCGCCCGGCGAACGGCACGGGTGAACGGCACGGGTGAACGGCACGGGTGAACGGCACGGGCCCCGACCCCCTGCCCGGAGATCGGGGCCCGCTGCCGCAGGGGCGTCACCAGCCGCGGGCGCGCCACTCCGGGAGGTGGGGGCGCTCGGTGCCGAGGGTGGTGTCGTTGCCGTGGCCGGGGTAGACCCAGGCCTCGTCGGGGAGGACGTCGAAGAGCTTCTCGGTGACGTCGCGGTAGAGGGTCTCGAAGGCGGCCGGGTCGCCCCAGGTGTTGCCGACGCCGCCGGGGAAGAGGCAGTCGCCGGTGAAGACGTGGGGGTGGCCCTGGGGGTCGTCGTAGACCAGGACGATGGCGCCGGGGGTGTGGCCGGTGAGCTGACGGACGGTCAGCTCGACCCGGCCGACCGTGACCACGTCGCCGTCGTCGAGGGGGAGGGCGGTGGGGACGTCGATGGCCTCGGCGTCGATCCGGCCGGCCGCGGTGCGGGCGCCGGTGGCCTCGACGACGGTCGCCAGGGCGCCCCAGTGGTCGTGGTGGCGGTGGGTGGTGACGACGGTGGCCAGCTCGGGGCCGACGGACTCCAGCAGGACCTCGGCGTCGGCCGCCGCGTCGATCAGCAGCTGCTCGTCGGTGGCCCGGCAGCGCAGCAGGTAGGCGTTGTTGTCGTGGGGCCCGACCGCGACCTTGGTGATGATCAGGTGGGCCAGCTCCCGCACGTCCGGCGGTCCGCCGACCTTCACCGCTCCGTGGTACGTCATCCCGCTGCCGCTCCTCGCTCCTCGGTGGCCGTCTGGGTGCCCATCATGCCCGCTCAGCCCATCGCCGGGAGGGTGGGCAGCGGACCCGAGGAGGACAACGTCGAACCGTGGCTCCGGCCGGAGAGCCAGGCGACCAGCTGGCGGACCGGGCCCTCGACGGTGACCGGGGCGTCGGCGGCGCCCGCCACGGTGGCCGTCGCGCCGGTGTCGGTGGCGGTCAGGCGGAGCTCGGGCAGGCCGTCGGCCTTCTCGAACAGGGCGGCGAGGCGCGGCAGTTCGGCCGAGGCGAAGTCGAGCGGCCAGTCCGCCGGGGTGTAGCCGGCGGCCAGGTCGACCAGGTGGTACTCCACCTCCATCAGCCGCTTCCGGGGCAGCTCGTGGGCCGGGAAGGTGTAGCCGAAGCGGTGCTTGAGCGGGGTGCTCCAGTCGTCCTCGGTGAGCCGGGCGGCGGCCTCGGCGAAGCGCCGGTGGCTGGCCCGCAGGTCGTCCCAGTGCTCGGCCAGCGGGCGCGGGGCGTCCCGCTCGATGTCCTGCTCGCGGGCCTCGTGGGAGGCGTACTGCGGGGTGTCGCTGCCGGTGGAGGCGTTGTCCAGCAGGTTGACCAGGGAGTCGGCGTTGCGGGAGAGGTGGGCCAGCACGTGCCCCCGGGTCCAGCCGGGGAGGCCGGAGGGCTGCGGCACCTGCTCGGGGTCGAGTTCGGCGGCGACCCGGAGGAGGGCCGCGGTGGAGGCCTCGACGGCGGCGAGGTCGGCGGCGGCGCGGGTGGCCGCGGCGGCGTTGTCAGTGGTGTCGGTCATGGTGGGGTGAGCACTCCCGGTTCCGAGGGCCGCAGGCGTTGCCCGGAGGGCCGCGCCTCGTTGACACGGTGGACGCTACCGGCGGCCACGGGCGTGAGCAGCGGGTTTTCCGCAGGGCCGCGCCAGGGGCCCGGTCGGGCCGTCACTCGTTCGGGTGGACCGGGCTGGACATGGTCGTTATTCGAACGCCTGAGCTAGTAGGCTGACGGGCGCACACTGGAAGAATTCACCCGATTGCGCTTGTTGGTCCCAAGCAGTGGGCCACGCAGCCCTTCCCAGCCACCCTCCCTCGGAGAAAGGCGCCAGAAGCAGTGGCCGACCGCCTCATCGTCCGCGGTGCTCGCGAGCACAACCTCAAGAACGTCTCGCTCGACCTGCCGCGGGACTCGCTCATCGTCTTCACCGGTCTCTCGGGCTCCGGCAAGTCCTCGCTGGCCTTCGACACGATCTTCGCCGAGGGCCAGCGCCGCTACGTCGAGTCGCTGTCCTCCTACGCCCGCCAGTTCCTGGGCCAGATGGACAAGCCCGACGTGGACTTCATCGAGGGCCTCTCCCCGGCCGTCTCGATCGACCAGAAGTCGACCAACCGGAACCCGCGCTCCACCGTGGGCACCATCACCGAGGTCTACGACTACCTCCGCCTGCTGTTCGCCCGGATCGGCAAGCCGCACTGCCCGCACTGCGCGCGCCCGATCGCCAAGCAGTCCCCGCAGGCCATCGTCGACCGCGTGCTGGAGCTGCCCGAGGGCACCCGCTTCCAGGTGCTCAGCCCGGTGGTCCGGGAGCGCAAGGGCGAGTTCGTCGACCTCTTCGCCGACCTGCAGTCCAAGGGCTACGCCCGCGCCCGGGTGGACGGCGCCACCGTCCAGCTCACCGAGCCGCCGACGCTCAAGAAGCAGGAGAAGCACACCATCGAGGTGGTGGTCGACCGCCTCACCGTGAAGTCCACCGCCAAGCGCCGGCTGACCGACTCGGTGGAGACGGCGCTGCGGCTCGGCGGCGGCATGGTGGTGCTCGACTTCGTCGACCTCGCCGAGGACGACCCGGAGCGCGAGCGGATGTACTCCGAGCACCTCTACTGCCCGTACGACGACGTGTCGTTCGAGGAGCTGGAGCCCCGCTCGTTCTCCTTCAACTCGCCGTTCGGCGCCTGCCCCGACTGCTCGGGCCTGGGCAGCCGGATGGAGGTCGACCCGGAGCTGGTGATCCCGGACGAGGAGAAGTCGCTCGACGAGGGCGCCATCCACCCGTGGTCCCAGGGCCACACCAAGGAGTACTTCTCCCGGCTCACCGACGCGCTGGCCGGCGAGCTCGGCTTCCGCACCGACATCCCGTGGGCCGGGCTGCCGCAGCGGGCCCGCAAGGCACTGCTGTACGGCCACAAGACCCAGGTCGAGGTCCGGTACAACAACCGCTACGGGCGCGAGCGTTCGTACACCGCGCCGTTCGAGGGCGCCATCCCGTTCGTGACGCGCCGTCACTCCGAGTCGGAGAGCGACAGCAGCCGCGAGCGCTTCGAGGGCTACATGCGCGAGGTGCCCTGCCCGACCTGCCGCGGCACCCGGCTCAAGCCGGTGATCCTGGCCGTCACCATCCTCGACAAGTCGATCGCCGACGTCTCCGCGATGTCGATCGCCGACTGCGCCGAGTTCCTCGGCGCCATGAAGCTCAACGCGCGGGACAAGCAGATCGCCGAGCGGGTGCTCAAGGAGGTCAACGAGCGGCTGCGCTTCCTGGTCGACGTCGGCCTGGACTACCTCTCGCTGAACCGCGCGGCCGGCACCCTCTCCGGCGGCGAGGCCCAGCGCATCCGCCTGGCCACCCAGATCGGCTCCGGCCTGGTCGGCGTGCTCTACGTGCTGGACGAGCCCTCCATCGGCCTCCACCAGCGGGACAACCACCGCCTGATCGAGACCCTGGTCCGCCTGCGCGACATCGGGAACACGCTGATCGTCGTCGAGCACGACGAGGACACCATCAAGACCGCCGACTGGGTCGTCGACATCGGCCCCGGCGCCGGTGAGCACGGCGGCAAGGTGGTGCACTCCGGCTCGCTCAAGGAGCTGCTGGACAACGAGGAGTCGATGACCGGGCAGTACCTGTCCGGCCGCCGCTCCATCCCGACCCCGGCGGTCCGCCGCCCGCGGGACAAGAAGCGCCAGCTGGTGGTGCACGGCGCCCGCGAGCACAACCTCCAGGACGTCACGGTCGGCTTCCCGCTCGGCACCTTCACCGCGATCACCGGTGTCTCCGGCTCCGGCAAGTCCACCCTGGTCAACGACATCCTCTACACCCACCTCGCCCGGGAGCTGAACGGGGCGCGCAGCGTCCCCGGCCGGCACACCCGGATCACCGGCACCGAGCTGGTGGACAAGGTGGTGCACGTCGACCAGTCGCCGATCGGCCGCACCCCGCGCTCCAACCCGGCCACCTACACCGGTGTGTTCGACAACATCCGCAAGCTCTTCGCGGAGACCCAGGAGGCCAAGGTCCGGGGCTATCTCCAGGGCCGGTTCTCCTTCAACGTCAAGGGCGGCCGCTGCGAGCACTGCTCGGGCGACGGCACCATCAAGATCGAGATGAACTTCCTGCCCGACGTCTACGTGCCGTGCGAGGTCTGCCACGGCGCCCGGTACAACCGGGAGACGCTGGAGGTGCACTACAAGGGGAAGTCCATCGCCGAGGTGCTGGACATGCCGATCGAGGAGGCCATGCACTTCTTCGAGGCCGTCCCCTCGATCGCCCGCCACCTGCGCACGCTCAACGACGTCGGCCTCGGCTACGTCCGGCTCGGCCAGTCCGCGCCCACCCTCTCCGGCGGCGAGGCGCAGCGCGTCAAGCTCGCCTCCGAGCTGCAGAAGCGCTCCACCGGCCGGACGGTCTACGTGCTCGACGAGCCCACCACCGGTCTGCACTTCGAGGACATCAGCAAGCTGATCAAGGTCCTCGACGGCCTGGTGGAGAAGGGGAACACGGTCATCGTCATCGAGCACAACCTCGACGTCATCAAGACCGCCGACTGGCTGGTCGACATGGGTCCCGAGGGCGGCTCCGGCGGCGGCACCGTGGTCGCCGAGGGCACGCCGGAGGAGGTGGCCGCCGTGACGGCCAGTCACACCGGCAAGTTCCTGCGGGACATCCTGCTCCCGGCCGCCCCGGTGCCCGCCCAGGCGACCAAGGCGGCGAAGAAGGCCGCCGCGCCCAGGAAGCGGGCGGTGGCGAAGAAGTAGCCGCGGCAGCAGTGCGAGAAGGGCCGCTCCCACGGGGCGGCCCTTCCGCCGTCCCGGCATAGACTTCGGCGAACTGGACCTGCACCGAGCCGGATTCGCCGAGGGAGCTTCACCGATGACCGAGACCACGCCCGCCGGGCCCAGCCGCCGCACCCTGCTCTGCGGTGCGGTGCTCGCAGCCGGGGGAGCGGCCGCCGTGACGGCCTGCGGCTCCTCCGCCGCGGAGCAGCCGGCCGCGGCCGGGCCGGTGCAGGTCGGCGCGGTGGCCGACGTCCCGGTGGGCGGCGGCAAGGTCTACCGCGAGCAGAAGATCGTGGTCACCCAGCCGGTCGAGGGCCAGTACAGGGCCTTCAGCGCCAAGTGCACCCACGCCGGCTGCGTGGTGGACGAGGTCAAGGAGGGCACCGTCAACTGCCCGTGCCACTACAGCAAGTTCGCGATCGCCGACGGTGCGGTCAAGGACGGTCCGGCGCCCAGCCCGCTGCCGCAGTACCAGGTCGCGGTCAAGGACGGGGCCTTCCAGGTCACCAAGTGACCGGAGGCGTTCGGGGCCCGGCCGCGCCGTTGGGGAGGCGTGGCCGGGCCGCTCCGCTGTCCGTACCCCCGTACCGGGCAGCGGCGACAGGGACGATCCTGCGGGGTCGGCGGGGGCACTGACCAGGGGTTTCGGGGGAGGCTTAAAGGTGCTGCGTATCCATCTGACGGCGGATGACCTGGCGCGCGTGCGGGTGGCGCCCACCATGGGCCCGCTGGCGGAGACCTTCCACGGGCTGGCCAAGCTCACCGGGGCCACCAGCTGTGCCCAGTTCCGGCCCTGGCGGCGGCAGTTCGGCGGGCAGCTGGCCGAGGAGCTGCGGCCGCTGGCCTCGTTGGTGAACGGCCCCGGGCCCCGGCTGGACCTCGGGGCGCTCACCGGCAGCGACCCCTCGGTGGAGGCCGGCATCGAGCGGCTGCTCGGCGCCCCGGACGAACTGGTCCGGCTGGAACTCGGGCACGTCGCCACCCCGCAGGCTGACCCGCGGTGGGTCCGCGCCCTGCTGGAGGGCGACCTGGGCGCCCGTCAGCGGCTGGCCGACTCGCTGCGGGCCACCCACGACGCCACCGTCGGCCCGTACTGGGGCCGGATCCGCGCCCACCTGGACGCCGTCCGGGCCGACCTGGCCCGCACCCTGCTGGACGGCGGCGTGGAGCAGTTGCTCGACACCTTCTGCTCCCCCCTCATCCGCTGGCGCGCCCCCGTCCTGGAGGTCACCTACCCGAGGAGCCTGGACATCCCGCTGGGCGGCCGCGGGCTGGTGCTGGCGCCGATGGTCTTCCTGGCGGACCCGCCGGTGCTGCTGACCGACACCACGGACCCGGACGCGCCCCACGTGCTGGCCTTCCCGACGGTGCGGGACCCGCTGACCGGGGCGGGCCTGTTCAGCCCGGACCCGACGTCCCGGCACTCCCTCACCGCACTGCTCGGCCGTACCCGGGCCGCGGCGCTGGACGTGGTGACGGACGGCTGCACCACCACCGAACTGGCCCGCCGCCTCAACGTCTCGCCGGCCTCGGCCAGCCAGCACGCGACGGTGCTGCGCAACGCCAACCTGATCACCACGCAGCGCCGGGGCGGGGCGGTGCTGCACACGATCACGCCGCTGGGGGCGGACCTGCTGAACCGCACGGGGGCCTGAGGCGTCCGGGGGACGTCGACCACGCGCACCGGTGGCGCCCCCGTACAGGTGACAGGCCGTCAATCCTTTAACGAGCCCGGCTACAACCTGACCGTCCCGCGGCGAGCGTGACCGCCCTCACACTGGGCGGGCCCATCCCCCCTCGCCCCACCGGGAGTTCACCGTGTCCGCAGTCGAGCAACAGGCGCCGCCCACCGTGCAGCGGCTCAGAGCCAATTCGGTGGGCCTGGCAGGTGTGGTCTTCATGGCGCTGGCCACCGCCGCGCCGATCACGGCGATGACCGGCAACCTCCCGGTGGTGGTGGGCGGCGGCAACGGCGTGCACGCCCCGGCCGGCTTCCTCTTCGTGACGGTGGTGCTGACCGTCTTCACCGTCGGGTACGTGGCGATGGCCCGGCACATCACCACCGCCGGGGCGTTCTACGGCTTCGTCTCGCACGGGCTCGGCCGGATCGCCGGGATGGCCTCCGGGCTGCTCGCGGTGCTGGCCTACGTGGTCTTCGAGGCCTCCATCGTCGGCATCTTCGCCTACTTCGGGCAGCAGACCGTCGAGGCCCAGTTCGGTATCGAACTCCCTTGGCAGGTCTACGCGCTGGCGATGCTGGCGGTCACCGCGCTGCTCTCCTACTTCGACCTGGAGGTGGCCTCCAAGCTGCTCGGGGTGTTCCTGGTCGGCGAGGTGCTGATGCTGGTGCTGCTGGCCGCCTCGATCCTGCTGCACGGCGGCGGCCCGTCCGGGCTGCACCTCGGCACCCTCAACCCGACCGGTGCCTTCGCCGGGGTGAACGCGGGCGTCGGCCTGTTCTTCTGCTTCTGGTCCTGGATCGGCTTCGAGTCCACCGCGATGTACGGCGAGGAGTCCCGCGACCCGCGCCGGATCATCCCGCGCGCCACCCTGGTCGCGGTGCTGGCGCTCGGCGTGCTGTACACCTTCGTCACCTGGATGGTGCTGGCCGCCGACACCCCGGAGGCCGCCGTCGGCCTGGCCACCTCCAGCGGCCCGCTGGACCTGTTTCTGGCTCCGGCCCGTACCTACCTGGGGAGTTGGGCCGTCACCGCGTTCCAGTGGTTGATGGTGACCAGCGCCTTCGCCTGCGGCATGGCCTTCCACCAGTGCGCCTCGCGCTACCTCTACGCGATCGGCCGGGAGGGCTTCCTGCACCCGGCGCTGGGGCGCACCCACCCGAAGCACAACTCGCCGTACGTCGCCTCCTTCACCCAGACCGCGATCGCGCTGGCCGTGGTCGCCGGCTTCTGGATCGCCGGACAGGACCCGTACGCCGGGCTCTACACCCTGATGGCCATCCTCGGCACGCTGGCGCTGCTGGTGGTGCAGACGCTCTGCTCCTTCGCCGTGATCGCCTACTTCCGCCGCAACCACCCCGAGAGCCGGCACTGGTTCCGCACCTTCACCGCCCCGCTGCTCGGCGGGCTGGGCATGCTCGCCGCGATCGGCCTGCTGGTGGCGAACCTGGACACCGCCGCCGGGGCCGCCTCGCAGACCCTGCTCTTCAAGCTGATCCCGTGGATCGTCGGCGCCGTCTTCCTCGGCGGCCTGGGCCTGGCGCTGTACATGCGGGCCAGGCACCCGGCCAAGTACGAGGTGATGGGCCGCCTGGTGGTCGAGGACGCCCAGGAGCGCACCGCGGGCGAGCCCGTCACGGTCTGACCCGCCGTCACCACCCGCCCGGGCCGCCCCCACGGCCCGGGCACCCCCCACACCCCGTCAGGAGGCACCCCCACATGGCCCGCACTCCGTACGCCCGCCTGCTCCGCTCCGCCCTCGCCGACCGCGCCGCCGCCGAGCGGCTGCGGCTGCCCGCTGACGAGTACGCCGGTTTCCGCGACGAGGCACTGGCCGAGCCCGACGGCCCCTCCCGCCGCGCCCTGCTGGCCCGCGCCGCCGCGCTCGGCCTGGGCGCGGCCGGGATCGCCGTCGCGCCGAAGGCCCGGGCGGCCACCGTCGCCGACACGGCCAAGTACAAGGGCACCCCGCCCCGGATCGCGATCGTCGGCGCCGGGATCTCCGGGCTGAACGCCGCCCTCACGCTGGCCGACAAGGGCATCCCGGCCACCGTCTACGAGGCGGAGACGGCCCGGGTCGGCGGCCGGATGTACTCCAAGACCGACTGGGCCGGCGGCCAGGTCTCCGAGTACGGCGCCGAGTTGATCGACACCGGGCACCACGAGATGCTCCGGCTCTGCCGGCGCTTCGGCCTGGCCACCACCTCGATCCGGCACTTCTCGGACGGCGAGCAGACCCTGCAGTTCCAGGGCGGCTACTACCCGAGGGAGACCGCCAACGCCGAGTTCAAGCAGATCTGGCAGACCGTCAAGGCCGACATCCAGGCCGGCGGCTCCGCGCCGACCTGGGCCGACCACAACCAGGCCGCCGTGGCCCTGGACCGGATGTCGGTGCGGGAGTGGATCGAGACCAGGGTCCCCGGCGGCACCTCCAGCCGCCTGGGCGCCCTGTTGGACGTCGCCTACGCGGTCGAGTACGGCGCCGACACCACCGCGCAGTCCTCCTACGCGCTGCTGCTGATGCTCTCCTGGCAGGCCAACCCCGGCAGCTTCAACATCTGGGGCGGCAGCGACGAGCGCTACCACGTCACCGGCGGCAACGACCAGGTGCCGAAGGCGATCCGGGCGGCACTCCCGGCCGGCACCGTCCAGCCCGGGCACACCCTGCTCGCCGTCACCCGGAACGCGGACGGCAGCCAGACCCTCACCTTCGAGCTGGACGGCGGCGGTACGAAGACCGTCACCGCCGACCACACGATCCTGGCCCTGCCGCTGCCGGTGCTCCAGCAGCGCGTCGACCTCGCCGGGGCCGGTCTCGACCCGCTGATGAAGCGGGTGCTCACCGACATGACCATGGGCTACTGCACCAAGCTCAACATGCAGACCAGCAGCCGCCCGTGGACCGGCACCGGCCCCTGGCCCGGGGTGTCCAGCGGCGAGTGCTTCAGCGACCAGCCCTTCCAGCAGGCCTGGGACGTGACGAAGGGCCAGCCCGGATCCGGCGGCATCCTGGTCCAGTACCACGGCGGCACCCCGGCCCGGGCCCTCGCCCCGGGCGCCCCCTTCACCGACGCCGGCACCGCCTACACCCGGGCCATGGCCACCGACCGGCTCACCCAGATCGACCGGCTCTGGCCCGGCACCAAGGCCGCCTGGACCGGGAAGGCCACCCTCTCTGCCTGGCACCTCAACCCCACCACGCTGGGCGCCTACTCCTGCTGGCCGGTCGGCTACCTCACCACCTGCGCCGGCTACGAGGGCACCGCCCAGGGCCGCCTGCACCTCGCCGGCGAGCACACCTCGTACGACTTCCAGGGCTACATGGAGGGCGGTGCCACAGAAGGCGTCCGCGCCGCGCAGGAGGTGCTCACCGCGATCGGGGCCTGAGAGGGCCCGTAGCTGACGGACAGTGCCCCGGGGTGTCCGTCCGGGTCGGTACGGTAGGGGACTATGGCAGACCCCTCCACGTACCGGCCCGCTCCCGGGGCCATTCCGACCTCGCCCGGCGTGTACAAGTTCCGTGACGGGCACGGCCGGGTCATCTACGTGGGGAAGGCCAAGAGCCTGCGGCCCCGGCTCTCCTCGTACTTCCAGGACGTGGCCAACCTGCACCCCCGCACCGCGACGATGGTCACCACGGCCGCCTCGGTGGAGTGGACGGTGGTGGCCACCGAGGTCGAGGCGCTGCAGCTGGAGTACTCCTGGATCAAGGAGTTCGACCCCCGGTTCAACGTCAAGTACCGGGACGACAAGAGCTATCCGGAGCTCGCGGTCACCCTCAACGAGCAGTTCCCGCGGGTCCAGGTGATGCGCGGGGCGCACAAGAAGGGCGTGCGGTACTTCGGGCCCTACGGCCACGCCTGGGCGATCCGCGAGACGGTCGACCTGATGCTCCGGGTCTTCCCGGTGCGGACGTGTTCCAACGGGGTGTTCAAGCGCGCCCAGCAGATCGGCCGCCCCTGTCTGCTCGGCTACATCGGCAAGTGCGCGGCCCCCTGCGTGGGCCGGATCTCCGCCGAGGACCACGCCGAACTGGCCGAGGAGTTCTGCGACTTCATGGCCGGCCGGACGGGCAACCACCTGCGCCGGCTGGAGCAGGAGATGCAGCAGGCCGCCGCCGCGATGGAGTACGAGAAGGCCGCCCGGCTGCGCGACGACCTCGGCGCGCTCAGGCGCGCGATGGAGAAGAACGCGGTGGTGCTCGCCGACGGCACCGACGCCGACCTGCTGGCGCTGGCCGAGGACGAGCTGGAGGCCGCCGTCCAGATCTTCCACGTCCGCGGCGGCCGGGTCCGCGGCCAGCGCGGCTGGGTCACCGACAAGGTCGAGGACGTGGACACCGCCGGCCTGGTGGAGCACGCGCTCCAGCAGCTCTACGGCGGCGGCTCCGAGACCGTGCCGCGCGAGGTGCTGGTGCCCGCGCTGCCCGATCCGGTCGGGCCGGTGCAGGAGTGGCTGACCGGCCTGCGCGGCGCCCAGGTGGACCTGCGGGTGCCCCAGCGCGGGGACAAGAAGGACCTGATGGCCACCGTGCAGAAGAACGCCCAGCAGTCGCTGGTGCTGCACAAGACCAAGCGCGCCTCGGACCTGACGACCCGTAGCCGGGCGCTCCAGGAGATCTCCGAGGCGCTGGAGCTGGAGTCGGTGCCGCTGCGCATCGAGTGCTTCGACATCTCCCACCTCCAGGGCCAGGACGTGGTCGCCTCGATGGTGGTCTTCGAGGACGGGCTGGCCCGCAAGAGCGAGTACCGGCGCTTCCAGATCAAGGGCTTCGAGGGGCAGGACGACGTCCGCTCCATGCACGAGGTGATCACCCGCCGGTTCCGCCGCTACCTCCAGGAGCGCGAGCAGACGGGGGAGTGGGCGGTGCCCGAGGAGGAGGAGCCCGCGGCCGGCCCGCGCACCGAGGACGGCCGCCCCAAGCGCTTCGCCTACCCGCCGCAGCTGGTGGTGGTCGACGGCGGGCAGCCCCAGGTCGCCGCCGCCCAGCGGGCGTTGGACGAGCTGGGCATCGACGACGTGGCGGTCTGCGGGCTGGCCAAGCGGCTGGAGGAGGTCTGGCTGCCCGGCGAGGCCGACCCGGTCGTGCTGCCGCGCTCCAGCGAGGGCCTCTACCTGCTCCAGCGGGTCCGCGACGAGGCGCACCGCTTCGCGATCGCCTACCAGCGCGGCAAGCGCGCCAAGCGGCTCACGGCGGGGGAGCTGGACTCCGTCCCCGGCCTCGGCGAGACTCGCCGCCAGGCGCTGCTCAAGCACTTCGGCTCGTTGAAGAAGCTGCGGGCCGCCACCGTGGAGGAGATCTGCGAGGTGCCGGGCATCGGCCGGCGCACGGCGGAGACTGTTGTGGCGGCGTTGGCCGTCCGTACACCCGCCGCTCCGGCGGTGAACACCGCCACCGGCGAGATCATTGACGACAGCATGGACGACGACAGCAGGTTCGGCAGTACCGAGAGCGGGGACCAGAAGTGACTGCGGCAGACCACGGGGGCACCACCCAGAAGACGGGTGGCGGAGAGAACTCCCCCGAGCTGGTGATCATCTCCGGCATGTCCGGAGCGGGGCGGAGCACCGCCGCCAAGTGCCTGGAGGACCTGGGCTGGTTCGTGGTGGACAACCTCCCGCCGGCCCTGATCCCGACCATGGTGGACCTCGGCGCCCGCTCCCAGGGCGCGGTGCCCCGGATCGGCGTGGTGGTGGACGTCCGCGGGCGCAAGTTCTTCGACGACCTGCTCACCTCGCTGGAGGAGCTGGAGAAGCGCGGGGTCCGGCTCCGGGTGGTCTTCCTGGAGTCCTCCGAGGACGCCCTGGTGCGCCGCTTCGAGTCGGTCCGCCGCCCGCACCCGCTGCAGGCGGACGGGCGGATCGTGGACGGCATCGAGCGCGAGCGCGACCTGCTGCGCGAGCTGCGCGGCGAGGCCGACCTGGTGATCGACACCTCCGACCTGAACGTCCATCAGCTCCGGGCCAAGCTCGACGCCCAGTTCGCCGACCACGACGAGCCCGAGCTGCGCGCCACCGTGATGTCCTTCGGCTTCAAGTACGGCCTGCCGGTCGACGCCGACCTGGTGGTGGACTGCCGCTTCCTGCCCAATCCGCACTGGGTCCCCGAGCTGCGGGCCCGCACCGGCACCGACCCGGACGTGGCCGACTACGTCTTCCAGCAGCCGGGGTCGAACGAGTTCCTCAACGGCTACGCCGAGCTCCTCAAGATCGTCACGGAGGGCTACCGCCGGGAGGGCAAGCGGTACATGACCCTTGCCGTAGGCTGCACCGGTGGGAAGCATCGCAGCGTGGCGATGTCCGAGCGTCTGACGAAGCGTCTGATCGCGGACGGCGTCGAGACGGTGCTGGTCCACCGCGACATGGGCAGGGAGTGACCACCGGCGTCCTGGGCACAGGGGTTCCCACCACCGGGGAGTGACGGATCCGGCCCCGCTGTCGCTCGTACAGGCATGGCGGAACGACGGACTGGGGTCGGCGTGGCAGTGGTGGGTCACTCGGTGGCGGGGCAGGCACCGGCGCGGCAGCGGCGTGCGCCCAGAATCACCGCGCTCGGCGGCGGTCAGGGGTTGTCCGCCTCGCTCTCCGCGCTGCGCCGGCTCACCACCGAGCTGACCGCCGTGGTCACCGTCGCCGACGACGGCGGCTCCAGCGGCCGGCTCCGGGCCGAGCTGGGCGTGCTCCCGCCGGGCGACCTGCGCAAGGCGCTGGCCGCGCTCTGCGGGGACGACGAGTGGGGCCGGACCTGGTCCGAGGTGATCCAGCAGCGCTTCACCGGCGACGGCGAACTCGGCGGCCACGCGGTCGGCAACCTGCTGATCGTCGCCCTCTGGGAGAAGCTCGGTGATCCGGTGGCCGCCCTGGACTGGGTCGGCAAGCTGCTCAACGTGCAGGGCCGGGTGCTGCCGATGTCGGCGGTGCCGCTGGACATCGAGGCCGAGGTGCGCGGGCACGACCCGGCCCGCCCGGCCGAGCTGACCGCCGTCCGCGGCCAGGCCCACGTGGCCGTCACCCCCGGCACGGTGCAGTCGATCCGGCTGCTGCCGGAGGAGCCCCCGGCCGTCCCGGAGGCGGTCAAGGCGGTGCTGGACGCGGACTGGGTGGTGCTCGGCCCCGGCTCCTGGTTCACCAGCGTGCTGCCGCACCTGCTGGTCCCCGAGCTGGCCGCGGCCCTCGCCGACACCCGGGCCCGCCGCCTGCTCACCCTCAACCTGGCCCCGCAGCCCGGCGAGACCGAGGGCTTCACCCCGCAGCGCCACCTGGAGGTGTTCGCCGACCACGCTCCGGGGCTCTCGGTGGATGCGATCCTTGTCGACGAGCGCGCCGTCACCGGTGGCGCCTTCGGCCAGGCGGACCTGGCCGGACTGGAGAAGGCCGCCGGACGGATGGGTGCCGCACTGGTGCTCGACCGGGTCGCCGCCGCGGACGGCACGCCGCGACACGACCGGGAGCTGTTGGCGGCTGCGTACGACCGGATTTTCCGGACACATGGAAGGATCGGCCCATGGCGATGACGGCAGCGGTCAAGGACGAAATCAGCCGGCTCCCCGTCACCCGGGCCTGCTGCCGCAAGGCAGAGGTCTCGGCGATCCTCCGGTTCGCGGGCGGTCTGCACATTGTGAGCGGCCGGATCGTGATCGAGGCGGAGCTGGACACCGGCATTGCGGCCCGCAGGCTGCGCAAGGACCTGTTGGAGATCTTCGGACACTCCTCGGACCTGGTGGTGATGGCCCCCGGCGGGCTGCGCCGCGGCAGCCGGTACGTGGTGCGGGTGGTCAAGGACGGCGAGTTGCTGGCCCGGCAGACCGGGCTGGTGGACGGGCGCGGGCGCCCGATCCGGGGTCTCCCCCCGGCGGTGGTCTCGGGCGCGACCTGTGACGCGGAGGCGGCCTGGCGCGGTGCCTTCCTGGCGCACGGCTCGCTGACCGAGCCGGGCCGCTCCTCCTCCCTGGAGATCACCTGCCCCGGCTCCGAGGCGGCGCTGGCCCTGGTCGGCGCGGCCCGCCGGCTGGGCATCCCGGCCAAGGCCCGCGAGGTGCGCGGGGTGGACCGGGTGGTGATCCGGGACGGCGACGCGATCGGCGCGCTGCTCACCCGGCTCGGCGCGCACGAGTCGGTGCTGGCCTGGGAGGAGCGCCGGATGCGGCGCGAGGTGCGCGCCACCGCCAACCGGCTGGCCAACTTCGACGACGCCAACCTGCGCCGCTCGGCCCGGGCCGCGGTGGCGGCCGGCGCCCGGGTGCAGCGGGCGCTGGAGATCCTCGGCGAGGAGGTGCCCGAGCACCTGGCGGCCGCCGGCCAGCTGCGGATGCAGCACAAGCAGGCCTCGCTGGAGGAGCTCGGCGCGCTCGCCGACCCGCCGCTCACCAAGGACGCGGTGGCCGGCCGGATCCGCCGGCTGCTGGCGATGGCCGACAAGCGCGCCTCCGAGCTCGGCCTGCCGAGCACCGAGGCCAGCCTCACCGACGAGATGGCGATGAACTGACGGGTCGGGCACGAACTGACGGAGCCTCAGCGGGCCCACCCACCGAACGGCCGGTGTCCACATCGTGGACACCGGCCTTCGTGTCACCCGACGCCCCGTCAGGTGCCCGGAGGCCGGGCCCAACTGCCCTGCGGGGCCGGGACGTAGGCCCTGACAAGGTCCCGGAGGCCCGTCAGGGCAGGCCTGCGGCGGTGAGGCGATGTGCCCAGGCAGGCCCCGGAGGGGTAGGGTCATAGGTGGTCGGGGACATCCCATTTCCATCGCGTCGGGCAACCGACGTACCCACTAAGGAGATCGGTTCGTGACGATCCGGGTAGGCATCAATGGATTCGGCCGCATTGGCCGTAACTTCTTCCGCGCGGTTAAGTCCCAGGGCGCGGACATCGAGATCGTCGGCGTGAACGACCTGACCGACACCAAGACCCTGGCGCACCTCCTCAAGTACGACTCGATCCTCGGAACCCTCCAGGCCGAGGTGTCGCACACCGCCGACAGCATCACCGTCGACGGCCACACCTTCAAGGTGATCGCCGAGCGCGACCCGGCGAACCTGCCGTGGGGCGAGCTGGGCGTGGACATCGTCATCGAGTCCACCGGCATCTTCACCAAGGCGGACGCTGCGAAGAAGCACGTCACCGCCGGTGCGAAGAAGGTCATCATCTCGGCGCCGGCGACGGACGAGGACGTCACCATCGTGATGGGCGTCAACGACGAGAAGTACGACGCCGCGAAGCACACCGTGATCTCCAACGCCTCGTGCACCACCAACTGCGTGGCGCCGATCGCGAAGGTGCTCCAGGAGAACTTCGGCATCGTCAAGGGTCTGATGACCACGGTGCACGCGTTCACCAACGACCAGGTGACGCTGGACTTCCCGCACAAGGACCTGCGTCGTGCGCGCGCGGCGTCCATCAACATCATCCCGACCTCGACGGGCGCCGCCAAGGCCACCGCCCTGGTCCTCCCCGAGCTCAAGGGCAAGCTGGACGGCACCTCGCTGCGCGTCCCGGTCCCGACCGGCTCGATCACCGACCTCGTGGTGACCCTCGAGCGCGAGGTCACCGTGGCGGAGGTCAACGAGGCCTTCCAGAAGGCCTCCGAGGGCTCCCTCAAGGGCATCCTGCAGTACACCGAGGACCCGATCGTCTCCTCCGACATCGTGAACTCGCCGTTCTCCACGATCTTCGACTCGCTGATGACCATGGTCCAGGGCAACCAGGTCAAGGTCTTCGGCTGGTACGACAACGAGTGGGGTTACTCGAACCGCCTGGTCAACCTCACCACCCTCGTCGGTGGCCAGCTCTGATCCAGCGGAAGCTGATGTGATGTGAGCAGGAGCCCGGACGCCCCGCGTTCGGGCCCCTGCTCTGCGTCTCGAACCCGGGTCGGGACCCCCGGGTAGCCACTGCCGAGCGGTCCGCCGTCGTGCCGCTTCCACCTCCTCTTCCCAGGAGATCCGTCCACCGTGAAGAAGATCGAAGACCTCCAGGTCAACGGCCAGCGGGTGTTCGTCCGCGCCGACCTCAACGTGCCGCTGTCCAACGGCGCCATCACCGACGACGGCCGCATCCGCGCCGTCGCCCCGACCATCGCCAAGCTGGTCGCGGCCGGTGCCAAGGTGATCGTCGCTTCCCACCTGGGCCGCCCCAAGGGCGAGTCCGACCCGCAGTTCTCGCTCGCCCCGGTCGCCGTGCGACTCGGCGAGATCCTCGGCCGGCCGGTGTCCTTCGCCGCCGACACCGTGGGCGAGAGCGCGAAGGCCACCGTCGCCGCCCTGGGCGACGGCGAGGTCACGCTGCTGGAGAACCTGCGCTTCAACGCCGGCGAGACCGCGAAGGACGACGCCGAGCGCGGTGCCTTCGCCGACGAACTGGCCGCCCTGGCCGACCTCTACGTGGGCGACGGCTTCGGTGCGGTGCACCGCAAGCACGCCTCGGTGTACGACCTGCCCAAGCGCCTGCCGCACGCGGTCGGCGACCTGATCGCCACCGAGGTCGGCGTGCTCAAGCGCCTGACCGAGGAGGTGGAGCGCCCCTACGTGGTGGTGCTCGGCGGCTCCAAGGTCTCCGACAAGGTCGGCGTCATCGACAACCTGCTCGGCAAGGCCGACCGCATCCTGATCGGCGGCGGCATGGCGTACACCTTCCTCGCGGCCAAGGGCCACGAGGTCGGCATCTCGCTGCTGCAGAAGGACCAGATCCCCACCGTGCTGGAGTACCTCAAGCGCGGCGAGGAGACCGGCGTCGAGTTCGTGATCCCGGTCGACGTGGCGATCTCCGCCAGCTTCCCGGACACCAAGACCCACGCCCCGGTCGAGGACTTCGAGATCGTCGACGCGGACAAGATCCCCGCCGACAAGGAGGGCCTGGACATCGGCCCGAAGACCCAGCGGCTCTTCGCCGAGAAGCTGGCCGACGCGAAGACCGTGTTCTGGAACGGCCCGGTCGGCGTCTTCGAGCACCCGGCCTTCGCCGAGGGCACCAAGGCCGTCGCGCAGGCGCTGCTGGACAGTGACGCGTTCACCGTGGTCGGTGGTGGCGACTCCGCCGCCGCCGTCCGCATCCTGGGCTTCGACGAGAACGAGTTCGGGCACATTTCGACCGGCGGTGGCGCCAGCCTCGAGTACCTGGAGGGCAAGACCCTCCCCGGTCTCGCCGCCCTGGAGGACTGAGACATGACGGACCGTCTCCCGCTGATGGCGGGCAACTGGAAGATGAACCTCGACCACTTCGAGGCCATCCGCCACACCCAGGCGCTGGCGTTCTCGCTGGCCGACAAGGACTACGAGGCCGTCGAGGTCGCCGTCCTGGTCCCCTTCACCGACCTGCGCTCCGTGCAGACCCTGGTGGACGGCGACAAGCTGAAGCTCAAGTACGGTGCCCAGGACCTCTCGGCGCACGACTCCGGTGCCTACACCGGTGAGATCTCCGGCCCGATGCTCTCCAAGCTCAAGTGCACCTTCGTGGCCATCGGCCACTCGGAGCGCCGCCAGTACCACGGCGAGAACGAGGAGATCGTCAACGCCAAGGTCAAGGCCGCCTACCGGAACGGGGTCACCCCGATCCTGTGCGTCGGCGAGCCGCTGGACATCCGCAAGGCCGGCACCCACGTCGAGTACACCCTGGCCCAGCTGGACGGTGCGCTCGACGGCGTCCCGGCTTCCGACGCCGAGTCGATCGTGGTCGCGTACGAGCCGGTCTGGGCGATCGGCACCGGCGAGGTGGCCACCCCGGAGGACGCGCAGGAGGTCTGCGCCGCGATCCGGGTCCGCCTGGGCGAGCTGTACTCGGCCGAGCTGGCCGACAAGGTCCGTGTGCTGTACGGCGGTTCGGTCAAGTCCTCGAGCGCGGCCGGCCTGATGGCCAAGCCCGACGTGGACGGTGCGCTGATCGGCGGTGCCTCGCTGGACGCCGACGAGTTCGTCAAGATCGTGCGCTACCGTGAGCAGGCAGTAGGCTAACGCCGCTCCAGCAACGTAGGCTTTGGGGCCGGGACCGCCGTCAGCGGCCCGGCCCCTTCGCCGAAGATACGAGAGATTGGTCCCGCTGTGGTTCTCGGGTTCACGATTGCCCTGATCGTCTTCAGCCTGCTGATGGTCCTCCTGGTGCTGCTGCACAAGGGCAAGGGCGGCGGTCTCTCCGACATGTTCGGTGGTGGCGCGATGTCCACCGGTGGCGGTTCGGCGGTCGCCGAGCGCAACCTCGACCGGATCACCATCATCGTCGGCATCGGCTGGTTCGCCAGCATCGTGGTGCTCGGCCTGGTGCTCAAGTACAAGGGCTGACACCACACTTCGGGTCCCGCGGGTACTGCCGGACTCCTGACGCGGCGTCGCATCGCGGCTTATGCTCGAAAGCGGTGAAGTGCCGGGAGTGGTGCGGACAGATCCTTAACCGCTGCTTACACTAGGACGACTTCGCCACCGGGCGTGGGCGTTCCAGCCCCTTTCCCGGGCAGCGGCCGAGATCGCAACGCACCAGTAAGCCTTCGCAGGGAGTCAGACCGTGGCAAGTGGCAACGCCATCCGTGGCAGCAGAGTCGGTGCCGGCCCGATGGGCGAGGCGGAGCGCGGCGAGTCCGCCCCCCGCAACCGGATCTCCTTCTGGTGTGCGAACAAGCACGAGACCAAGCCGAGCTTCGCTGCGGAGGCGGTCATCCCGGACACCTGGGACTGCCCCCGCTGCGGCTTCCCGGCCGGCCAGGACGAGCACAACCCGCCGGCGCCCTCGCGCAACGAGCCCTACAAGACCCACCTCGCCTACGTCCGCGAGCGTCGCACCGACGCCGACGGCGAGGCGATCCTCGCCGAGGCGCTGGCCAAGCTCCGCGGCGAGATCTGAACGAGCGTCGACCACAGCAGGCACGCAGCAGGGCCCGGCCTCCACGAGGAGACCGGGCCCTGACGCTTGCCCGGGGTCAGGCCGAGGCGGGCGGGTACAGCTGCGGCGGGATCTTCGCCGCGGCCGCCCTGTCCAGCAGCCAGAGGGTGCGGACGGTGCCCTGGGCGGCCGAGGCCGGGGCCAGCAGCTCGCCCGGCCCGGAGAGGGCCAGCGCGACCGCGCCGGCCTTGTCCTCGCCGGCCGCCAGCAGCCAGACCTCGCGGGCCGACCGGATGGCGGGCAGGGTCAGCGAGACCCGGGTGGGCGGGGGCTTGGGCGCGCCCCGGACCCCGACCACGGTCAGCTCGGTCTCCCGCACACCGGGGTGCTCGGGGAAGAGCGAGGCGACGTGGGTGTCCGGGCCGACGCCGAGCAGCAGCACGTCGAACTCGGGCACCTCGCCGCGGCCGGCGGCCTTCGCCAGCTCCTCGGCGTACCGGGCGGCGGCGGACTCCACGTCCGAGCCGTCCGGGCCGTCCGAGGCGGGCATCTCGTGCACCCGGGCCGGGTCGAGCGGCAGCGCGTCGAGCAGCTCGGCCCGGGCCTGGGTGGCGTTGCGCTCCGGATCCCCGGCGGGGAGGTAGCGCTCGTCGCCCCACCAGATGTCCAGCCGGGCCCAGTCCACCGCGTCCCTGGCCGGGGACGCGGCGATGGCGGCCAGCAGCGCGTTGCCGTTGCGGCCGCCGGTGAGCACCACCGAGGCGGTGCCGCGGGCGGCCTGGGCGTCCACGATCCGGGTGATCAACCGGGCCGCGGCCGCCTGCGCCATCAGCTCCTTGTCGCCGTGGACCACCAGTTGGGGAGTGGCGGCCGTGCTCACGAGCCGGCCTTCTTCCGGGTGGCGGTCTTCTTGGCCGGTGCCGCCTTCTTGGCCGGGGCGGCCTTCTTGGCGGTGGCCGTCTTCGCGGTCGGCACCTTCCTCGCGGCCGGCGCCTTCTTCACGGGAGCCGTCGCGGCCGGTGCCTCCTCCTCGACCCGGGCGGTGACCCGGGGCGGGGCGGCGACGGCGGCCTCGACCACCGGAGCAGCCGTCACCTGCTCCGACCTGGGCTCCTTGAGGCGCTCGATCGGCGTCTTCACGGCGGCCGCGTAGATGTCGTCCGGGTCGAGCCGGCGCAGCTCCTCGGCGATCAGCTCGGCCGTCTCCCGCCGCTTCAGGGCGACCTGACGGTCCGGCGCACCGGGCATCGACAGGGTGCCCATCAGGCCGTCCGGGCGGTCCAGGACGATGTCGCCGTCCTCGGTCCGCAGGGTCACCGAGGTGATGCCCGGACCGGCCGTCACCACCCGCTCCACCGGCACCCGCAGACGGGTCGTCAGCCAGAGGCCGAGCAGCTCGACGCTCGGGTTGTACGACTCGCCCTCGACCACCGCGGAGGTGATCGTCACCGGGCGCTGGTCCAGGGCGGCGGCCAGCATGGAGCGCCAGCCGGTGATCCGGGTCCAGGCCAGGTCGGTGTCGCCGGGGGTGTAGCTGGCGGCCCGCTGGGCCAGCTGGCCGACCGGGGACTCGGCGGTGACGGCGTCGGTGATCCGACGCTGGGCCAGCGCGCCGAGCGGGTCCTGGGCGGGGTGCAGCGGGGCGTTCTCCGGCCACCAGACCACCACGGGGGCGTCCGGCAGCAGCAGCGGGAGGACCACCGACTGGGCGTGCGAGGCGAGTTCGCCGTGCATCCGGAGGATGACGGTCTCGCCCGAGCCCGCGTCGGAGCCGACCAGGATCTCGGCGTCCAGCCGGGTCTCGGCCCGGGCGCGCGGGGAGCGGCCGGCCCGCTTGATGACGGCCAGGGTGCGCGAGGGGTGCTCGCGGGAGGCGTCGTTGGCGGCCTTGAGGGCGTCGTACGCGCTGCCCTCGTCGGTGACGATCACCAGCGTGAGGACCATGCCGGCCGCGGTGGAGCCGCTGTCCCGGCGGGCGTCCATCAGGGCCGCGTTGATCTTGCTGGAGGTGGTGTTGGTGAGGTCGGTCTTCATGGCCGGCGCCAGCTCCTGCCGTCTCGTGCGAGCATCTCGTCCGCCTCGGCGGGGCCCCAGGTGCCGGAGGAGTACTGGGCGGGCTTGCCGTGGGTGTCCCAGTACTGCTCGATCGGGTCGAGGATCTGCCAGGAGAGCTCGACCTCCTGGTGGCGCGGGAACAGGTTGGCGTCGCCGAGCAGCACGTCCAGGATGAGCCGCTCGTACGCCTCCGGGCTGGACTCGGTGAAGGACTCGCCGTAGGCGAAGTCCATCGTGACGTCGCGGACCTCGAAGGAGGTGCCCGGCACCTTGGAACCGAACCGCACGGTGACGCCCTCGTCCGGCTGGACCCGGATGACCAGGGCGTTCTGCCCCAGCTCCTCGGTCGCGTAGGAGTCGAACGGCAGGTACGGGGCGCGCTGGAAGACCACCGCGATCTCGGTGACCCGGCGGCCGAGCCGCTTGCCGGTGCGCAGGTAGAACGGCACCCCGGCCCAGCGGCGGTTGTTGATCTCCAGCTTGATGGCGGCGTAGGTGTCGGTCTTGGACTCGGGGTTGATGCCGTCCTCGTCCAGGTAGCCGACCACCTCCTCGCCGCCCTGCCAGCCGGCCGCGTACTGGCCGCGGACGGTGTGCTTGCCCAGGTCGGCCGGGAGCTTGACGGCGCTGAGCACCTTGAGCTTCTCGGCCACCAGGGCCTTGGGGTGGAAGGAGGCCGGCTCCTCGATGGCGGTGAGCGCCATCAGCTGGAGCAGGTGGTTCTGGATGACGTCGCGGGCCGAGCCGATGCCGTCGTAGTACCCGGCCCGGCCGCCGATGCCGATGTCCTCGGCCATGGTGATCTGCACGTGGTCCACGTAGGACCGGTTCCAGATCGGCTCGAACATCGAGTTGGCGAAGCGGAGCGCCAGGATGTTCTGGACGGTCTCCTTGCCGAGGTAGTGGTCGATCCGGAAGACCTCGTCACGGGGGAAGACCTCGTGGACGATCCGGTTCAACTCCTGGGCGCTCGCCAGGTCGTGGCCGAACGGCTTCTCGATCACCGCGCGGCGCCAGGAGCCCTTCGGCGGGTCGGCCAGCCCGTGCTTCTTGAGCTGCTTGACCACGATCGGGAAGGCGCCGGGCGGGACGGACAGGTAGAAGGCGAAGTTGCCCCCGGTGCCCTGTGCCTCGTCCAGCTCGATGATCGTCTTGCGCAGGTGCTCGAACGCCTCGTCGTCGTCGAAGGTGCCCTGCACGAAGCGCATGCCCTTGGCCAGCTGCTGCCAGACCTCCTCGCGGAAGGGGGTGCGGGCGTGCTGCTTGACCGCGTCGTGGACCTCCTTGGCGAAGTCCTCGTCCTCCCACTCGCGGCGGGCGAAGCCGACGAGCGAGAAGCCCGGCGGCAGCAGGCCGCGGTTGGCCAGGTCGTAGATGGCCGGCATCAGCTTCTTGCGCGACAGGTCGCCGGTGACCCCGAAGATGACCAGGCCCGACGGGCCCGCGATGCGCGGGAGCCGTCGGTCTGCGGGGTCACGCAGCGGATTCGAGGGCGCGAGCGGGGGTTCGCCCTGCTCGCCCTCGGCCCCGGACAGGTCGGGGAAGGTTTCAGTGCTCACTGGTGGTGAACTCCGCTTCGTGAACGTCGGTGTGAGCGGGTGTCAGTGCTCGTCGGCGAAGGACGCCAGCGAGGCGGTGACGGTGTCCAGCAGCTCGGTCCAGGACTGCTCGAACTTCTGCACGCCCTCGTCCTCCAACACCTGGACCACGTCGTCGTAGTCCACGCCGGCGGCGGCGATGGCGTCCATCACGGCCTTGGCGTCGGCGTAGTTGGGGGTGATGGTGTCGCCGGTGACCACGCCGTGGTCGCCGGTGGCGTCCAGGGTGGCCTCGGGCATGGTGTTGACGGTGCCCGGCGCCACCAGTTCGGTGACGTACAGGGTGTCCGGGAGGTTCGGGTCCTTGACGCCGGTGGAGGCCCAGAGCGGACGCTGCGGCTTGGCACCGGCCGCCTCCAGCGCCTTCCAGCGCTCGCTGCCGAAGACCTCCTCGTACGCCTGGTAGGCGAGGCGGGCGTTGGCCAGCGCGGCCTTGGAGCGCAGGTCCTTGGCCTCGCCGCCGATCTTGTCCAGGCGCTTGTCGATCTCGGTGTCCACGCGGGACACGAAGAAGGAGGCGACGGACTCGATCTGGGACAGGTCCAGGCCGGTGGCCTTGGCCTTCTCCAGACCCGCCAGGTAGGCGTCCATCACGGCGCGGTAGCGCTCGAGCGAGAAGATCAGCGTGACGTTCACGCTGATGCCCTTGCCGAGGACCTCGGTGATGGCGGGCAGGCCGGCCTTGGTGGCGGGGATCTTGATCAGCACGTTGGGGCGGTCGACCAGCCACCACAGCTGCTTGGCCTCGGCCACCGTCGCGGCGGTCTCGTGCGCCAGCCGCGGGTCGACCTCGATGGAGACCCGGCCGTCGCGGCCGTTGCTGGCGTCGTAGACCGGGCGCAGCACGTCGGCCGCGTCGCGCACGTCCGAGGTGGTGATCATGCGGATCGCCTCGTCGGTGGTGACCTTGCGGACCGCCAGGTCGCGCAGCTGGCCGGCGTAGGCGTCGCTGCCGCCGCCGATGGCCTTCTGGAAGATGGTCGGGTTGGTGGTGACGCCGACCACGTGCTTGCTCTGCACCAGCTCGGCCAGGTTCCCGGAGTTCAGCCGGTCACGGCTGAGGTCGTCCAGCCAGATCGCCACGCCCTCGTCGCTGAGGCGCTTCAGTGCGTCAGTCATGGTGCTCATTCCTCTTTTGTTCTGATGAGAAGTCAGGGAGGGGTGGGTGCCCGCGGAGGGCACCCACCCCGGGTGCGACTAGCGCGAGACGGCCTCGACGGTGCGCAGCGAGGCGCGGGCGGCGTTGGCCACGGCGTCGGCGGTCAGGCCGAACTCGCGGAAGAGGACCTTGTAGTCGGCGGAGGCGCCGAAGTGCTCCAGGCTGACGATCCGGCCGGCGTCGCCGACCAGCTCGCGCCAGCCCTGGGCGATGCCCGCCTCGACCGAGACCCGGGCCTTCACGTTCGGGGGCAGCACGCTGTCCCGGTAGGCCTGGTCCTGCTCGTTGAACCACTCGATCGAGGGCATCGAGACGACCCGGGTCGGGATGCCGTCGGCCTCCAGCTCCTCGCGGGCCTGGACGGCCAGCTGCACCTCGGAGCCGGTGCCGATCAGGATCACCTTGGGCGCGGCGTCGGACGCCTCGGCCAGCACGTAGCCGCCCTTGGCGGTGCCCTCGGCGGAGCCGAAGACCTCGCGGTCCCAGGTGGGCACGTTCTGGCGGGTCAGCGCCAGGCCGACCGGGCCGGGGTGGCTGGTCTGGCGCTCCAGCACGGTGCGCCAGGCGACGGCGGTCTCGTTGGCGTCGGCCGGGCGGACCATGGCCAGGCCCGGGATCGCGCGCAGGGAGGCCAGGTGCTCCACCGGCTGGTGGGTCGGGCCGTCCTCGCCGAGGCCGATCGAGTCGTGCGTCCAGACGTAGGTGACCGGCAGCTTCATCAGCGCGGCGAGGCGGACCGCCGGGCGCATGTAGTCGGCGAAGACCAGGAAGGTGCCGCCGAAGACGCGGGTCCTCCCGTGCAGCGCGATGCCGTTCATGGTCGAGCCCATGGCGTGCTCGCGGATGCCGAAGTGGATCGTCCGGCCGTACGGGGAGGCCGACTTGAGCGGGTTCCCCTCCGGCAGGAAGGAGCTGTGCTCGTCGATCGTGGTCAGGTTGGACTCGGCCAGGTCGGCCGAACCGCCCCAGAGCTCGGGGATGACCGCGCCGAGCGCCTTCAGGGTGTCGCCGGAGGCCTTGCGGGTGGCGACCTCCTTGCCGGACTCGAAGACCGGGACGGCCTTCTCCCAGCCGTCCGGCAGCTCGCCGGCGGAGATCCGGTCGAACTCGGCGGCCCGCTCCGGGTTGGCCTCGCGCCAGGCGTGGAAGCCCTTCTCCCACTCGGCCCGGCCGGCCTTGCCGCGCTGGACGACCTCGCGGGCGTGGTCGATGACCGCCTCCGAGACCTCGAAGGTCTTGGTCGGGTCGAAGCCCAGCACCTTCTTGGTGGCGGCGATCTCGGCGTCGCCGAGCGCGGAGCCGTGCGCCTTGGCGGTGTTCTGGGCGTCCGGGGCCGGCCAGGCGATGATGGTGCGCATCGCGATGATCGACGGGCGGGCGGTCTCGGCCTTCGCGGCGGCCAGCGCGGCGGCCAGCGCGTGGACGTCCACGTCGCCGTCGGCCTTCTGGGTGATCCGCTGCACGTGCCAGCCGTACGCCTCGTAGCGGGCGAGCACGTCCTCGGAGAAGGCGGTCTCGGTGTCGCCCTCGATCGAGATGTGGTTGTCGTCGTACAGCGCGACCAGGTTGCCCAGCTTCTGGTGGCCGGCCAGCGAGGACGCCTCGGCCGAGATGCCCTCCTCCAGGTCGCCGTCGCTGACGATGGCCCAGACGGTGTGGTCGAACGGGGAGGTGCCGGCGGCCGCCTCCGGGTCGAACAGGCCGCGCTCGTAGCGGGCGGCCATCGCCATGCCCACCGCGTTGGCGATGCCCTGGCCCAGCGGGCCGGTGGTGGTCTCGACCCCGGCGGTGTGGCCGTGCTCCGGGTGGCCCGGGGTGCGGCTGCCCGCGACGCGGAAGGCCTTCAGGTCGTCCAGCGAGAGCCCGTAACCCGACAGGTAGAGCTGGGTGTAGAGCGTCAGCGAGGTGTGGCCGGGGGAGAGGACGAAGCGGTCACGGCCGGCCCACGCGGGGTCGGTCGGGTCGTGGCGCAGGAAGCGCTGGAAGATCACGTACGCGGCGGGGGCCAGCGACATGGCCGTCCCCGGGTGTCCGTTGCCGACCTTCTGGACGGCGTCCATGGCCAGGACACGGGCGGTGTCGACGGTCCGCTGGTCCAGCTCGGTCCACTCGAATGCGTTCGGCGTGGTGCTCACCCTTTCTCAGGGCTCCTTCCATATGAAGAGTGACCCCGTGATGGACCGGGCCGGCCACGGCACTGTGGACCTGACGTCTCGTTGGTTCCGGTCACGGAGGGTTGATCCCGCTTCTCTGTGCGAGCCTACCGCCCGGGCGGGCCTTCACCCTGCGTGGCAGGACATCCCGGACGTACCTCCCGGGATTCCGGTGGACCGTGTCACCTGCTCAC
The DNA here is from genome assembly GCF_053596675.1 of Kitasatospora sp. NPDC001664. Lineage (NCBI taxonomy): Bacteria > Bacillati > Actinomycetota > Actinomycetes > Kitasatosporales > Streptomycetaceae > Kitasatospora > Kitasatospora sp. NPDC001664. The sequence continues at coordinate 67,309 of NZ_JBSFGS010000011.1, forward strand.
CTCCCAGCCTCACGCGGAACCCGTCCGACGGCCCGTCAGGTGAGCAGGACGGGGGACGCGGCCGCTTTGCCACGATTCACCCGGCGGTGTGCGGTTCCGCCTCGCCGGAGGACCCCGGCGCCGGTCCCGGTATATGGAGCGTCTAAGGTGGCGTGGTACGCGCAGTGCGGACGGATTCGGCACGTTCTGGTTCCGGGGACGCCTGTGAAGATTCACCGTGAGTTGGGGTGTCCGTGACCGCCGTTGAATCCCGTCCTGCCGGGGTGCTGGGGACTTCCCCTGCCCGCAGGCCGTTCGGGGCCCGCGTCGGGGCGTTCGTCGCGCTGACGAAGCCCCGGATCATCGAACTGCTGCTGATCACCACCGTGCCGGTGATGTTCCTGGCCCAGCGCGGAGTGCCCGACCCACTGCTGGTCGTCTGGGTGGTGGTCGGCGGGTACCTCTCCGCCGGCGGCGCCAACGCGCTCAACATGTACATCGACCGCGACATCGACGCCGTGATGTCCCGGACCGAGCGCCGCCCGCTGGTGACCGGCATGGTCTCGCCGCGCGAGGCGCTGGTCTTCGGCATCTCGCTGGCCGTCCTGTCGACGGCCTGGCTCTGGCTGCTGGTCAACCCGCTGGCCTCCGGGCTGGCGCTGGCCGCGCTCCTCTTCTACGTCTTCGTCTACACGCTGGGCCTGAAGCGGCGCACCGCGCAGAACATCGTCTGGGGCGGCATCGCCGGCTGCATGCCGGTCTTCGTCGGCTGGGCGGCGGTGACCAACTCGCTGTCCTGGTCGGCGCTGGTGCTCTTCCTGGTCATCTTCTTCTGGACGCCGCCGCACTACTGGCCGCTGTCGATGAAGGTCCGGGAGGACTACGCCAAGGCCGGCGTGCCGATGCTGCCGGTGCTCAAGGGCAACCTCGCGGTGGCCCGTCAGATCGTCGCCTACTCCTGGGTGATGGTCGCCGTGTCGATGCTGCTCTGGCCGCTGGCGCACACCAGCTGGCTGTACCCCGTCTCGGCGGCGGTGCTCGGTGCCTTCTGGCTGAAGGAGGCGCACGGGCTGCACGCCCGGGCCAAGGCCGGGGTGGTCGGGGCGAAGCTGAAGGAGATGCGGCTGTTCCACTGGTCGATCACCTACCTGACCCTGCTGTTCGTGGTCATCGCGGTGGACCCGTTCATCGGCTGACGTGACGTCACGGCGGAGGCCCCCTGCGGGGGGCTTTCGGCGTTTTCGGGGGTGGGGTGGGTCGCGGGTCGTCGCGGCGGGCCCGTTCATCGGCTGACGTGACGTCACGGCGGAGGCCCCCCGGGCGGGCTTCGTGCCTGACTCGCCCTCAGGGGACCCCCGCCGGAGGCGGGTCAGCGGGCGGGGAGCTCGCTGGGGCCGACGTGGTCGTCGAGCCAGGCCATCAGGGGCTGGGAGTCGCGGATGAACCCGGCGATCGTCTCCGCCGCCTCCGGGGTGCCCATCCAGGCGGCGGGCTCCCACTCCTGCCAGGCGACCAGGCCCTTGTTGCGCAGCAGCCCGATCCGCGGGTGGTCCTTGGTGAAGCCGCGCGGGGTGGTCCTCAGCGGCTCCTGCCCGTGCACCGCGAGGCCCCCGGCCTCGACCGCCGCGATCACCCGCTCCAGCTCGGCGCCGGTCACGTCCTCGGCCACCGCCGCCCGGTAGCGGGCGAGTTGGTCGGTGGCCAGTCGGTACATGCCGTTGCCGCAGGCCAGGTGGTCGGCGGAGAGCTGGATGTAGCCCCCGCTGTCCAGCCAGGCCCCGATGTGGGTCTTGTACGGGGTCTTGTCCTTGCTGAAGCGCACGTCCCGGAACGGCCGGAACACCTTGCCGGGCCCGAACTCGGGCTCCAGCGCGTCCAGCAGGGCGAGCATCGGCGCGCGGACGTCCTGCTCGTAGCGGGCCTTGTGGGCCTGCCAGAACGGCTTGGAGTTGTCGGTCTCCAGCTGCTCGAAGAACTCGAAGGCCTCGGCGGGCCAGCCTTGGAAGGTCACCCGGCCAGCCTATGCACTCCGCCGATGTGTTCGGCCGCACACGCCGATCCCGTCGCCAGACCGACTACCCGTCGGTAGCATGCGGTCCATGAGCAGCGCAGAGACCGCCACCACCGCCGCGCCGGACGCCCGCGCCGAGCGCCGTGCCAAGCGCATCGCCAAGAACATCCAGAGCTTCGCCAAGCAGCACGGCGGCTCCGTCGAGGGCGTGGTCGAGCACGTCAGCGGCATCGCCACCCGGATCGTGCTGGTCGGCGCGGACGGCTCCTGGGGCGACCAGGTCGCGCCCAGCCAGGCCGTCGGCCTGCGCGCCGCCGAGCTGGCCGGCGTGAAGCTGCACGAGGACTTCGAGGGCGAGCTGGCCCTCAAGGTGCGCACCAGCGGCTACGAGTGGAAGCGCATGGCGGGCCTCCAGCTGGGCGGCTGACGGACCGTACGACGGAGGCCCGGACCCGGGGTGGGTCCGGGCCTCCGTCGTACCGTCAGGCGTCCTGCAGGGCCTGGGCGGGCACCGGCACGGGCGCGGCCACCACCGGGCGGTGGCGCAGCGAGAGCGGCACCCGCAGGGCGGCGATCCAGACCAGGGCGGCGCCGAGCATGTGCAGGCCGACCAGGATCTCCGGGGCGTCGGTGAAGTACTGGACGAACCCGATCAGGCCCTGGGCGAGCAGCAGCACCAGCAGCTCGACGGCCCGGCGGCGGGCGGCCTTCGGGGCCTTGACGGCGGCCAGCGTGAAGATCACCGCGACGGTCAGGCCGAGGGCCAGGAAGACGAAGTCGGTGTGCAGCTGGGCGAGCCGGTCGTAGTCCACCGGGATCCGGGCGACCGGCTTGCCGTCTGAGCTGGAGGCGCCGGGGTGGTGGCCCGCGCCGGTGACCAGGGTTCCGGCCACCACCAGCAGGCCCATCGCCACCACCAGCACGTCGGCCAGCTGCCGGACGGGGCGGGGCACCAGCGGCTCGGGCTCCCCGTCACCCTCCTTGGCCCGCTCCCAGGTCAGCACCGCGACCCAGACCAGGCCCATCGCGGCGATCAGGTGGGCGCCGACGATGTAGGGGTTGAGGCCGGTCAGCACGGTGATGCCGCCGAGCACGGCGTTGCTCATCACCAGCCAGAACTGGGCCCAGCCCAGCCGGCTGACGCTCCGCCGCCAGGGCTCGGTGCACCGCCCCGCCAGGGTGACCCAGGCGACCGCCGCGCAGAGCACGTAGGTGAGCATCCGGTTGGTGAACTCGATGACCCCGTGCACGCCCATCTCGGCGGTCGGGGTCAGGCTCTCGGCGGTGCAGCGCGGCCAGGTCGAGCAGCCCAGCCCGGAGGCGGTGAGCCGGACGGCGCCGCCGGTCACCACGATGACCACGCTCATCACCAGCGCGGCCAGCGCGGCCCGGCGGACGGTCTCGGCGGTCGGGTGCCAGCGCTCGGCGAGCAAGGAGGAGGGGGTACGCACGCCTGACACTGTAATTCGCCTTATTCGTGATCAATGCACCAGGGCGCCGCCCGTCGTCAGGCGCGTCTCTTCCCCTTGATCCGGCGGGGCCAGGGGAACAGCCGGGGTCTGCGCTTGGCGGCCAGGTCCTCGATCCAGCCGAAGCAGAGGACGAACAGGCCGATCAACGGGACGCCGACCAGCAACTGCGGGTACATGGTGCGCAGCAGCCAGCCGAAGTTCTCCGAGAGGAAGTCGCTGCGCCAGCACAGGTCGATGATCGGCACGGAGAGCTCCAGCGCCAGGGTGTGCCAGAGGTAGACGCTGACGGCGCGGGCGTTGAGCAGGCTGATCAGACCGTTCCAGCGCTCCAGCCTCGGCGGCCACTCCTTCCACGACGGGCTGAGGTGGAGCAGCAGCAGGACGAAGCCGAAGGACCAGATCGCCTGGCCGACCGGGACGCTCTCCAGGTCGGTGACCTCGGTCGGGTCGATCACCGGGCGGCTGGTGTACCACCAGAAGCCGGCCAGCATCACCAGCGGGGCGACGGACGGGGCGACGTACTGCGGGAGCTTCTTGAGCAGGCCCTCGTTGTGGGCCATGCCGAGGATCCAGCAGGAGCCGAAGACCAGGAAGTCGCTGAGGGTCTCCCAGATCCGGCCGTCCTCGGGGAGGTAGCCGCTGGCCATCGCCAGTGCCAGCGGGGTCAGCACGGTGACCACCGGGAAGCGGCGCAGGCAGCGCAGCATCAGCGGGGAGAGCAGCACGTACCAGAGGTAGGCCCGCAGGTACCAGAGCGGGACGCCGACCTGCTCGCCCCAGCTGTGCTCCATCAGCCCGCCGAAGCCGGGCAGGTCACCGACGGGGTAGGGCGGGGTGGAGAGCGGCACGAGCCAGAGCGCCATCTTGCCCCACCACCAGCCGGGGTGGCCCTCGGAGTTCGGGCCCCAGCCGTCCAGGATCCACAGGGTGGTGATCACCGCGCCGAACAGCCAGAGCGGCGGCAGCAGGCGGCGCAGGCGGCCGCGGATCACGCCGAGCGCGGGCTTGGCCAGCGAACGGGCCATCAGGGAGCCGGCCAGCGCGAACATCACGCCCATGGACGGGAAGACCAGCGGCAGCCAGGACCAGCTGAAGTTGTGGTAGAGCACCACGCGGCCCAGCGCGAGGGCGCGGAGCAGGTCGAGGTAGCGGTCGCGGCCGCCGCCGCGCTTCACCGGGGCGGGCTCGGGCTCGGCCTCGGGCCCGGCGGCGGCAGGCTCGGGGAGCTGCCACTCCTCGGGGATGCGGGGCTGCGGTAGGACGCGCAGCTGGACGGTTTCGATGTGCTGCGGGTGGCTGGACATGGGCGGTTCCTGCGCGGTGAGGACGGAGCGGGCGGTGCGGGGGGAGGCGGTGCCGCGGGCGGGGAGGTTCAGCGGGCCGGGGTGGTGGCCGGTGCGACCGCCCCGTCGACCCGGATGGTGGCCGGCACGGGCGCCTGGGGGAGGGCGCCGAGGAGGGGAGAGGTGGTCACCGTGGCTGACGCTAGTGCAGCCCCGTCGGCTGATTGACCGTCAATGTCCGATCTGAGGGGTTCTGCGCCTTCCTTGTGACCGGATCGAGATTACGTACACCCCAAGGCTGGCGGGCCACCGTCAGATCGGGGGAGTGCCCGTTTCATCCTCATAAAGCGTCAACTCTCCCGAACTGCAGGGCATTCAGGGGCAGTCTCGGGCATTCGCGACATTGGTCTTGACCAGTCGGGGGTTGGCTGGAAAGAGTGCGCCTTGACCCGTGTTCCGTCATGGCCGCACCCACAGCGGAGATCCTGCACATGCGCATATCCGTGCCCGCCGCCGCACTCCTCCTCGGCAGCTCGCTCGCCCTCGCCCCCCTCACCGTCCCGACGGCCTCCGCGGTCCCGAACGGGGACCAGTGCGCCGGCCTCGGCGTGGCCAACCTCTACGGCGAGTTCATCGAGGGCGACGACTCGCACAGCCCCGACGCCGAGGGCGCGGTCGCCGTCGGCGGCAACTTCAGCGGCACCTTCACCGTCGGCAACGAGCTGACCGCCGCCCAGATCGACCGGCTGCCCGGGAAGAACGCCTTCGTGGTGGCCGGCAACGTCTCCGGCAACGTCCAGGTCATGAAGGGCAACGGCGTCTACGGCGGCACCCTGACGGGCAAGCTGGAGGCGCACCAGGGCAAGATCGCCAAGGGCCCGTCCCCGATCGACTTCGCCGCCGAGTTCGCCAAGCTGCGGGCCGCCTCCACCCAGCTGGCCGCCGCGCCCGCCAACGGCAAGGCCGTCACCGACGGCAACGCGCTGCGCCTCACCGGCACCGACCAGAAGCTCAACCACTTCGTCGTCCCCGCCGAGCAGTTGGAGAAGGCCAAGGAGGTCCACCTGACCGTCCCGGCCGGCGCCGTCACCGTCGTCACGGTGACCGGCGGCTCCTACGACCAGGCCAAGGCCGGCACCACCGGGTTCCTGCTCAACGGCGTGCTGGACGACAAGCTGCAGAGCGTCGCGGGCGGCGCCGTCCGCGAGAAGCTGCTCTGGAACTTCCCGACCGCCACCCAGGTCGTCAAGAACAGCGGCAACGCCTGGCCGGGCAGCGTGCTCGCCCCCAACGCCCACTTCGACCTCGGCAAGGGCGGCCCGGTCAACGGCTCCGTCATCGCCAAGTCGCTGGTCGGCACCGGCGGCGCGGAGACCCACCACTACCCCTTCACCGGCTGCCTGCCGGTGACCCCGTCGGCCAGCCCGTCGCCGAGCACCCCGGGCACCGGCCCCTCGCCGTCCGCGAGCACCTCGGTCTCGCCGTCGGCCAGCCCGTCGCCGAGCACCCCGGGCACCGGCTCCTCCCCGCAGCCCAGCGGTTCCGGCACCCCCTCGGCCGGCGGCAGCGGCACCCCGTCCGGCTCCGCCACCACCCCCGGCGGCACCGCACCGAGCGCCTCCCCCTCCTCGCCCGGGGGCGGCCTGGCCTTCACCGGCGCCAGCGGCCTGCTGCCGCTGACCATCGGCGGCGTGGTGATCGTCGGCGCCGGCGCGGCCGTCGTGGTGGCGACCCGCCGCCGCAAGGGCCGCCGCGCCTGACCGGCCGTCAGCAGGGCACGCACCCGCCGTTCGGAATCGAACGGCGGGTGCGTACTTTTTTCGCCAAGCCCGCCGGTGCCGCGGCCGTCCGCCGGTAGAGTCCGCTCGAAGGTCCGCGCGGGGGAGTCAAGACCCTTGCCGGGCAAGGTCGTTCGGGAGGGAGCAGCGGATGGCACGGCAGCGTGGGGTGTTCGGCGCGGTACTGGCGACGGGGATCCTGGCCCCTGTACTGCTGGCGGGCGGCGCAGCGGCCGTCTCGCCGCAGCACGGCGTCGAGTGGACGGTCGGCTGCGACAAGGTCAGCGTCCGGCTGTCCGGCTACGGCGAGCAGTTCACCAACCGGGTCTCGCTGGAGATCGGCGGCAAGGCGGTGCTCACGGAGGAGAAGTTCTCCACCGCGTTCACCAAGGAGTTCCCGGTGGCCGCGCACACCGAGGACCTCACCGTCACCCTCACGGTGACCACCGATCAGGAGCCCAAGTCCCCGATCACCAAGACGGCGACCAGCGCCCCCTGCCCGAAGCCCACCCCGACGCCCACGCCGACCCCGAGCGCCACCCCGACCCCGACCCCGACGCCCAGCGCGACGCCGTCGAAGAAGCCGAGCCCCAAGCCGAGCGCCCCGCAGCTGGCCGAGACCGGTGGCGGCGGAAGCGCCGTCCCGATCGCCCTGGCCGGCGCGGGCGTGCTGCTGGTCGGCGGCGCCCTGGTCCTGGTCGGACGCCGCCGCTCGCGCTGAGGGCTACTCCCAGCGGAAGAAGCGGGCCGCCAGGCCCAGCCCCAGTACCGCCCAGGCGCCGAGGATGCCCAGGTCCGCCCAGGGCATCCCGGCGCCGTGCTGGAGCACCCCGCGCAGCCCGTCGGAGAGCGCGCTGATCGGCAGCAGCTCCAGCACCGGCCGGACGGCCTCGGGGAACTTGGACAGCGGCACCACCACGCCGCCGGCCAGCAGCAGCAGGACGAACACCAGGTTGGCCGCCGCCAGGGTGGCCTCCGCGCGCAGCGTCCCGGCCATCAGCAGGCCGAGGCCGGAGAAGGCGGCGGTGCCGAGCAGCAGCAGGGCGGCCACCGCGAGCGGGCTCCCCTGCGGGGACCAGCCCAGCGCCAGGGCGATCACCGAGAGCAGGGCCACCTGGAGCACCTCGGTCACCAGCACGCAGCCGGTCTTCGCGGTCATCAGCGCCCAGCGCGGCAGCGGGCTGGCGCCCAGCCGCTTGAGCACGCCGTAGCGCCGCTCGAAGCCGGTGGCGATGGCCTGGCCGGTGAAGGCGGTGGACATCACGGCGAGCGCCAGCAGCCCGGGGGCCAGGAAGTCGACCCGCTTGCCCGGGCCCTCCACGTCCACCACGTCCACGGCCGAGAACAGCACCAGCAGCACCGTCGGGATGACCACGGTGAGCAGCAGCTGCTCGCCGTTGCGCAGCAGCATCTTGGTCTCGAACGCGGTCTGCGCCAGCAGCATCCGCCCGACCGGGGCGGCACCCGGCATCGGCTCGTAGGTGGTCATCGCAGTTCCCGTCCGGTCAGTTCGAGGAAGACGTCTTCGAGGCTGCGCCGACGCACCGTCAGCTTCTCGGGCAGCACGCCCACCGAGGCGCACCAGGCGGTCACGGTGGCGGGCAGCGCCGGATCGAGGGTGGCCTCCACCCGGTAGCTGCCGGGGGAGGTCTCGGTGGCGTGGGCGCCGTCCGGCAGGGCCTTGCGCAGGCCGCCGAGGTCCAGGCCGGCCGGGGCCTCGAAGTGCAGGGCGGACTCGGAGCCGCCGCGGCAGAGCTCCTCCACGGTGCCGTCGGCGATCACCCTGCCGGCGTCCACGATCGCCACCCGGTCGGCCAGCTCCTCGGCCTCGTCCAGGTGATGGGTGGTCAGCACCACCGTCACGCCGTCCCGGCGCAGGTCGCGGACCAGCTCCCAGGTGGCCCGGCGGGCCTGCGGGTCCAGCCCGGCGGTGGGCTCGTCCAGGAAGACCAGCTCGGGGCGGCCGACCACGGCCATCGCCAGCGCCAGCCGCTGCTGCTGCCCGCCGGAGAGCCGGCGGTAGGTGGTGCGGCCGCAGGAGCCGAGGCCCAGCCGCTCGACCAGCGCGTCCACGTCCAGCGGGTGGGCGTGCAGCTTCGCGGTGTGCCGCAGCATCTCGACCGCGCGGGCCCCGGCGTACACGCCGCCGGACTGCAGCATCACGCCGATCCGGGGCCGCAGCGCGGCCGCCTCGGTGACCGGGTCGAGGCCCAGGACCCGGACGGTCCCGGCGTCCGGACGGCGGTATCCCTCGCAGGTCTCGATGGTGGTGGTCTTGCCCGCGCCGTTCGGCCCCAGGACGGCGGTCACGCTGCCCCGGGCGATGGTCAGGTCGAGCCCGTCCACGGCCGTCTTGGGGCCGTACCTCTTCACCAGCCCGGTGACCTGGACCGCTGGTTCGCTATGCATGCGGCTGAGTCTAAGAGGGCCCGCACCGGCCCCCGGACGGGGCCTCGATGATCACAAATCCCAGGTCAGGTAAGGCTTACCTGCGTGACAGATGTCATCGGTGAGGTGTGGATCACGGCTTGAACCTCCGGAAGGAATTACGCAACAATCGTGTTGTGAAAAACATGCGCGAGCACGCCCAGCTGCCGGAGGCCCACGCGGCCCCCGGCTGCGCCGTGCCCGCGTCCCCGGAGACGGACGGCCATCCGGCCACCCGGGACAGGGTCGCCCGCTCGATCCTGGACCACGGGCCGTCCTCCGCGGCCGACCTGGCCAGCCGCCTGGGCCTGACCGCCGCCGCCGTCCGCCGCCACCTGGACGGCCTCGCCGCCGCCGGGCTGGTCGACGCGCGCGAGCAGCGGGTCTACGGCAGCCGCGGCCGCGGCCGCCCGGCCAAGGTCTTCGCCCTCACCGACGCGGGCCGGTCCGCCTTCTACCAGGCCTACGACCAGCTCGCCGCCGACGCGCTGCACTGGATCTCCGAGTCGGTGGGCGGCGGCAAGGCGGGCGAGGAGGCGGTCGCCGCCTTCGCCCGGGCCCGCTTCGGCCGCCAGGGCGAGCGCTACCGCGCCGAGCTGGAGCTGGCCGATTCCGGCCAGCGCGCCGAGGCGCTGGCGAAGGCGCTGAGCGCCGACGGGTACGCTGCCACGGTGCGGCGAGTGCCGTCGGCGGCCTCCCCCAAGGCGCCGGCCGGCGCCCAGCTCTGCCAGCACCACTGCCCGGTCGCGCACATCGCCGAGCAGTTCCCGCAGCTCTGCGAGGCGGAGACGGAAGTCTTCTCCCAGCTCCTGGGCACCCATGTGCAACGGCTGGCCACCATCGCCCACGGCGACGGGGTCTGCACCACCTATGTGCCGGCACCCGGTGCCGCACCGTCAGCTGGCGCCCGCCAGCTGCCCGGTGCCGTGCCGACTGCCGGTACGTCCACTCCACCAGTACCTGCGTCCGCGCGGAGGAACCTCGCATGACTGACACCGTTTCGCACCCGGAGCTCGAGGGCCTCGGCACCTACGAGTACGGCTGGTCCGACCCGGACGCCGCCGGTGCCACCGCCAAGCGCGGCCTCAGCGAGGACGTCGTCCGCGACATCTCGGCGAAGAAGTCCGAGACGGAGTGGATGCTCAACCTGCGCCTGAAGGGCCTGAAGCTCTTCGGCAAGAAGCCCATGCCGACCTGGGGCTCCGACCTGACCGGCATCGACTTCGACAACATCAAGTACTTCGTGCGCTCCACCGAGAAGCAGGCCGAGTCCTGGGAGGACCTGCCCGCCGACATCAAGGCGACGTACGACAAGCTGGGCATCCCGGAGGCGGAGAAGCAGCGCCTGGTCGCCGGTGTCGCCGCGCAGTACGAGTCCGAGGTCGTCTACCACCAGATCCGCGAGGACCTGGAGGAGCAGGGCGTCATCTTCCTGGACACCGACACCGCGCTCAAGGAGCACCCGGAGCTCTTCAAGGAGTACTTCGGCACCGTGATCCCGGCCGGCGACAACAAGTTCGCCGCGCTGAACACGGCCGTGTGGTCCGGCGGCTCGTTCATCTACGTGCCGAAGGGCGTGCACGTGGACATCCCGCTGCAGGCCTACTTCCGGATCAACACCGAGAACATGGGCCAGTTCGAGCGGACGCTGATCATCGTCGACGAGGACGCCTACGTCCACTACGTCGAGGGCTGCACCGCCCCGATCTACTCCTCGGACTCGCTGCACAGCGCCGTGGTCGAGATCATCGTCAAGAAGGGCGGCCGCTGCCGCTACACGACCATCCAGAACTGGTCGAACAACGTCTACAACCTGGTGACCAAGCGCGCCGTCGCGTACGAGGGCGCCACCATGGAGTGGGTCGACGGCAACATCGGCTCCAAGGTCACCATGAAGTACCCGGCCGTCTACCTGATGGGCGAGCACGCCAAGGGCGAGACCCTGTCGATCGCCTTCGCGGGCGAGGGCCAGCACCAGGACGCCGGCGCCAAGATGGTCCACATGGCCCCGAACACCTCCTCGAACATCGTCTCCAAGTCGGTGGCCCGCGGCGGTGGCCGGACGTCGTACCGCGGTCTGATCGAGATCGGCGAGGGCTCCAAGGGCGCCAAGTCCAACGTGCTCTGCGACGCGCTGCTGGTGGACACCATCTCCCGCTCGGACACCTACCCCTACGTCGACGTCCGCGAGGACGACGTCTCGATGGGCCACGAGGCGACGGTCTCCAAGGTCTCCGAGGACCAGCTGTTCTACCTGATGAGCCGTGGCATGACCGAGTTCGAGGCGATGGCGATGATCGTCCGTGGCTTCGTGGAGCCGATCGCCCGCGAGCTGCCGATGGAGTACGCGCTGGAGCTCAACCGGCTGATCGAGCTGCAGATGGAGGGTTCGGTCGGCTGACCCACCGTCAGCCGCCGTCACCCGCCCGACTTTTTGAGGAAGAGAGCACCACGAACAGCCATGGCTGAGCAGAACACTTCCGGCTCCACCACCGCCGGTTCGATCGAGGTCGGCACCGCCGGTGCCGGCGCCCAGCTCGCGGGCCCCGGCACCGGCCGGGCCACCGTCAAGCAGCCGATCGACGCCCGCGTCGCGGTCAAGCCCTCGTACGACGTCAACGACTTCCCGGTGCCGCACGGCCGCGAGGAGGACTGGCGCTTCACCCCGCTGCACCGCCTCGGCGGTCTGCACGACGGCACCGCCGCCGAGGGCGCGGCCGGCCAGGACAAGGTCGAGCTGAGCCTGCCCGAGGGCGTCACCGCCGAGACCGTCGGCCGGGACGACGCCCGCCTGGGCAAGGCCGGCAAGCCGGTGGACCGGGTCGCCGCGCAGGCGTTCTCCGCCTTCCAGCAGGCCCTGGTCGTCACCGTCCCCAAGGAGACGGTGCTCACCGAGCCGGTCCGGATCGACGTGCACGGCGAGGGCGGCACCGCCTTCGCGCACGTGCTGGTCGAGGTCAAGCCCTTCGCCGAGGCGGTCGTGGTGATCAACCACACCGGCACCGGCGTCCGGGCGGCCAACGTCGAGCTGCTGCTCGGCGACGGCGCCAAGCTCACCTTCGTCTCCATCCAGGACTGGGAGCGGGACGCGGTGCACGCCGCCCAGCACACCGCCCTGGTCGGCCGGGACGCCTCGCTCAAGTCGGTCGTGGTGACCTTCGGCGGCGACGTGGTCCGCCTGCACCCGCGGGTCAGCTACGCCGCCCCCGGCGGCGAGGCCGAGCTCTTCGGCCTGTACTTCGCGGACGCCGGGCAGCACCTGGAGCACCGCCTGGTGATCGACCACGACACCCCGCACTGCCGGTCCAACGTGGTCTACAAGGGCGCGCTGCAGGGCCAGGACGCGCACGCGGTCTGGGTCGGCGACGTGCTGATCCGCGCCGCCGCCGAGGGCACCGACACCTACGAGCTCAACCGCAACCTGGTGCTCACCGACGGTGCCCGGGTCGACTCGATCCCGAACCTGGAGATCGAGACCGGCGAGATCGTCGGCGCCGGCCACGCCTCGGCGACCGGCCGCTTCGACGACGAGCAGCTCTTCTACCTGATGGCCCGTGGCATCCCGGCCGACGAGGCCCGGCGCCTGGTGGTCCGCGGCTTCTTCGCGGAGCTGGTCCAGCAGATCGGCGTCCCGGAGATCCAGGACCACCTGATGGAGAAGATCGAAGCCGAGCTGGAAGCGGCCGTCTGATGAGCTTTCTCCGAGCCTGCGCGCTGTCCGAGCTGGCCGAGGACACCCCCAAGCGCGTCGAGCTGAACGGCGTACCGGTGTCCGTCGTCCGCACCGAGGGCGAGGTGTTCGCGATCAACGACATCTGCTCGCACGCGAACGTGTCGCTCTCCGAGGGCGAGGTCGAGGACTGCATGATCGAGTGCTGGCTGCACGGCTCCAGCTTCGACCTGCGCACCGGCAAGCCCAACGGTCTGCCCGCCACCAAGCCGGTCGCCGTCTATCCCGTGAAGATCGAAGGGGACGATGTGCTCGTCTCCGTCAACCAGGAGTCCTGAGTACACATGGCAACGCTTGAAATCCGTGACCTGCACGTCTCCGTCGAGGCCGAGAACGGCCCCCGCGAGATCCTGAAGGGCGTCGACCTGACGGTCAAGCAGGGCGAGACGCACGCGATCATGGGCCCGAACGGCTCCGGCAAGTCCACCCTGGCCTACTCGCTGGCCGGCCACCCCAAGTACACCGTCACCGGCGGCACCGTCCTGCTGGACGGTGAGGACGTGCTGGAGATGTCGGTCGACGAGCGCGCCCGGGCCGGCGTCTTCCTGGCCATGCAGTACCCGGTCGAGGTCCCCGGCGTCTCGGTCTCCAACTTCCTGCGCACTGCCGCCACCGCCGTCCGCGGCGAGGCCCCCAAGCTGCGCACCTGGGTGAAGGAGGTCAAGGAGGCCATGGCCGCGCTGTCCATGGACCCGGCCTTCGCCGAGCGCAACGTCAACGAGGGCTTCTCCGGCGGCGAGAAGAAGCGCCACGAGATCCTCCAGCTGGAGCTGCTCAAGCCGAAGATCGCGATCCTCGACGAGACCGACTCCGGCCTGGACGTCGACGCGCTGCGGATCGTCTCCGAGGGCATCAACCGGGTCCGCTCGACCGGTGAGGTCGGCACCCTGCTGGTCACGCACTACACCCGCATCCTGCGGTACATCAAGCCCGACCACGTCCACGTCTTCGCGGGCGGCCGCATCGTCGAGTCCGGCGGTGCCGAGCTGGCCGACAAGCTGGAGAACGAGGGCTACGAGGCATATGTGAAGGGCGGCGCTTCCGAGTGACGATCATTCATCCCGGCTCGGCGCTGACCGGGCTCCTGGACACTGACGCGATCCGCAAGGACTTCCCGGTCCTCCAGCGGCTGCTGCACGACGACAAGCAGCTGGTCTACCTGGACAACGCGGCCACCTCGCAGAAGCCCCGCCAGGTCCTGGACGCGCTGAACGCGTACTACGAGCGGCACAACGCCAACGTGCACCGTGGTGTGCACGTGCTGGCCGAAGAGGCCACGGCGCTCTACGAGGGTGCCCGCGACAAGGTCGCGGCGTTCATCAACGCGCCGAGCCGGGATGAGGTGATCTTCACCAAGAACGCCTCGGAGTCCCTCAACCTCGTTGCCAACATGCTGGGTTGGGCCGACGAGCCGTACAAGGTGGACGCCGACTCGGAGATCGTCATCACCGAGATGGAGCACCACTCCAACATCGTGCCGTGGCAGCTGCTCTCGCAGCGCACCGGCGCCAAGCTGAAGTGGTTCGGCCTCACCGACGAGGGCCGTCTCGACCTCTCCAACATCGACGAGCTGATCACCGAGAAGACGAAGATCGTCTCCTTCACGTTGGTCTCCAACCTGCTCGGCACCGTCAACCCGGTCGAGACCATCGTCCGCAAGGCCCAGTCGGTCGGCGCCCTGGTGCTGATCGACGCCTCGCAGGCCGCCCCGCACATGGTGCTGGACGTCCAGGCGCTGGAGGCCGACTTCGTCGCCTTCACCGGCCACAAGATGCTCGGCCCGACCGGCATCGGCGTGCTGTGGGGCCGTCAGGAGCTGCTGGAGGACCTCCCGCCGTTCCTCGGCGGCGGCGAGATGATCGAGACCGTCACCATGGGCGCCTCGACCTACGCCCCGGCCCCGCACAAGTTCGAGGCGGGCACCCCGCCGATCGCCCAGGCGGTCGGCCTCGGCGCGGCCATCGACTACCTGTCGAACATCGGCATGGAGAAGATCGCCGCCCACGAGCACGCGATCACCGAGTACGCGGTGCAGCGCCTGCTGGAGGTCCCGGACCTGCGGATCATCGGTCCGCGCAGCGCCGTGGACCGGGCCGCCGCGATCTCCTTCACGCTCGGCGACATCCACCCGCACGACGTCGGCCAGGTGCTCGACGAACAGGGCATCGCGGTCCGGGTCGGCCACCACTGCGCGCGGCCGGTCTGCCTGCGCTTCGGCGTGCCGGCCACCACCCGGGCCTCGTTCTACCTCTACTCGACGCCGGGTGAGGTCGACGCGCTGATCGACGGCCTGCACCACGTCCGCAACTTCTTCGGCTGAGGGGTGAGCGCGGCATGAAGCTGGACTCGATGTACCAGGAGATCATCCTGGAGCACTACAAGAACCCGCACGGCAAGGGTCTGCGCGACGGCGACGCCGAGGTGCACCACGTCAACCCGACCTGTGGCGACGAGATCACCCTCCGGGTGAAGCTCGACGGCCCGGTGGTCGCGGACGTCTCCTACGACTCCCAGGGCTGCTCGATCAGCCAGGCCAGCGCCTCGGTGCTGAACGAGCTGGTGGTCGGCAAGACGGTCGGCGAGGCCCAGGCGATCCAGGAGGCCTTCCTGGAGCTGATGCAGAGCAAGGGTCAGGGCGAGGGCGACGAGGAGGTCCTGGAGGACGCGGTCGCGTTCGCCGGGGTCTCCAAGTTCCCCGCCCGGGTGAAGTGCGCGCTGCTGAGCTGGATGGCCTGGAAGGACGCCACCGCCCAGGCGCTCTCCGAGCACCCCGTCGTCAACGACTGAACTACTGATGAGGACTGACTCATGAGCGACACCGAGGCCGGCACCACGCCGGCCGAGGGCCCGGTCCAGATCGTCGGCACCACCGCCGGCACGGTCTCGGTCGAGGACCTCACCGAGGCCCTGATGGACGTGGTCGACCCCGAGCTGGGCATCGACGTCGTCAACCTCGGCCTGATCTACGGGATCCACATCGACGAGGGCGACGTCGCCACCATCGACATGACCCTCACCTCGGCCGCCTGCCCGCTCACCGACGTGATCGAGGACCAGGCCAAGACCGCCACCGACGGCCTGGTCAAGGACCTCCGGATCAACTGGGTCTGGATGCCGCCGTGGGGCCCGGACAAGATCACCGACGACGGTCGCGACCAGCTCCGCGCGCTCGGCTTCAACGTCTGAGTGGTCGTCAGGAAGGCCCGGCTCCCCGTGGGGGATCCGGGCCTTCGGCGTTCGGTCAGGAGCGGGTGAAGTCGAAGGCGGTCGGGGCGGAGCGGTTGCCGCTGGGGTCGAGGGCGGTGACGGTGAGGCGGTGGGTGCCGGTGGTCAGGCCGTCCAGCGGGACGGACAGGGTGTTGTGGAAGGCGTCCAGGGTGGCGGGCGGGGCGCCGTCGAAGGAGTACTCGTAGGCGGCGATCCGGCCGTGGTCGTCGGAGGAGCGGACCAGCAGGCTGGTGGCGGCCTTCGGGGTGGCGGGGGCGGTCAGGTCGGCGGTGCGCTTGCGGTCGACCAGCAGGGTGCCGTCGGACCAGCGGTAGAGGTTGACCGGGGGCTGGGTGGCGTAGACCTTGCCCTGGCCGAGCTCGGTGAGGTCGGAGAGCGCGCCGGCCGCCAGCACCGGGCGGGAGCCGCCGAAGGCGCCGGTGCCGTCGCCCGGGTAGACGAAGGCGCTGCCGGCCGTCCAGCGGACCAGCAGGTCGTCCTTGCCGTCACCGGTGAAGTCGCCGCCGGTCAGTGAGGTGGCATCGCCCCAGGAGACCGGCGTGCCCGCCGCGGTGACCGGGACGCCGGCCGAGGCCGGGGTGGGGTACCGGAGCACCTGGCCGTCGGTCTGACGGATCACCAACTGGCTGCGGCCGCCGGTCTCGAAGCGGCCGGCCGTGACGTCGGCGACGAAGCGCCAGTCGATGGGAGAGGTGAGGGTGGTGGAGGGCTCGAAGGTGCCCCTGGTGGTGGCCGAGCCGGGGTAGAACAGCGCGTGGAAGGTGTCGTACCCGATCAGGTCCACCGTGCCGTTGCCGTCGAAGTCCCCGGCCACCAGGCCGGTGGCCCAGTCCCAGTTCCCGCTCGGGCCGAAGTCCTTCTGGTGGGCGGCGTCGTTCGGGAAGCCGCCGGTGCCCACGCCCAGGTTCAGCCGGAGCGGGGAGCGCGGGCGGCGGGTCAGCAGGTCGGCGTTGCCGTCGCCGTCGAAGTCGGCGGTCAGCACGTCGGGGGCGTTGCCCCAGGGGCTGACGGAGGCCCACTTGAGGACGGCCGGGGTGCCGAACAGGCCCGGGGCGGTGCCGGTGGAGGGCAGGAACTCGGTCTGGCCCTTGCCGGGGGCGGTGGAGCTGTACTGGTTGGCCCACTGGAGGACCAGGTCGTCCTTGCCGTCCTTGGTGAAGTCGGCGGCGACCAGGTCCTCGACCGCCTGCCAGCTCCGGCCGTCGGAGACCGGGACCTTGGTGGCGTACAGGCCCGGGCCGGTCGCCGGGTAGAGCGCCGTCGCCCCGGTGGTGTCGCGGATCAGCAGGGCGGTGGAGCCGCTGCCGGTGAAGTCCCCGGCCAGCAGGTCGGCCGTGCCGGGGAGCTTGTCGGCGCCGCCGGGGCGGACGGTGACGGCCCCCGAGACGGCGTACGCGCCACCGGTCTTGACGACGGGTCGGGCGCTGAAGTGGTCGTCCGCCCAGCGGACCAGCAGGTCACGGCTGGTGGGCGAGAGCAGGTGCCCGTAGGCGAGGTCGACCGCGTTCAGCAGACCGCCGGGGACGGGCAGCGGGTACGGGGCGGAGAGGGTGCCGTCCGCCTGGCCCTCGGTGACGGCGGCGGTGCCGTCGTCGTACTGGACCAGCAGATCGGCGAGGGCGTCCTCGTTGAAGTACCCGGCGGTCAGGGAGCGGACGGCGGTCCAGCCGGAGGCCAGCTGGCGGGCCGCACCGAAGCCGCCCTTGCCGTCGCCGGGGTGGAGCACGACGGTGCCGGTGGCGTAGCGCAGCACCAGGTCGGCGGCGCCGTCGCCGGTGAAGTCACCGGCGGTGCGGTCGACCGCGTTGACCCAGTCGTTGCCGGAGCCGATCAGGCCGGGGGAGTTGAAGACCAGCGGGGCCGACGGGGCGGCGGTGTCCTGACTCCAGGTCAGCTCGGCGTGGTAGACGGCGTGGTCGGAGAGGTGCCCGGCCGGGTCGGTCCAGGCCGTGGGGGTGGTGAAGGCGGAGGCGGTGCCGAAGACGTAGTCGAACTTGCGGTCGTCGCCGATCGGGACGGTGTTCGGGGCGGTGTCGAAGGTGGTCGACTCGCCGGAGCGGCAGTCCGTCAGGTGGCGGCAGACAGGCGGGAAGTACAGCCGGTCGCGCTGGTCGGCCTCGATGAAGCCGCCGTTGCCCTCCTGGGCCTGGTAGAGCAGCCCGAGGTTGGGGTCGGTCGGGTCGGCGTTGAAGTCACCGGACAGCACGGTCGGCCGACCCTGGCCCCACTCCTGGATCCGGTCCAGCACCACCGGGAGACCCTGGGCGCGCAGGCCGCCGAGGCCGCCGTCCAGATGGACGTCGCAGGCCTGGACGGGGTGCGTGCCGACGGTCGCGTTGGCGCAGATCAGCGGGCGGGGCTCGCGGGCCGGGTCGAGCGGCTTGAGCACCAGGCTGCGGAAGACCGGCTGGTGCACGGTCTTGACCAGCAGGGCCGCGCCGAAGGAGGTGGTGACGCCGCCCCACTTCTGGCAGCCGCGCTGGGTGGGGCTGAGGTCGAGGCCCTTGAGGTAGGAGAGCGTGTACGCGGGGAGGGCGGCGCGGAGCAGGTCCGCCTGGCCGGCGCAGACCTCCTGGAGGTTGACGACGTCCGGGTCGGCGGAGGTGAGTGCCGCCGTCATGGCGGCGGTCCACTCGGCGGGGGCCAGCGGGGACTGGCAGGAGGACTGGCCGCAGATGTTGTAGGTGACCACCTTGAGCGGCGGCTCGACGGCGGCGGCCTTGGCCTGACCGGGTATCAGGGCGGTGAACAGGGCTGACAGCAGCAGGGCTGCCTTGACGTGAAGTGATCGCACGACAGCGCACCTTAGCGGCGCCAGGGGCGCGAGGAACTGCGCGGCTCGGAAGGCGGCTCACCGGCAACTGACCCACCGTCAGCCAGTTGCCGGTGCTGCCTTTCCACCGCGCGCAGTTCCCCGCGCCCCTGGTGTGACCACTTCCGTCAGCCGGGTGTGCCGTTCCCCCGCGCGCCCGCGCGGCGGAGCCGCAGATTAGGTAGAGCCTCGCGCCCCCGGTGTGACCACTTCCGTCAGCCGGGTGTGCCGTTCCCCCGCGCGCCCGCGCGGCGGAGCACCGCTCCTGCCAGGCCGAGGCAGGCGACCGCGACCAGGCCGACGAAGGCGGAGACGGCGGGGAGCAGGCCGTAGGCCTGGACCGCGGCGCCGACGCCGACGATGGGGAGGGATGAGCCGAGGTAGACGATGACCCAGAGGGTGGAGAGTTCCGAGCCGCGGCGTTCGGGGTCCATCGCGGCGACGGCGGTGGTGAACAGGGAGCGGAAGGCCACGCCCTGGCAGGCGCCGCCGAGGACGCTGCCGAGGAAGAGGAGCGCGGCGGTGCCGGTCCAGGCGGCGGTGACCACCAGGCCGAGGCCGAGGGCCAGGCCGGCCATGCCGACGGCGATGACGACGCGGTCGGAGGTGGGCGGGATGAGCAGCTGGGCCACCGCGGAGGAGCCGAGCAGCAGGGCGGCCACCACGGCACCGATCAGCGAGGAGCTGCTGCCGAGCAGCTTGGCGGAGAAGGCGGGGGCCAGGCTGAGGTAGACGCCGAAGACCGCGTAGGAGGCGAAGCCGGCCCCGGCGGCGAGCAGGAACTCGCGGCGGCCCACCTGCGGCAGCCGCAGCCGCCGCGGCCGCAGGTGGGCCGGGGTGGTGATGCGGGGCGGGGCGGCGGCGGGGCGGCGGCCGCCGGGCTTGCGGGGGTGGACCAGGGCGAGCGGCACGCAGAGGACCAGCAGCAGCACCGCGTGCACCAGGAAGGGCGTCAGCAGCGGGTGCTCGCCGGTGGAGAGCAGCGAACCGATCACCGGGCCGAGGGCGACGCCGCCGGCCGAGCAGGCCAGGGTGAGCTTGGCGGCCAGGGTCTGGTGGTCGGGGAGCAGGTCGCCCAGGGCGGCTCCGGCGGCACCGGTGGCCAGTGCGACGGCGACGCCCTGGACGGCGCGGCCGGCGGCCAGCTGCCAGAAGCTGCCGGCGGTGGCGAAGAGCGCGTCGCCGGCGGCGGCCAGCGCGACGGCGGGCAGGATCATCGCCCGGCGCCCGAGGTGGTCGGACCAGTGGCCGACGGCGGCCAGCACGGGGACCAGGGCGAAGACGTAGACGGTGAAGAGGATGGTGGTGTCGAGCGCGGTGAGGCCGAGTTGACGCTGCAGCACCGGGTAGATCGGGGTGGCCAGGTTGGCGCCGATCAGCAGGAGCAGCAGGGCCGTGGCCACCAGGCCGACGCGTACGCCGCGCAGCGCGTTCCAGCGGCTGATCGCGGAGAGCTGGAGCTGCGTGCGTGGTGCGAGCTCCAGGGGGAGCAGGGCCTCCGAGAGCCGGCGTCCTTCGAACTGGGCACTGCCCAGTCCGGCGCCGGCGGGGGAGAGGTCCGCCATGGCAGGGGTCTCCTGTGGCCGGGCACCACCGAGGGCGGCCCGGGCCTGGGGTGGTGGCCTGCCGGCGGAGCCCTGGTGGGGCGGGGGAAAACGAGGGGGTGGGCGACGTTGCCCTGGGTGCGGTCCGTGGGTTGTGGTACCGCGCGCCTGCTGAAGGATACGTGTTCGAAAGGGTGGCAAATCGCCCTCCGGAGTGTCGTCTGCGCCACTTCGGCAAGTAGGGCCCGGGACTGCGTCAGGTCCGGGCGGCCCGGGGCGAGTGCCGAGGTCGGGGCGGGGGCGCGCGGCGTGCGGCCCGGGCGGGCGGGGGCTCGGACGGCTACGCTGAGTTGACGGACCGGCACCATCCGGTCGGCAGTGACCACCGCCACACCGGGAGAGCGCAGCACGATGGCCGGACGACGCAGCACCCCTGACAACCCGTCGGACAGCCCGGCCGCCGAGAGCCTGCTGCCCGCCGACTACGACCTCGCCGACCTCTACGGGGCCTTCGCCGCGCACGGCCGCCCGGACGAGGACGACGCGGCGGTGCTGGTGCCGCCGGTCGAGCTGCCCTCGGACCGCGAGCTGGCCGACGCGGCGCTCGCGGTGCCGCTGATCGGCCAGGCGTTGAAGCTGGCCCGCTGGGCCGCCCCGCACCGGCCGGTGGACGAGTTCGGCGACCTCCCGGCGGCCGACCGGGCGCCCGCCGCCCGGCTGATCGGGCTCGGCGAGGGCGAGGACGCCGAGGTGGAGGCCGTCCGGGCGTGGTCGCTCGCCTGCGACCTGGACCTGGTGGAGATCGGCACCACCGAGGCCGGCGAGCACGTGGCCATCCCCGGCCCCGACCTGGAGGCGGCCGAGCAGGGGGACGAGGAGACCGTCCTCGAACTCTGGCTGACCGCCGCCGGGATCGTCCGCGAACTGGCCGCCGAGGCCGACTCGCTGGACCTGGAGGACGAGGACGGCGGCGCCGACGACGAGGACGAGGACCGGCTCTCGGCGGTCGAGGAGTCCCGCAAGGCGGCGGCCGAGCTGCTCGACGAGGCGCTCCAGGTGCTCTACGAGACCACCGCCTTCGCCGAGCCCGGTGAGGAGACCGTCCCGCTCGGGGTGCTGGCCGCGCTGCTGGTGGTGCCCGAGGGGGAGGAGCCGGACGAGGAACTGCTCGGCGACATCACCGACCTGATGGTCACTCTGGACCCGATGCTGGCCGACCTGGCCGAGCTCGGCCTGCTGGAGCACCGGCCGATCGATCCCGAGCTGTTCGAGGAGGAGGACTCCCCGGCCGCCGGTGACGAGGAGCTCAGCGAGGAGGAGTCGGCCCGCTTCGGCCTGGTCCGGCTGACCCCGCTGGGCCAGTACGGCGTGCGGCAGTGGCTGCTGGAGGACGGCTACGACGCCCCGCTGGTCGGCGAACTCGCCCAGGGCGACGCCGAGACGGTGCTCCGCGCCGTCACCGAGACCGCCAACGTGCTGCCCGAGCGGGAGCTGCTGATCTGGCTGGCGGGCAAGGATCCGGCGCAGGCCGCGCGGGAGCTGCTGGCGGCCGCGCGGGGCGCCGACGCGTTCTCGCCGGTGCGGCGGCTGCTGGTGGTGCAGACCCTGGAGGTGATCGGGGAGCAGGCCCGGGCGGCCGCGGTGGAGGTGCAGGACGATCCGGAGCTGGGCGGCGCGGCGCGGGCCTGGCTGCTGGCGCAGGGGGAGCAGGTGGTGGCGCCGGAGCGTTCGATGGTGCTCTGGACCGCGGTCGACGGCTTCGCGGCGCAGCTGCTCACCAGCGAGGGCGAGGCCGAGGTGCTGCGGCGGCTGGTCGCGGAGCTGCCGGTGACCGCCAACCCGGCCAGCTTCTTCGGTGAGCTCTGGCGCATCGACCACCCGTACACGGCCGACGTCCTGGAGGCCATCGGCGAGCTCCACCTGGACCGCACGGTGGCGAAGGAGGCCCGCAAGGCCGCCTTCAAGGCGCGCTCGCAGCAGAAGGGCTGACGCGTCGTCAAAATCCATTGCGGGTAAGGGCGTGCGCTGCGATCCTGTCCCTATGGGCAGGCGCGGCCGCCCATTTCCTTCGCATTCGGGCGCCTGTAAAGCAAATGCCGTCATTGTCCTGATTGAGGGCTGCTCCTGAGTAAAGGAGTATCCAAATTCCCTGGTCAGGCCTGGCGTGTACCCCCTGGTTTTCCTATGTTCGTGTCGCCTCATGCGTCTGCATGAATTTCTTTCGATGACGCCCCGACAGCGGTCGGGGCGTCATTTCTCTGTCGTGCGACGAACTTTGGAGAATTCGTGGGTTCACCACGTGTGCCCGGACGCGCCCGGCGGCGGCTGAGAAGCCGTCCGCGAGGAGCGGGACTGATAGCACTGGCCGTTCTGATGTCGGTTCCGGCCATTCCGTCCGCCGAAGCGCTGGCCGCGAGCGGACCGCACCCGAAGGTGTGGACACCGCCGAACACCCCGCTGGAGCGGACCGCCTCGGTGGCCGGCCAGGCCGCCGAGAAGAAGGGCCAGAAGACCAACGGCGGCGTGCCGGTCGAGTGGCGGGCGAAGGCCCCCGCCGCCAAGAGCGGCACCGCGACCGTCGCGCTCTCCGGCGTCTCGCCCGAGCAGGCGGCCGCGCGCAAGCTGACCGGCGGCGCCTCCCCGTCCGCCGGCCGGACCGCCTCCCGGCAGGCCGGGGACCTCCCGGTGTACCTCACGGACGCCGCGGCCGGCCGGGCCGGTGGCGACCCCGCGGTGAAGGTCGGCGTCCTGGACGCCGACCGGGCCAAGGCGGCCGGGGCCACCGGCGCCGTGGTCACCCTGGAGAACGCCGGTGACCCGGCGGCGCAGGCCGGTCCGGTCGAGGTCACCCTGGACGTCGCGGCCCTGCCCGGCGTCACCGGCTGGGCCGACCGCGCCCAACTGGTCCAGCTGCCCGCCTGCGCGCTGACCACCCCCGAGCGCACCGAGTGCCAGCAGCGCACCCCGGTGCCCTCCGTGCTCGACGCCCGGACCGGCCGGCTGACCGCCAAGGTGGAGCTGCCGAAGGACGCGCAGCCCGCCGGTGGCCTGCGACTCGACTCCGCCCCCGCCGCCGCCCCCGTCGGCGGCGGTGCGATGGTGCTGGCCGCCCAGGCCGCCCCGTCCGGCTCGATGGGCTCCTTCGCCGCGACGCCGATCGCGCCCTCCGCGGCCTGGAGCGCCGGCTCCAACGCCGGGAACTTCACCTACTCGTACACCTTCGACATGCCGACCTCGATCGGCGGCGCCGCGCCCGGCGTGATGCTCGGGTACGACTCCTCCTCGGTGGACGGGCGGACGGCGGCGAACAACTCGCAGTCCTCCTGGATCGGTGACGGCTGGGACTACTCGGCCGGCTCGATCTCGCGCTCGTACAAGCCCTGCCTCAAGTCCGGCATCGACATGTCCGGCGACGAGTGCTGGGCCGGGCAGTCGCTCCAGCTCAACCTGGCCGGCCACTCCGGCACGGTGGTCAAGGACGACACCAGCGGCGTGCTGCGCCTCCAGGGCGACGACGGCACCCAGATCACCCCGCTGACCGGGCTCGCCAACGGCGCCTGGAACGGCGAGGGCTTCAAGGTCACCACCACCGACGGCACCCAGTACTACTTCGGCGCCAACCACCTCCCCGGTGGCGACGGCACCGACCCCGCCACCAACTCGGTGAACACCGTGCCGGTCTACCACCCGCACGCCGGTGACCCCTGCTACTCCTCCGGCACGGGGCTCGCGTCCTGGTGCCAGATGGGCTGGCAGTGGAACCTCGACTACATCGTCGACCTGCACGGCAACCTGATCTCGTACAAGTACGCCAAGGAGGGCAACTACTACGCCCGCGGCGGTGGCCAGAACAACGGCACCGGCACCCGCACCGCGTACGACCGCTACTCCAACGTCACGCAGATCGCCTACGGCCAGCGGCTCGCCGACCAGATCACCGCCAAGGGCGCGGCCAAGCCCGCCGCCCGGATCGACTTCACCACCTCGGAGCGCTGCTTCGCGGCCGGCTCGATCACCTGCTCGGACGCCCAGCGGGTGGTGGCCAACCAGTCCTCCTGGCCCGACACCCCGCTCGACCAGGCCTGCGCCGCGACCGGCACCTGCACCAACTACGGCCCGTCGTTCTGGACCTCCAAGCGCCTGACCAAGGTGGAGACCACCATCCAGGTGGCCGGCGCCGCCCGCGTGGTGGACACCTGGACGCTGAACCAGGTGTTCTCCGACCCGGGTGACGGCACCTCGCCCACTCTCTGGCTCTCCTCGATCCAGCGCACGGCCAGCAACGGCCAGACCTCCGCCACCCTGCCCGCGGTGTCGTTCACCGCGATGCAGATGGCCAACCGGGTGGACGGCCTGGTGCCGGCCGCACCGCAGTTCAACCGCCCCCGGATGAGCTCCATCACCACCGAGACCGGCGGCCGGATCAACGTCACCTACCGCCCGGTCGAGTGCTCGCGGGTGAACGGCACCATGCCGGCCTCCGAGGCCGGCAACACCATGCCGTGCATGCCGGTCAAGTGGGTCCCGCCGGGCTCCCCGGCCAACACCAAGCCGGTCGACGACTGGTTCCACAAGGTCATGGTGGCCTCGATCAGCGAGCAGTCGCTGGTCACCAGCACGGTCGCCAAGCTCACCGAGTACACCTACGGCGGCGGCGCCGCCTGGCACCGCAACGACTCCGAGTTCGCCGACGACGACACCCGGACGTACGACAACTTCCGCGGCTACCAGACCGTCACCACCACCACCGGCACCGGCACCGACGGGGTGAAGACCAAGTCCGTCGCCACCTTCCTGCGCGGCATGGGCGGGCAGGTCACCGACAGCTGGGGCTCCACGATCACGGACTCCGAGGAGCTCGCGGGCGCCGTCCGGGAGACCCAGACCTACGAGTCGGCCGCGGCAGGCGCCAAGGTGGTCTCCGGTGAGCTGACCACCCCGTGGCTCTCCGCCGTCACCGCCACCCACACCCAGACGGGCAACCTGCCCAAGGTCACCGCGCGGTACAGCAACACCGCCCAGGTGAAGAGCCGGGCCCTGCTCTCCGACGGCACCTGGCGCACCACCCAGCGGGACGCCACCTACGACGAGACCAAGGGCGGCCGGGTCGTCACCGTCGACGTCAAGGGCGACCTGGCCCACGTCGCCGAGCAGCAGCAGTGCACCACCACCAGCTACGCCACCGGCTCCAACGGGCAGCTGATGGAGCTCCCGTACCGGGTGCTGACGCTGGCCGGGCCCTGCGGGCAGACGCCGACCGCGGCCAACACCGTGTCGGACGCGCTGACCTACTACGACGGCAAGGCCCTCGCCACCTTCGGGACCGAGGCCAACCAGACCGAGACCCGGGTCCTGGAGTCCTACAACACCGACGGGACCCCGAAGTACCGGATCACCGCCCAGGCCGAGTACGACGCGTACGGCCGCCAGAGCGCGACCACCGACCCCGCCCGCAAGGACACCGCCCACCCCAACGGCGCCCGGACCTCCACGGTCTACCTGCCCGCCACCGGTGAGCTGCCCACCTCGGTCGAGGTGACCAACCCGCTGGGCTGGAAGTCCACCACCACCGTGGACCCGGGCCGCGGCCTGCCGACCAAGGCGGTCGACGAGAACAACCACCTCACCGAGGAGGCCTACGACGCCTTCGGCCGCCTCACCTCGGTGTGGCTGCCGGGCCGGGACCGGGCCACGCAGAGCGCCAACCGGGTCTTCGAGTACGCCCTGAACGGCTCCACCGGGCCGTCCACGGTGACCAGCCGGAGCATTCGCGAGGACGGCAGCTACTCCAGCAGCATCCAGATCTACGACGGTCTCGGGCGCGTGCGGCAGAGTCAGTCGACGCCCGCCTTCGGGACGGTCGGACGGTTGATCTCGGAGGCCGAGTTCGACTCGCACGGTTGGCAGATCAAGGCCACCGCCGCGTACTACAACGCGGACTCGGGCCCGGTCTCGACGATCTTCAGCCCGCAGGACTCGCAGGTGCCGGCCCAGAGCTGGAACGAGTTCGACGGACTGGGCCGGATCACCGCGGCCAAGTTCATGTCCTACGCCCAGGAGCAGTGGCGGAACACCACCGCCTACCCGGGCGCCGAGCGGGTCGACCTGACCCCGCCCGCGGGCGGGTACGCGACCTCGACCGTCACCGACGCCACCGGCGCGACGGTGGAGCTCCGGCAGTACCAGGGGAACACCCCGACCGGGGCGTACAACTCCACCACCTACGGCCACGACGCCTCGGGCAAGCCGATCTGGCGTCGTGACTCGACCAACCACGAGTGGCGCTACACCTACGATCTGCTGGGCCAGCAGGTCAGTGCGACCGACCCGGACACGGGCACCTCCACCAGCTCGTACGACGGGGCGGGTCACCTGGTCACGGCGACGGACGCCAAGGGCAGGTCGACCAGCTTCACCTACGACCTGCTCGGCCGGAAGACCGCGCAGTTCGACGGGACCGACGTCACCAACTCGGCCAACCAGACGGCCTCGTGGGTCTACGACACCAAGGCCAAGGGCAAGCCCACCTCCTCGACCACCTACGTGGGCGGCCTGAACGGCCAGGCGTACACCAGTGCCTTCACCGGCTACGACCTCGGCTACCGGCCCACCGGGACCACCGTCTCCATCCCGTCCACCGAGAAGACCCTCGGCGGCACCTACAACACCGCACTCACCTACAGCGCCGTCCTCGGACTGCCGAAGACCACGACGCTGACCGGTCCCACCGGCTACCTGGCCGAACGGATCACCAACTCCTACGACCTCGACGGCAACTTCATCGGGTCGAGCGGCAAGGACGCGCTCGTCAGCGACGTGCAGTACGACGTCTTCGCCCACCCGACCCGCACCACCGTCGGCGTCTACGGCAAGCAGGTCGTCTCCACCCAGCAGTTCGACCAGGGGACCGGCCGCGTCGTCCAGTCCACCCTGGACCGGCAGACCGGCTCCACCCACGTCGACCTGACCGGCTACACCTACAACAAGGCCGGGGCGCTCACCTCGGTGAGCGACCTCCAGGACGGCACCAACACCGACCTGCAGTGCTTCACCTACGACTACCTGGGCAGGCTGACCGCGGCCTGGGCCGACAAGGGGACCGTCACCACCGCTCCGGCGCCCTCGGTCCCGGGCATCGGCGGATGTGCGAACGGGGGCGAGCCGACCGCGGCCACCGCCACCACCCGGGTCGGTGGGCCGGCGCCGTACTGGCAGTCCTACTCCTACGACCTCACCGGCAACCGGACCAAGTTCGTCCAGCACGACGTGACCGGCGTGGTGGCCAAGGACAAGACGGTCGACCAGACCTTCGCGACCGGCCCGAACGCCAAGACCACCGACCCGTCCACGGGTGGTGGCACGGGCGGTCCGCACGCGCTGCTCACCGCCAAGACCACGGTGAACGGCACGTCGAAGCAGGCCACCTACGCGTACGACGAGACCGGCAAGACCACGGCGATCACCGACACCGACGGCACCAAGAGCCTGACCTGGGACAACCAGGGCAAGGTGGCCAAGGTCGACAAGAGCGGGACCGCCGATCCGACCAGCTACGTCTACGACGCGGGCGGCAACCAGCTGATCCGCCGCACCAACTCCAAGGTCACGCTGAACCTCGGCATCGACGAGATCACCATGGACGTCGCGTCCACGGCCCTGACGTCGACCCGCTACTACGGGGGGCCGGGCGGGCTCACCATCGCCCGCGTGACCGACGCCGGTGGCGGCAAGCTCTACTACCAGGCCGCCGATCCGCACGGGACCAACGGTGTCCAGATGGACGCCGCGACCCTGACCGTGGTCCGCCGGCCGACCGACCCCTTCGGCAACCCGCGCGGCAGCCAGCCGGGTGCGGGTGTGTGGGCCGGCAGCAAGGGCTTCGTCGGCGGCACCACCGAGGGCACGGGCTTCACCAATCTCGGGGCACGCCAGTACGACCCGGTCGCCGGCCGGTTCCTGTCCGCCGACCCGGTCTTCACCGAGGGCGACCCGCAGTCCTGGAACGGCTACGCGTACGCCGACAACAACCCGGTCAACCACGCCGACCCGACCGGGACCTGCATCCCCGACGACGCCGGCCGGTGCATGTCGGCCGCGGCCTGGACCGCCTACTTCAACCAGACCAACGGCAGCAGCGGCACCGGTACCGGTACCGGTGGCGGAGCCCCCGGCACCACCACCACGTCGACGTCCAGTGACACCCGGAGCAAGGCCGCGGCCGACCTCGCCGCCGCCCAGCGGCAGAAGCAGGCGGCCGACGAGGCCCTCGCCAAGGCCAAGCAGCAGCGCGAAGAGCTGATGAGCAAGGTGGTCGACGTCGTCGGCGACCTGATCGGCTTCAACGACGCCCGGGACTGCTTCACCAAGGGCGACGTGATGGGCTGCATCAACACGGCCCTGAACTTCGTCCCGTGGAGCAAGGTCTTCAAGGCCGTCAAGGTCGGTATCAAGGCGTTCAAGCTCTGGAAGGAGGGTGAGAAGGCCTACGACGCCATCCGCGGTGCCGAGCGCGTCGCGAAGGACGCCGAAGAGGCCCTGAGCACGGCCCGGAAGACCGAGAAGGAGGCCTCCGAGGCGGAACAGGCGGCCACCCACGCCGATGAGGGCGGTGGTGCCTCGGCCTGCACCTGGACGCCGAGACCGCACAGCTTCCCCGAGGGGACACCGGTCAGACTGGCCGACGGCAGCTCCAAGCCGATCGAGCAGGTGCAGCAGGGCGACCTGGTCGTCGCCACCGACCCGCAGTCGGGTGCGACCACCGCCGAGCCGGTCAGCGCGACCATCACCACCCCGGACGACGAGGACTTCACCGACCTGGTGCTGCGTCCGGAGGGTCCGGACGGCACCTCGGCCGGCCCGGTGAAGCTCACCTCGACCTGGCACCACCCGTACTGGGACGCCACCACCCGGAAGTGGGTGGACGCCCACGACCTCCAGGCCGGCCACCGGCTGCGCCAGGTCGACGGCACCGAGGTCACCGTCCTCGACGTCCGCAACTACCACCAGCAGGTCGTCACCCACGACCTCACCATCACCCGGGTCCACACCTACTACGTGCTCGCGGGCGGCGTGCCGGTCCTCGTGCACAACGCCAACCTGCCCGAGCAGTGCGGCCCGATCACCTCGGACACCCATTTCGCGGACGTGGAGGTGTCGGACGCGCACGGCAACGTGATCGACACGTACAGCCTGCGGAGCGGCTCCACCTCGCCGGAGGAGGCCGCCATCGGTGTCGGCCGGGCGCGGCAGGCCGTTCACACGGAGCACCGGGCCGCCCGGGCCGCCGGTGGCGCGCCGATGGTGAAGGACCACGTCATCCACAACGACCCGTACTTCATGGCGAGCCCGGTCCCCGAGGGCGGAATGGTGCGCATCACGGGCACCAAGGCTCCGTGCGGCCCGTGCCAGAAACAGATGAGGCTGTCCGCCGAGGACACCGCGTCCACATTCGAATATCTGTGGCCCGACGGAAATGGAGGAATGAACATCTGGTCATTCGACGGATGACCGAAGGAATCCATCCCGTCCCATGGTGAGGGGATGACCGGCCCTCATTTCAGGGGTTGGTGAACGGGGCTCCTGCCGGGCAGGTGGCACACTGTGCCCGGCAGGAGCCCTGCGCTATGATCGGCGCCATGGAAACCTCGCGAAACGAAGAACTCTGCGGAATCTGCGGGCAGTTGGTGGATTCCCAGCACGTGCACGCTGCCGTCGATGCGGGCGAGCGCATCGAGTACGTGGTGGTGGAGATCCGCGGCGTCACGGCCCACTACCAGGCGGTGAAGAACCCCTCCCGGACTCTCCGGACGGGCGCCCCGATGCTGGCGCAGCAGCTCGGAATCGAGCTGTCGGAGCTTCTCGGCCGTCACTACACGTGCCTGGTCACGCCGGCCGAGTACGGTGAGATCCGGAGCCAGTTCAAGCTGGTTTGACCACGCGGGCGGCCGATATTCCGAATGGATCCCGGAATCCGTGGGAAATGTCCACCCGTGGGATCCGGTCGATGGATTCGGACGGTCCGGAGAAGCACGGAGCCCGGCTCCGCAGGACATCCTGCGGAGCCGGGCTCCCTGTCGTTCCGGGCCCTTCCGGGGGTCAGACCACCGGGCGGGTCAGCCAGCGCTGGGCCGGGGTGCTGTTGCAGTCGTACAGCTCCAGCTGGTTCCCGTCGGCCGTGACGGCGTTGGGGATGTCCAGGCAGCGCTTGGAGTTGTCGTTGTAGATCGAGCCGTCGGGACGGATCGTCCAGACCTGGTTGGCGTTCGGCGTGGCGGTGCCGCCGAGGCAGTCCCAGAGCTGGATGCGGGTGCCGTTGACGGTCCCGCCGCCGGTGGCGTCGAGGCAGCGGCCGGCGAGCTGGATGGTGCCGTTGGGCTGGGCCTTCCACTGCTGGCCGGCGCCGCCGGTGCAGGTGTGGGTCTGGACGGGGGTGCCGGCGGCGGTGAGGCCGTCCTTGACCTCGGCGCAGACGTTGGCGGCGGCGTCGGCGGTGAGCGGGCCGGACAGGGTGCCCGGGTCGATCGAGCCGTCGTAGACGGTGAGGTCGGAGACGGAGCCCTTGTAGTAGTTCCAGGCGTCGCTGCTCTGGTAGCGGTAGTGGCCGAGGACCAGCGGGCCGGTGGAGGCCTGCTTGGTCTTGTGGATGCCGGTGGAGGCGAGCGCGCCGTTGACGTACAGCGCCATCTGCCCGGTCTGGGCGTTGTAGCTGACGGTCAGTCGGGTCCAGGTGCCGAACTGGACGCGGGCGGCGGCGCTGCGGGTGTCCGTGGTGTCGTACGGCCAGCCGTTGTTGTCGGCGGTGGACATGCCCAGGTGCCAGTTGACGTTGCCGTCGCCGAGGGTGGCGGCCCAGACCATGAAGGCGCTGTCGGCGTTGTTGCTCTGGCTGATCACCACGCCGTCGATCAGGTTGCCGTTGGCGTCCTTCTTGGTGGGCACCTCGGGCTTGGTCCAGAGCGAGACGGCGAACGACTTGGTCGGGTCGACGCCGAGGCCGGGGGTCTTGATCTCGCCGTTCTCCCCGTCGAACCGGGCCACCTTGGTGCTTCGGCCGTTGACCGTGTCGGTCGGGAAGGTGACGCCGCCGCTGACGACGCCGGAGGCCCGGCCGAAGACGTCCGGGGTGGTGACCGGGGCGGTGCCGGCGCTGGTGTCCAGCTTCAGCCGGTCGACGTACGGGCGGGCGTCGCCCTGGTCGGTGGCGGTGCCGAACCCGGTCACGGCGGTGGGCTTGCTGGAGTCACCGGCCACGCCGGGGAAGATCCGCAGGTGGTTGGCGGTGTCCAGGGCCCAGAGGTCGGCGAGGCCGTCCCCGTTCAGGTCGCCGTTGGAGCCCATCTTGGGGTAGAGCCCCGTGGTGTAGCCGGTGCCGAGGACGGTGCCGCCGGTCGGGGTGGCCAGCGCCCCGACGTCCAGCGTGCCGTCGCCCTTGGTCTTGACGGCGTAGGAGCGGATGGTGCCGCTGCCGTCGCGGCTCCACAGGGTCGGCTGGGCGTAGCCGCTCGCCGCGCCGGGGCCGTAGAGCTCGTAGCCGCCCCAGGTGGTGGCGGTGGAGACGGCGGTGGCGTCGGCGTCCAGGTTGTTGATGCTGTTGGAGCGGTAGAGCCAGAGCCGGCCGTCCTCGACGGTGACCGCCGAGGTGTAGTCCTTGGCCAGGTCGCTGTCCAGCGGGGAGAGCAGGGCCTTCGGCGCACCGAGGGCGGTGAACTGGCTGACGTGCGACCAGTCCGCGTTCCAGCCGGTCGGCGCGGTGTCGAGCAGGGTGCCGTCGGCGGCGACCCAGCCGGACGGACGGCCGACCAGGCCGGAGGTGCTGAAGGTGCCGTCGTTCTTGTTCGGGTAGACGTACAGGAACGGCGACTTGGTGGCGTCGACCGCGGACGGCACGTGCACCAGCACGTCGTCCACGCCGAACGAGCGCAGCGCTCCGAGGTGGGAGGTCTGCACCTTGTCCCAGGTGCTGCCGGCCGGCGCGAGGCCGGGCGGGGCCGAGACGGCGGTGCCCGGGTCGGTGTTGCCGGTCATCATCCGCAGGTTGCCCTTGGCGTCCGCCTGCAGCAGGTCGACCCGCTTGTCGCCGTTCAGGTCACCGGGGACCGCAGCGCCGGTGGCCGCGTTCCAGGGGGCGTAGAAGGTGTACGGGAAGGGCTGGCTGTAGTTGCCGGCCCGGTCCATCGCCTGGACGAAGAGGGTGTTGGTGCCCCAGCTGGCCGGGGTGAACTTGAAGGTGTTGGTGGCGTCCACGACGTTCGGCGAGGAGCAGGTCCAGCCGGTGACCGGGGTCGGGTCGGCGGACCAGCGCACGCAGGCGACGCCGGAGGCGTGCAGGTTGGTGCCCGGAGCGGGGTCGCTGGAGGTCACCGTGAAGGTGCCCTGCTGGTTGACCTTCAGCTTCGGGGTGGCGTTGACGGTGCCGCTGGCGGGGAAGTCGGTCGAGGTGACCGAGACGGTCGGCGCGGTCTTGTCGACGCGGAAGTAGCACCAGGGGGTGTCGCCGGAGGTCAGCGAGCCGTCGGTGACGTTGGCCAGCCAGCCGTACTGGTGGCCGTCGGTGAGGTTGCCGACCGAGGCCGGGGCGTCGCTGTTCCAGGAGCCGCCCGCGGCGCTGGGGTAGGCGTGCCACCCGGCCTGGTTGTCGTCCCAGATGTGGTAGTTGGTGGTGACGTTCGCGCCGATCGGGGACCAGCTGTTGGCGTGCAGGTAGACGAACTGGTTGGCGCCTACCCAGCCGGGGGCGTTCCAGGCGCTGCCGCCCGGGGTCTGGCAGTCGTTGCGCTGGTTGCCGTAGACCGGGTCGTTGACGTACCCGGGCTGGGGCGTGGTGCGCGGGGCCCAGACGGTCGGCGCGATGTCGTAGTAGGTGACGACGTGCGGGTTGGCGCCGAGGTGGTGGCGGAGCAGCTTGTCGTACTCGTCCTCGGCCGAGAACCCGATGGTCCAGGCGGGGATCTTCTCGTTGACGATCTTCTGCATCCACCAGGTCACGTCGTAGCTCAGCGAGCCGGTGCCGGTGATGTCGGAGTTGCCCGCCCAGGTGCAGCCCACCATCTTGCCGTTGGTGCCGCAGGGCTGGTTGTTCCAGGTGGTGGTGCCCTGGAAGGCCGGGGCGCTGTAGACGTTGATGGTCGACTTGGTGCCGGGGGAGGAGGCCCCGGGCACGTCGACCAGCAGGGTGGCGCGGTTGATCTTGGCGGTGCCGTGCCCGTTGCCCTCGAACAGGCCGTTCGGGGTGGAGAGCTGGTAGTACGACCGGTAGCGGCCGTAGCCGGTGCAGTCGGAGTAGCCGCAGTAGCCCACGCCCAGGCTGCTGAGGGTGTTCACGTTCGAGGTGTCCGGGTGGTTCTCCTGGACCTGGGCGTTGACCTGCCGGCCGTTGTCGACGCTGGTCTCGGGGTCGAGGTACCAGGGGCCGGTGCCCTTGCCGAAGGTGTTCTGGTCGGGGGTGAGGACCAGCTCGGAGGCGGAGGCGGTGACGGCCATGGCGGACACCGCGGCCGCCGGGCCGGGGCGGCCGGTGGTCGACCGGTCGGCCTCGGCCTGCGCGTCGGCCGCGGCCGGTGCGGCCGGTGCGGCGAAGAGCGACTTCGGAGCGGCCTGGGCCGGCTTGAGCAGCGGCGCCGGAGGGGCCGGCCGGGTGGAGTCCCACTGGAACGGGGTGGGCGCGTGCATCCGCACCTTGCCGCCCTCGTCCGTCAGCGAGACGTTGCCCGCCCGGTCGGAGGCGACCTGCAGGCCGGTGGTCCGCAGCGGGA
Organism: Kitasatospora sp. NPDC001664; assembly: GCF_053596675.1. NCBI lineage: Bacteria > Bacillati > Actinomycetota > Actinomycetes > Kitasatosporales > Streptomycetaceae > Kitasatospora > Kitasatospora sp. NPDC001664. The sequence goes on from NZ_JBSFGS010000011.1 coordinate 101,324, forward strand.
AGTGCAGGCTCTTCAGCCGGGGGTCGGCGGCGGCCTGCGCGGTCTTGACCACGATCACGTCGCGCCAGCCGCCGTCCGGGCGGGCCGTCACCTCGAGGTCCACGTCGGGCAGCACCGAGGCGTAGGTCGCGGTGCCGCCGTTCAGGGTGGGCTTGGGGAGCGTGAACGGCGCGCTGATCGAGAGCTTCTTGCCGTCGGCGGTGGAGATGGTGGCGAGCGGGCCGGTGCCGCCGCCCGACAGCACCAGGTCGGAGCCGGTCAGCGCCGGGGTCACGGTGCCGTCGGCGTTCGCCTTCAGCGTGGTGTCGAGCGTCTGCCACCGGCCGTCGCGCTTGGTGCGGACGTCCTGGGCGACGGCGTCGCTGCTGAGGGTGCGCCCGTCCGGGTCGGCGGTGGTCTGGCTGGTCTCGGTGGTCAGCTCGTCGACCACCACCGGGCGGCCGGTCCGCTTGGCCTCGGCGAAGGCCGCGCGGATCGCCTTGGTGGCGGCCGACTCGGCGGGCGGCTGGGCGGCCGGGGCGGTGGTCGCGCCGGGCGCCGGGGTCGCGGTCCCGGCGAGGGCGGGCGGGACGGACAGGACGGCGAGGCCCAGGGTGGTCGTGGCAGCCACGACCGCCCGCCCCGCCAGTCCGACCGGCCGTGGCAGGCCTCGGTGGCGTATCTGCTTGGACATGGAGTTCGGTGTTCCCTCCGAAGGGCCCGCAATGGTTCGTGCGGGCGGTCGACGGGGAACGATGCATTCCGTTTGAGTGGGCGGTCAAGCCAGATTGGGGAGGCTTGTCCGTCCTTGTCCTCATTGGCGGTGAGGTCGATACGGGAAAGAGACCAGACGGTCAGTCAGATTTCCGGAGCGGCTTTCCGGGGGGCGCCGCGCGTCATTTGGCGGAGGGAAATCACCTCGCGCGTCAACCTCATTCGTGCCAAGGAATCGCCTAATCTCGGAATTGATTTCCGTGACGGTCCGTCAGACGGCCAGGTGGCGGAGCAGGCCGCGGCGGCCGCTGCGCATCATGGCGGCGTGGTTGGCCAGGAACAACGGGCGCGCGACCGGGGCCAGACGGCGCATCAGGGGTTTGGCGGGGCGGACCTCCTCCTCGAAGACCGCCCGGGTGCCGGTGCCGGTGCCGGTGCCGTCGGGGTCGTCGGGATGGACGGTCCAGCGGGACCAGCCGACCAGGTCGCCGGTGAGCTCGGCGGCCAGCAGTCCGGCGGCCTCGTCCTGGAGCTGCTCACGGGCCGTCAGGCGGAGGGAGTAGGGGAGGACGGAGCGGATCACCAGCTCGCCGCTGTGGTCGGTGAGGCGGCGGACGGAGCGGATCTGCGGCCACCAGTCGGGGTAGTGCCCGACGTCGCGGAGGGCGGCGTAGACCCGGGCGGGGGTGGCGGGGAGCAGCCAGGTGGAGACCAGGTGGTAGTGGTTGGCGTCCATGCGACGGTGCCCTCCCGAGCGGCGCGGCGTTCTCCTCCGGGAGTGGTGCCCGCCGGGGGGCGGGCCGGCACCCTCAGGGGAGGTCGAGCTGCCCGGCCTCGGTGAACGGGAAGAAGGGGTTGTGGGCCAGCTCCCAGAGGTGGCCGTCCGGGTCCTCGAAGTAGCCGGAGTAGCCGCCCCACTCGGTGGCCGTCGGCGGCTTGACCACGGTGGCCCCGGCGGCCTCGACGGCGTGGGCCATGGCGGCGTCCACCTGCTCGCGGGACTCGAGGTTGACCGCCAGGGTGACGCCGCGGAAGGAGGGCTCGCCGGTGGCCGGGACGCCCGCGTCGGCGGCCAGCTCCTCGCTGGGGAAGAGGCCGAGCGCCGAGTCGGCGGTGCGGAACCAGACGATGGACTCGTTGGACGCCCCGGAGCGCTGCCAGCCGAGGGCCTGGTAGAAGGCCTCGGAGGCGGCGAGGTCGCTCACCCCGAGCGTGACGATGCTGATCCGGGCGGGGAACGGCGTGGCTGCGGTCATGCCGCCCAGCGTAGGCAAGGCTACTGACATTTCCGGGCGTACGGGGCCGGAGCGGCGAGCTGCCAACCGTACGGGGGAAGCTGATGGCCCGGCAGGTCCGGGGCCCGTAAGGTTGGGCAGGTTCTGCACTCGTCGCACGTGGGGCGAGCTGCGGAGCGACCTACGGCGAGGCGAGCACGCGGGGGTGCGGCAGAGGATGAAGAGGCAGGACGCGACCAGGCCCCAGGAGCCCGAGGACTTCTACGCCGACCACGAGGAGCACAGCCGGCGGGTGCTCGCGGACGCCGACTTCCCGGTCTACGGCGTGGACCGCTCCGAGCAGGCCCACGGCCTGCACCGGGCCGCGCCGGACGGCGAGCGGCCGGAGGGGTCCGAGGGGCCGGATCGGTCGGAGGGTGCCGAGGACGGCGACGCGCTCGCCGAGTTCGAGGTCAGCAACGGCCGGCTCGGCTGGGTCGAGGTGCGCTCCGGCGACTGGAGCTCGGTCGAGGGCCCGTACGTGACCGTCCGCACCTACCGCCCCGGAGCGGAGCACCGTCAGCTGCCCGAGCTGGAGGACGTGGTCGAGGACGAGCGCGACCGGGTCTACGAGCAGCTGGAGGTGGACGAGGGCGACGGCCCCGGCACCGTCCGCGCGCTGCGCGAGTGGATCACCGTCGAGGGCGAGCCCAGGGCGCTGCAGATCCACGAGGACCGCCGCCCGGACGGCGACCCGCCCGCCCCGCCGGTCTGGGCCGGGCGGCTGCGGGTGGACGGCGTGACCGTCCAGGTGACCGGGCGCGGGGTGCCGCCGGGCGGGGTGGAGCTGCGCCGGATCGAGGACTTCGAGCGGTACGTGCTGGGCCGCACCGACCTGCTGCGCCGGCTGGCGCTGCGTCAGGAGCGGCTGGCCGTGCTGGAGGAGCGCGAGCTCCCGCCGGTGGCCGGTCTGGAGGCGCACCGGGCGGTGATCGACCACGCGGTGCAGGAGGCGGTGGCGCTGGCCGCGCAGGCCCGGGCCAGGACGGCGCCGCGGCTGCCCCGGAGGCTGCGCGGCGAGGCCGGGGCGGTGCGCTGGGAGGCGGCGGTGCGGCAGCAGATGCGGCTGGCCTCGGAGACCAGGGAGGAGGCCGGGGAGGCGGTGACCGCGATGGTCAACCACCTGACCCGGCTGGCCCAGAACACCGACTGGGCGGTCGGCACCCCGGAGGGCGCGGCGGCGGTGGAGGAGGTCGTCCGCTACACCGTGTTCGCCAGCGAGGTGCCCAGCCTGCCGGCCCAACGGGCTTGGGAGCGCCTCTGGTTGGGCGGTGCGCCGCGGGCCCAGGGGGCGGTCCCGGCCTCGGAGGAGGCGTGGCTGACGGCCTGGGAGCAGTGGCGGATCGAGCGCGTGGGGCGGTGACCGGGAGTGGGCGAACGGAGGGGCCCCCTTCCGGTTGTTCGAATACGGTAGGCAAATCACCACTCTGACGAGGCGTCGGGTTCACCCGAGGTTCACCGTGGGCGCCGAGTCTGCTGGGCGTCGCGCCCTCCCACACTCACAGGAGTGAACATGTCGCTGTCCCGCCGGGACTTCGTCAACCGTTCGACCGCCATCGGTGCCGGTGTCCTCATCGCCGGCAGCGCCGAGGTGCTGGCCACCGCCCCGGGGGCCATCGCGGCCCCGGTCGGCGGGGAGGGCGTCGCCGAGGCGGAGGCCGCCGCCGCGGCCCGCCGCGCCGTCGGCTACGGCGAGCTGATCGCCGACCCGAAGGGCGTCCTGGCGCTCCCGCGCGGTTTCAAGTACCGCGTCATCACCCGCACCGGCGAGACCAAGCTGGTCACCGGCGAGTCCACCCCGAGCAACCACGACGGCACCGCCTCCTTCGAGGGCAGGCACGGCGCCACCCTGCTGGTGGTCAACCACGAGCTGGCCGGCGCGCGGGCCAACTGGCCGCACCCGGTGCCGCTGATCGAGGGTCACGTCTACGACCCGGGCGCGGCCGGCGGCTGCACCGTCGTCGAGGTGAAGAACGGCGGCAAGCAGGTCCGCGAGTGGGTCGGCATCGCCGGCACCGCCACCAACTGCGCCGGTGGCGCGACCCCGTGGGGCACCTGGCTGTCCGGCGAGGAGACCGAGGACAAGGCCGGCAAGAACGGCTTCACCAAGGACCACGGCTACATCTTCGAGGTGGACCCGTACGACCAGGCGGCCAACCGCGACCCGCAGCCGATCAAGGCGCTGGGCCGGTACGCCCACGAGGCGGTCGTGGTGGACCAGAAGCGCGGCCACCTCTACCTGACCGAGGACGCCTCCAACCCGAACGGCCTGCTCTTCCGCTGGACCCCGCCGGCCGGCTTCAAGCACGGCAAGGGCAAGCTGCGCACCCTGGCCGCCGACGCCGGCGTGCTGGAGGCCTTCAAGGTCTTCGACTCCAAGGGCACCTTCGTCGACGACCTGTCCCGCGCCACCAAGGTCGGCACCGTCTACGGCGTCGACTGGGTCGTGGTCAAGGACCGCGACGCCAAGACCACCTCGGTCCGCAAGCAGTTCGCGGCCGGCGAGGTCACCCGGGCCCGCAAGCTCGAGGGCATGTGGTGGGGCGACAGCGGCTTCTACTTCGTCTCCAGCTACGCCCGCACCGAGAGCCCGGGCGCCGCGCACGACGGCCAGGTCTGGTTCTACGACCCGAAGCGCCGCACCATCACCCTCAAGCTGCTGCTGGGCGTCAACACCGACGTCACGGGCGACCACGGCAACTACGACGGCCCGGACAACATCACCGTCTCGCCGTACGGCGGCCTGGTGATCGCCGAGGACGGCGAGGGCGTCTCGCACCTCTTCGGCACCACCGAGGACGGCAAGACCTACCCGATCGCCCGCAACGACCTGAACATCGGCACCCCCGAGGCGCCGGAGTTCAGCGAGTTCACCGGCGTGAACTTCTCCGAGGACGGCGAGACCCTGTTCGCCAACATCCAGGTCCCCGGCATCCTGGTCGCCATCACCGGCCCGTGGTGGCGCCTGCGCCACCGCGGCGGCCATGGCTACAACGACTGATCCGCGCGAGCCGCACCGGCTGCCCGCCGACGAGGTCTCAGACCCCGTCGGCGGGCAGCCGCCGTTCGGCCGGCGGTCGTCCGGCGGGCGGCCGTTCCGGCTCCTCGTCCGGCAGGTCGAACTGCTGGGTCAGGCCCAGCCGTTCGGCGATCACCCCGCCCTGGAAGCGGCTGCCCGCGCCCAGGTGGTCCAGCAGTTCCGAGACGTGCCGGCGGCAGGTGCGCAGCGAGAAGCCCAGCCGCCGGGCCACCGTCTCGTCCTTGTAGCCCTTGGCCAGCAGCACCAGGATGCTGCGCCGCAGCGTGCCGGTGGTCTGCTGGGCGGCGGTCGGGCCGCTGGTGAAGGGCGTCGCGTAGGCCCAGTCCCGGTCGAAGACCGTCAGCAGGTGGTCCAGCAGGGCGGGTTCGCGGACCACCACCGCGCCGTTGCCCTTCGAGCGGTTGGGCAGGAAGGCCATCCGGCGGTCCACCACGATCAGCTGCGGCATCACCTCGGGCAGGGTGCGGATCTCGGCCCCCGCCCCGATCAGCGCGGCCGCGTGCCGCCGGGTGGCCGGGTCGTAGCGGGTGGTGTCCTGGTACAGGCTGCGCATCCGCACCCCGCGCTCCAGCAGCGCCAGGTCCCGGGGGAGCGCCTCGCGCAGCGTGCCGGGCGGGAAGGCGCCACCGGGCTTGGAGACCAGCACCTCCTCCCGGCAGTCCCGCACCGTCTCGGCCAGCACCGCGCGGACCTCGCGCTGGTCCTCCAGCACGTCCACCGCCACCTCCGGGTGGCTGCGCTCGCGCCGCTCCAGGTAGGCGGGCATCAGATCGGCGAAGTACTCGCGCAGCTGCCGCAGCCTGGCCCGCTCGGCCCGCACCTCCTCCTCGCGCTGCTGGAGCTGGTCCTCCTGCGGGGCGACCAGCCGGGCTCCGGCGGCGGACGGGCTGACGGCCCGCCAGCAGCCGTCCGGCTCGGTCCGGCGCAGCAGTCCGGCGGCGTGCAGCAGCTCCAGCGCGGCCGTCAGCTCGGCTCCGGCCAGCCCCGTCCCGGCCAGCGCGGCGGCCCGGTCCGCGTCCTGCAGACGGCCGTTGTGGACCGTCCAGGCGTACAGCGCGAGCGCTCCGGGCCCCAGCTCGGGCAGCGCGGCGTCGGCTCCGATGGGGTACCTCCTCAAGCTGCATGGCACGGAGTGGCCACATTACAACCGCAGCGGATCTTCGCCCCGGGTGCCAGGGTGGTGCACGGAGCGCCCCCTCGCCGACGGACCGTCAGAGGCCGGGCCGCACGTCTCTTCACCGGGGGAACCACCATGAGGAAAGCCTTCGCCCTGCTCGCCCTGGCGCTGACCGCGCTGGCGCTGACGGCCGGAACGCAGCCCCAGCGGGACACCGTCCGGGCGGACGGGTTCCGGGAGCCGGTCTGCGTGGCCACCACCGCCTGGGGCGAGGACTGCTGGAAGCGGCCCGAGCTCTGACGGCCGCGGGCGAGGGGGAGACCGATGGACGACCGCTACGAGCGCCACTGCCTCGCCGACCCGCTCTTCTACGACGTGCCGCCCGCCACCGAGCGGCCCTACCCGGCGGCCACCGCCGCCCTGCCGCCCGGCTGGGAGCGGGTCGTCCACGGCCCCTGGGTCAACCTGGCCCCGCCCGGCGCCGAGCTGCCCGAGCAGGGGTGGAAGGTGCACGTCTCGGCCACCGCGCCGGAGGCCGAGCGGGTGATCACCACCGTGCTGGAGCACTGCACGGCCACCGGCACGCCGGTGAAGTTCCTGCGCTCCCCGGCCCGGCTGCTGGCCGCCAACGCCAAGTACGCCCCGCGCGAGGCGAGCGGCAAGCTGCTCACCCTCTACCCGCTGGGCGAGCAGGCGCTGCACCACGCCCTGACCGAGCTCTCGGCCGCGCTCAAGGGCACCCCCGGGCCGTACGTGCTGAGCGACCTGCGCTGGCAGGAGGGGCCGCTCTACCTGCGCTACGGCGCCTACCGCCGGCAGTGGACCACCGGCGCGGACGGCCGGCGGGTGCCGGCCCTGCGCGGTCCTGACGGCGCGTTGGTCCCCGACGTGCGCGGGGTGGTCTTCACCGTGCCGGACTGGGCGCCGGTGCCGGAGTTCGTGGCCGGGCAGATCGCCGAGGCCGCCGCCGCGCCCGAGCCGGACTTCCCCTTCGACGTGGCCGAGGCGCTGCACTTCTCCAACGGCGGCGGCGTCTACCGGGCCACCGACCGCCGGGACGGCCGCACCGTGGTGCTCAGGGAGGCCCGCCCGCACGCGGGCCTGGACGCCGACGGCCGGGACGCGGTGGAGCGCCTGCACCGCGAGCGCGCGGTGCTGGAGCGGCTGGCCGGCCTGGACTTCGTCCCCGCGCTGTACGAGTACCGGCAGGACTGGGAGCACCACTTCCTGGTCGAGGAGCACATCGAGGGCGAGCCGCTGGAGCGGGCCTTCACCCGGCGCTGCCCGCTCACCCGGCCCGACCCCTCCTCGGCCGAACTGGCGGAGTACACCGCCTGGGCGCTGGACGTCGTCGGGCAGTTGGAGCTGATGCTCGGCCGGCTGCACGAGCGGGGGCTGGTCTTCGGCGACCTGCACCCGGGGAACGTGCTGCTGCGCCCGGACGGGCGGTGCGCCCTGGTCGACTTCGAGCTGGCCTTCCCGGTGGACGCGGCCGAGGGCCCGGCGCTCGGCGCCCCCGGCTTCGTCAGCCCGGCGGCCCGGCGGGGCACGGCGGTGGACCGGTACGCGCTGGCGGCGCTGCGGCTCTACCTGCTGCTCCCGCTCAACCCGCTGCTCCACCTGGACTCCGGCAAGGCCGAGCAGGCGCTGGCCGAGATCCCGGCCCGCTACCCGGTGCCCGAGGGCTTCGCCGCCGCCACCCGCGCGGCGCTGCGCGAGGCGGTCGGCGGCGAACTGCCCGGGGGCAGCGCCGAACTGGCCGGCGGCCCGCCGCCCGCACCCTGGCCCGCGCCGGGGGTGACCGGCCCGGCCGGCTGGTGGCCGGTGCTGGACTCGCTGGCCGAGGGCATCCGGGCCACCGCCACCCCCGGGCGGACGGACCGTCTGTTCCCGGGCGACGTGGCCCAGTTCGAGCCCGGCGGCCCCGCGCTCTCGCTGGCCCACGGCGCGGCCGGGGTGCTGTACGCGCTGCACGGCTGCGGCTACCGGGTGCCCGAGGAGCAGCTGGACTGGCTGGTGGAGCGCGCCCGCGCGCTCACCGACCCGCGGCCCGGCCTGTACGACGGCCTGGCGGGAGTGGCCTGGGCGCTGCGCCGCATGGGCCGCCCGGAGCAGGCCGAGGAGCTGCTCGACCGGGCCGAGGCGGCCGGCCCGCCCGGCACCCCCGGGCTCGGCTCCGGCCGGGCCGGGCTGGCGCTGGCGCTGCTGGACTCGGCCCGGCACACCGGGGACCGCGGCCGGGCCGCGCGGGCGTACGCGCTGGCCGACGGCCTCACCGCGCTGGTGCCCGACGGCGCCCCGGGCGCCCCGCACGCGCCCGGGCTGCTGGACGGGCGGGCCGGGCTGGCCGCGCTCTTCCACCACCTGCACGCCGACTCCGGCGAGCCGCGCTGGGCCACCGCCGCCGAGGCGGCGCTGCGCTCCGAACTGGCCGGCGCCACCCGCCCGGAGGGCATGCTGATGCTCACCGAGCCGGACGGGCGCCGCCTGCTGCCCTACCTCGCCGCGGGCGGGGTCGGGCCCGGGCTGCTGATCGCCGCCGTCCCGGCCTGGCGCACCAGGCCCGACCTGGCGGCCGCGCTGGCCTCCGCCGACCGGGCCTGCCGGCCCCGGCTGGTGGCCGCGGCCGGCCTGTTCGAGGGCCGGGCCGGGATGCTGCTGCACCTGGCCCGGGGCGGGCAGTGGGAACTGATGGCCCGCCACCTCTGGGAGCTGCGGCTCCAGGTGGCCGGCCTGCGCGGCCACTGGGCGGTGCCCGGGCGGCGGCTGCACCGCTTCTCCACCGATCTGGCCACCGGGGCGGCGGGGGTGATGCTGGCCCTGCACGAGGCGGTGCTCGGCCCCGTCCCGCTGCCCGGCCTCACCGATCTCCCCGGCGGACCCGCCGGGGCCGTCACCGACGAAGGGACACCACAGTGACCTCGATCCTCAAGCTCCAGGGCCTGGCCGAGGACCGCACGGAGGGCGAGTACGCCGCCGACTCCAGCCACTGGAGCAGCCACGCCCACTTCCGCGCCGCCCAGCCGGTCGCGGCCGAGCCGCAGGACTGACCTCCCGTCAGGTCCCCCGGTCGGTCGGCGGACCGGCCGGGGCGGCCCGCCGGCGCAGGTGGTCACCCCGGGGGCGCGAGGCTCTGCCGATCTGCGGCTCCGCCGCGGGGCACGCGGGGGAACGGCAGTACCTGCAACTGGCTCGCCTGCCCTGATCTCACGCTGGTCCGCCTTCCGTACTCGCGCAGTTCCCCGCGCCCCCGGGGTGACCCGCGTCCTCGGGGTGACCCGCGCCCTCGGGGCGACCAGCTGCGCCGGCTCTCAGGCCTCGTCCGCGGGTAGCCGCAGCTGGAGCATCGCCAGCAGCCGCTGCTGCGGCTGGGCCAGGTCGATCCCGGTGAGCTGCTCGGCCCGGCGGACCCGGTACCGCAGGGTGTTGGGGTGGATGTGCAGCGCGTCGGCGGCCACCCGGACCTCGCCCAGCGCGTCCAGCCAGGCCAGCACCGACTCGGCCAGCCGGGTACCGTGCCGCCGGTCGTACGCGGTCAGCGCGGTCAGCCGCGGGTCCCGCAGCCCGCCGCGCTCCTGGAGCAGCGCCAGCACCTCGCTCACCAGCACCTCGGCCTGCACGTCGATCAGCGCGGCCACCTCCAGCGCCACCCCGCCGCGGCCCATCGCGTCCAGGATCCGGTCCGCCTGCGCCCGGGACTCGGGGACGGCCGCCAGCCCGTCCACGGTGGCGCCGACCGCTGCCCGCAGCGGCACGCCCAGGTGCTCGCGGGCCGCCTCCACCACCTCCTGGGCCCAGGCCCGGACGGTGGACATCGGCAGCCCGGCGGGGAGTTCGGGCAGCAGCACGTACACCCGGGAGTCGATCGGGGCGAGCAGCGCCGAGCGGTGCCGGGCGGCGGTGTGCACCGAGATCAGGCCGGTCACCTCGGCCCGGGTCAGCTCCAGGTCGGAGCCCTCGGAGGGCGAACCGGCCGCGTAGGCCAGCACGGTGGCGGGCCGCCGCAGGTCCAGGCCGAGGTGGGTGGCCAGCGTCTGCGGGCCGGTGGAGCCCTCCAGCAGGCCGGTCAGCAGGGTCCGGGTGAGCCGGACGTCGGCGGACAACTCCCTTCTGCGGCGCACCAGTTGGGCCGCCGCCACCCGGGCCGCGCCGACCAGCGCCTGGTCCGCCAGCGGGGCCAGCGGCTGCGCGCCCTCCTGCACCCAGATGGTGCCCAGCGGCTGCGCCCCGGCCCGGATGCCGATCGCCAGCCGGCGCCGGATGCCCAGCTCCGGGTGCGGGTCGATCCCGATCACCGTGTCGGAGGAGCGCAGGTGCTGGAAGATGCCCCACTCGCGGAGCTTGGACAGGTACGGCTCCGGGCCCTGCCAGCCGAGGATGGAGAGCCGCCGCAGGTCGTCCACCTCGTCGCTGTCCGAGGAGCGCGAGTAGGCCAGCACCCGGCTGGAGGTGTCCTCGATGGAGACGATGCCGTTGGTCAGCACCGCGACGGTCTGGGCCAGCGAGAAGAGGTCACCGGCGTTGTGCTCCGGGGTCTCCGGGGCGTCCGGGCCGGCGATGATCGCCCGGGCCAGCGAGTCCAGGTGCTCCCAGCGAGTCTCCCGCCGCACGCTCAGCAGCGCCACCCCGGCCTCGGTGGCCGCCTCGCGCAGCGCGTCCGCCTGCCCCGGCGCGTCCAGCTTCACCGCCACCGCCGCGGCCCCGGCCCGCCCGGCCGCCCGCAGGGCCGGCAGCGCCGCCCGGCCGCGGGCCCCGATCGCCAGCACCAGCTCCCCGGCCGAGGCGGTGGCCGGGTCCTCCGGGTCGAGGATCGCCACGTCCCGCACCGGCACGTCCAGCCCGGCCGGGGCCGCCTGGAGCTCGACCAGCGGTTCGCCCAGCGACATCAGCAGCTGACGCAGCGGCAGCCCGGCGGCGGCCATCCGTTCTCCCATCCTCGTGCCCGGTGCGGTAAGGACCGCTCGGCCTGACGGCCCGTCACAGTGCCCCGACCTGACCTAGTCCCGGCCGGACTGTCCGGGCTTCGGGGCGATCGTGCGTCGGCGATGCGAGCCGTTCCTATTCTCGGCCCGGGGTGGCCGTGACCGCCGAGCGCCACCACCACGCCGAAACGTCCCTGGAGGACCGCGATGAACGCCGCGCTGGCGACCCTGCCGATCCTGGTCACCTTAGGGCTGCTGGCCGCCCGGGTGCGAGCCCTGTACGCCGCGCTGGCCGCCCTGGCCACGGCGGTGGTGGTCACCCTCACCTCCTTCCGCCAGCCGGCCGGGGACCTCGGGCGGGCCGAACTGCACATGCTCCCCACCGTCGTGGAGCTCGCCGCCATCCTGTTCGGCGGCATCCTGCTCAGCGAGCTGATGAGCCGCACCGGCACCCAGAAGCGCCTCGGCGACTGGATCGGCGGCTCGGCCGGCACCGCCGCCCGCGCGGTGCTGCTGGTCCAGCTGGGCGTCACCCCCTTCGCCGAGTCGCTGACCGGCTTCGGCATCGGCGTGGTGGTGGCGATCCCGCTGCTGCGCCAGCTGGGCCTGTCCGCGCCCAAGGCCGCCGTGGTCGGCCTGCTCGGCCTGGTCACCGTGCCCTGGGGCTCGCTGGCCCCCGGCAGCCTGGTCGCCGCCGAGCTCGGCGGGGTGGAGTTCCAGGAGCTGGGCATCAACTCCGCGCTGCTCTCCGCCCCGGTCTTCCTGATCGCCGGTGCCGCCGCCCTGGTGGTCGCCTTCGGCCCGCGCCGGGCGCTGGCCGCGACCGGCGAGCTGGTGCTCGCGGCGGGCACCCTCTGGCTGACCGTCTGGGCCGTGGACTTCTTCGTCGGCATGCCGCTGGCCGGCGTGCTCGGCGGCATCACCACCGTCGTGGTGCTGCTGCTGGTCTCCCGGCTGGGCGGCTCCGCCGCGGTCGCCGCGGCCCGCACCCCGCTCGGCCGGGCCCTGGTCCCGTACGGCTTCCTGGTCGGCGGTCTGCTGCTGAGCCGGCTCGCGCTCGGCCTGGCCGGGATCGAGGAGGGCTGGTGGGCGGTGCTGGCCGGCCCGGCGGGCTGGCTGCTGCTGACCGCCGCGCTCACCCCCGGGCTGCTCGGCACCGACGGCGCCGTGCTGCCGCCCGCCACCCGGGCCACCTTCGGCCGCTGGTGGCAGGTCACCCTGACCACCGTGGTCTTCCTGGCGCTGGGCACCCTGCTGGCGGCCAGCGGGATGAGCCGGGCGCTGGCCGACGCCGGGGCCGCGCTCGGCGTCGGCTACCTGCTGCTGGCCCCCTGGATCGGCGCCGTCGGCGGCTTCCTGGCGGGCTCCAACACCGGGGCCAACGCGATGTTCGCCTCCAGCCAGGCGGCCACCGCCCAGCTGCTGAACTACCCGGCCGCCCAGCTGGTCGCGGTGCAGAACGTCAGCGCCGCCCTCGCCTCCGGCGGCGCGGTGGCCCGTGTGGTGCTGGCCGCCCAGCTGGCCGAGAACGCCCCCGGCCCGTCCGGGCCCGCCGCGGCCGACGCCCCGTCAGGCGGCGTGGCGGTGCTCACCGAGACCGCGACCACGACCGCGGAGAAGGTGGACACCACCTACGTGCTGCGCACCGTCCTGTCGGTGCACGCCCTGATCTTCCTGGTGCTCGGCGTGATCGCCGTCCTGTGGCGGTGAGCTCACGGTGGGCTGGCGTGAGTGGTGATGCCGGGGGCGCGAGGAACTGCGCGAGTTCGGAAGGCGGCCCAGAGCTGGATCGGGGCACGCGAGCCAGTTGCACGTGCTGCCGTTCCCCTGCGCGCAGTTCCTCGCGCCCCTGCGGGGCACTCTCCCAAGTGCCGGTCGGTTAGCCCGGTCGGTCGGCTCTGTTCACCCGTACAAGGGTGAGGGGCCGACTTTGGCTGCCAGGCCAACCAAAGCCATGGCCTCGGCGGCTTAGCGTTTCTTCATGGCCGGCGTGTGACCCCCGCCCGGCCTTCCCCCATGACGAGAAGGAGATCGCGCGCTCATGGATGCTGTGACCCAGGTCCCCGCGCCGGTGAACGAGCCGGTCCACAGCTACGCCCCCGGCACCCCCGAGCGGGCCCGGCTGGAGGCCAAGCTGAAGGAGCTGGGCGGCCAGGAGCCGATCCAGCTCACCATGACCATCGACGGCGAGCAGCGGATGGGTGGCGGCGAGGAGATCCACGTCGTCCAGCCGCACAACCACGCGGCCCGCCTCGGCACCCTGCGCAACGCCACCCAGGACGACGCGCGCGACGCGATCGACGCCGCCCTGGCCGCGGCCCCCGCCTGGCAGGCGCTCTCCTTCGACTCCCGCGCCGCGATCTTCCTCAAGGCCGCCGACCTGCTGGCCGGCCCCTGGCGCGAGACCCTGGCCGCCGCCACCATGCTCGGCCAGTCCAAGACCGCCCAGCAGGCCGAGATCGACACCCCCTGCGAGCTGGTCGACTTCCTGCGCTTCAACGTGCACTTCGCCCGCCAGATCATCGCCGAGCAGCCGATCTCCTCGGACGGCGTCTGGAACCGCAGCGACCACCGCGCGCTGGAGGGCTTCGTCTACGCGATCACCCCCTTCAACTTCACCGCGATCGCGCTCAACCTCCCGACCGCCCCGGCCCTGATGGGCAACGTGGTGATCTGGAAGCCGTCCCCCACCCAGCAGTTCTCCGCGCACCTGCTGATGCGCCTGCTGGAGGCGGCCGGCCTGCCCAAGGGCGTCATCAACATGGTCACCGGCGACGGCCTGGCCGTCTCCGAGGTCGCGCTCCACCACCCGGAGCTGGCCGGCATCCACTTCACCGGCTCCACCGCCACCTTCCAGCACCTGTGGCGCGAGGTCGGCACCAACATCGCCAACTACCGCACCTACCCGCGGATCGTCGGCGAGACCGGTGGCAAGGACTTCCTGGTCGCCCACCCGTCCGCCGACAAGGCCGTGCTGAAGACCGCGATGACCCGCGGCGCCTTCGAGTTCCAGGGCCAGAAGTGTTCGGCGCTCTCCCGCGCCTACGTCCCGGCCTCGATCTGGGCCGAGCTGAAGGACGAGTTCCGCGACGAGGTCGACGGCCTCACCATGGGCGACGTCACCGACCTGTCGAACTTCATGTCGGCCGTCATCGACGCCCGCTCGTTCGCCAAGAACAAGGCCGCGATCGACCGCGCCCAGGCCGACCCCGAGGTCGAGGTCCTGGCCGGCGGCACCTACGACGACTCGGTCGGCTACTTCGTCCGCCCGACCGTCCTGGTCTGCGAGGACCCGGCCTCCGAGTACTTCAAGGACGAGTACTTCGGCCCGATCCTGGCCGTGCACGTCTACGAGGACGAGAAGTACGAGGAGATGCTGACCCAGATGGAGTCGGTCTCCTCCTACGGCCTGACCGGCGCCGTGATCGCCCAGGACCGCGAGGCCATCCAGGCCGCGATGCTGAAGCTCCGTCACGCGGCGGGCAACTTCTACATCAACGACAAGCCCACCGGCGCCGTCGTCGGCCAGCAGCCCTTCGGCGGCGGCCGCGCCTCCGGCACCAACGACAAGGCCGGCGCCAAGCAGAACCTGATGCGCTGGACCTCGACGCGCTCGGTCAAGGAGACCTTCGTCCCGCCGACCGACTACCGCTACCCCCACATGGGCTAGGACCGGCCGGCGGTCGGGGGGCGGCGTCGCGACGCCGGGGCACGCGCCCTCCTTGCCCGCCATCGGGCAGGAGGGGCCCTTCGCCGGCTTCTCGTCGGTCGCCGATGCTCCGCATGGACTCGCCCCCAGCCTTCGGCCGGGAGGTGCCCCCTCCTCGGCGCCGCCGAGCCACGCACCCCGACGCCGCTCCTTCTCCCGCCCCCCGACCGCCAGCCGGTCTGAGTCGTCACTCCCCCCTGAGGGCGGCGGCGGAACCCCACGCCGCCGCCCTCACCCCTCCCCACCTGCTGAACCTTCTCCAGGAGTTCACGATGCTCCGTTCCGCCCTCCTCGCCGCGTCCCGCTCCCCGCAGGTGCGCACCGTGGTCGAGAAGTTCCCGCCCACCCACGCGATAGTCGAGCGCTTCGTCGCCGGCGAGCGCCTCGAGCAGGCCGTCACCGCCACCGACGAGCTGATCGTCACCGGCCGCAAGGTCACCCTGGACCACCTGGGCGAGGACACCAAGGACGCGGAGCAGGCCGCCGGCACCGCCGAGGCCTACGAGCACCTGCTCGCCGCGCTCAAGGAGACCGGCCTGGCCGCCGACGCCGAGGTCTCCGTCAAGCTCTCCGCCGTCGGCCAGTTCCTCCCGGTGGACGGCGAGAAGATCGCCCTGGAGAACGCCCGCCGCATCTGCGAGGCCGCCGCCGCGGCCGGCACCACGGTGACCCTCGACATGGAGGACCACACCACCACCGACTCCACCCTGGCCATCGCCCGCGAGCTGCGGGTGGACTTCCCGTGGCTGGGCGTCGTCCTCCAGGCGTACCTGCGCCGCACCGAGTCCGACTGCCGCGACCTGGCCACCGCCGGCTCCCGGGTCCGGATCTGCAAGGGCGCCTACAAGGAGCCCGAGTCGGTCGCCTTCCAGGGCAAGCACGAGGTCGACCTGGCCTACGTCCGCGCCCTCAAGATCCTGATGGCCGGCGAGGGCTACCCGATGGTCGCCTCGCACGACCCCAACATGATCAAGATCGCCGGCCAGCTGGCCGACTGGAACGGCCGCGCGCGGGACAGCTTCGAGTACCAGATGCTGCTCGGCATCCGCCCCGAGGAGCAGCTGCGCCTCGCCGAGGCCGGCAACACCATGCGCGTCTACCTCCCCTACGGCCAGGAGTGGTACGGCTACTTCATGCGCCGCCTCGCGGAGCGCCCGGCCAACCTCACCTTCTTCCTCCGCGCCATGGCGACCCGGGGCTGACGGGTCGTCACGGCGGAAGGGCCCGGGGCAGCAGCCCCGGGCCCTTCGGCGTCCCCGCGAGGGGGGCTCAGAGCATCGCGCCCGCGGGCTTGACCATGGCGCGCGCCGTCTTGGCGTTGACGTACTCGCCGATGGCGGTCATCACCCACTCGCCGGAGTACTGCCGGACCAGCTTGCACATCACGACGCCGGTGCTCGGCTCGGAGGTGGTGAGGTCGAAGCGGACCAGCTCCTGGCCGGAGCCGGCGTCGAGGAGGCGGCAGTAGGCGTTCTTGACGTCGGTGAACTTCTGGCCGGAGAAGGAGTTGACGACGAAGACCAGGCCGCAGACCTCGGCGGGGAGGCCGTCCAGGTGGACGGTGATGGCCTCGTCGTCGCCCGCGCCCTCGCCGGTGAGGTTGTCGCCGGAGTGGGCGATGGCGCCGTTGAAGACCGAGAGCTTCATGAACCAGGCGGTCTCGACCTTGTTGCGCTGGGCGTCGAAGGCGATGCAGGAGGCGTCCAGGTCGATGTTGCGGCCGCGCCCGGCGGGCTCCCAGCCGAGGCCCATCCGGACGGCGGCGAGGAAGGGCTTGCCGTTCTTCTCCAGCGAGACGGAGCCGCCCTTGGTGAGGCTGACCCGGCCCTTGTCGAGGGTGACCTTGGTGAGCGAGGCCGGGACGGCGGGCGGGGTGACCGGCTTCGGCGGTGCCTGGGTGGGCGCGGCCTGGGTGGGGGCGGACTGCGGGGGAGCGGGCGGCGGGGCGGGCGAGTCGTCCACCGTGACGCCGAAGTCGGTGGCGATGCCGGCCAGGCCGTCGGCGTAGCCCTGGCCGACGGCGCGGACCTTCCAGGCGCCGCCCCGGCGGTAGACCTCGACCACCACCAGGGCGGTCTCCCGGGTGAGCCGCGGCGGGGTGAAGGTGACCAGCACCTCCCCGGTGTCGGCGTTGCGGATGGTGGCGGTGGGCTCGGTGCCGGCGAAGGTGGCGCCCGCGTCGTCGAGGCTGGCCGTCACGACGACCTTCTCGATGCCGGCGGGCAGCGCCCCGGTGTCCACGGTGATCGCGTCGGGGGCACCGCCGGCGGCCGGACGGTGCGTCACCCCGGGCCCGTTCGGGGCGTTGAAGAAGACGAAGTCGGCGTCCGAGCGGACCTTGCCCGCCTCGGTGAGCAGCAGCCCCGAGACGTCCAGCGCCTTGGGGGCCGTCACCTCGACCGTCACCCGGGCCGAGGCGAGCGGCGCGTTGCCGCCCTGGGTCAGGACCGTCGTCACTGGCTGCTCCTTCTCCACGCGCATCCCTGATGCACACTCAACTCTGGCGGCTGCGAAGGCCCAGCGTAGCCAAGCTCTCAGCTGAATCGGCGAGTCGGCACGGAAAGCGGCTTGTCCCGTCCCGGCCGCTGGGAAAGCATGCAGGACATGCCAGCCCTACAACGTTCCGAGGCGCGCACCCGTGCCCGACTCCTCCAGGTCCACGGCTACACCCTCGACCTGGACCTGACCCGCGGCGAGACGGTCTACGGCTGCACGACGACCATCCGCTTCGCCTGCACCGAGCCCGGTGCCGGGACCTTCCTCGACCTGCGGCCCGAGGTCCTGCACCGCGCGGTGCTCAACGGCACCGAGCTGGACCCGGCCGCCGTGGCGGACCACCGCCTGCCGCTGACCGGTCTGCTCGCCGAGAACGAGCTGCTGCTGGTCACCGACCAGCGCTACTCCTCCACCGGTGAGGGCCTGCACCGCTACGTCGACCCGGCCGACGGCTCGGTCTACCTCTACGCGAGCTGCGGCCCCGACCTGGCCCCGCTCGCCTTCCCCTGCTTCGACCAGCCCGACCTCAAGGCGGCCTTCACCCTCTCCGCCACCGTCCCGGCCGGCTGGACGGTGCTCGGCAACGGCACCGGCAAGCAGGTGGCCGAGGGCCGCTGGGAGTTCGAGCCGACCAAGCCGTTCTCCACCTACCTGTTCACCGTGGTGGCGGGCCCGCTGCACTCGGTGCACTCCGAGCACGACGGCATCCGGCTCGGCCTGCACGGCCGCAAGGCGCTCGCCGCCGACCTGGACCGCGAGGCCGAGGAGCTGTTCGAGGTCACCCGGCAGTCCTTCGACCGGCTGCACGAGCTCTTCGACGAGCGCTACCCGTTCGGCGACTACGACCAGGCGTTCGTGCCCGAGTTCAACTGGGGCGCGATGGAGAACCCGGGCTGCGTGGTCTTCGCCGAGCAGATGCTCTTCCACTCGGCCCCCACCGAGGTGGAGCGCACCTTCCGCGCCATGGTGGTGGCGCACGAGATGGCCCACATGTGGTTCGGCGACCTGGTCACCCTCCGCTGGTGGGACGACATCTGGCTGAACGAGTCCTTCGCCGAGTACCTCGGCTTCCGGATCACCGACGAGGTGACCCGCTTCCGCGGCGCCTGGAGCGGCTTCGCGATCAAGCGCAAGGGCTGGGGCTACGACGCCGACCAGCGCTCCACCACCCACCCGATCGCCGCCGAGGGCCTGGAGAGCGTCGCCGAGGCGATGGGCAACTTCGACGGCATCTCCTACGCCAAGGGCGCCGCCGCGCTGCGCCAGCTGGTCGCCTGGCTCGGCGACGAGGCCTTCTTCGCCGGGATCAACGAGCACTTCGCCCGGCACCGCTTCGGAAACGCCGAACTCGCCGAGTTCCTGGACGTGTTGAGCGAGACCAGCGGCCGGGACGTCCGCGGCTGGGCCGAGCGCTGGCTGCGCACCTCCGGCGTCGACACCCTGCGGCTGTCGGTCGCGTACGACGGCGACACCGTCGTCTCCGCCGAGCTGGTGCCGGACGGCAGCCGCCCGCACCTGGTCGGCGTCGGCGTCTTCGACCTGGACGCGGACGGGAGGCCGGTGCTCCGGGAGTCCTTCGGGGTCGAGCTGGAGCCCGGCACCCCCGCTCCGCTGCCGCAGCTGGCCGGGGCGCCCCGCCCCGCGCTGCTGCTGCCCAACCACGGCGACCTGTCCTGGGCCAAGATCCGGCTGGACGAGGCCTCCTGGCGGACCGTCACCGAGAAGCTCTCGCTCTTCCAGGACGAGCTGGTCCGCGCGGTGCTCTGGGAGCACGCCCGCGACCTGGTCCGCGACGGCGAGCTGACGCCCTCCGGGTACCTCGACCTGGTCGCCGCGCACCTGCCCGGCGAGACGGCGGACGCCATCGTGGAGGCGGTCCTCACCTTCGCCCGCACCAAGATGCTCGCCTACCTGCCGCCGGCGGAGCGGACCGCCGCCCAGGCCCGGCTGGCGGCCGCCGCCCGGGAGCTGCTGGCCCGTCAGGACGTGGAGCAGGGCCTGCGGCTGGCCGCGCTGCGGGCCGCCGTCGACAACGCCACCGGCGAGCGGGAGTCGGCCGAGCTGGAGGGGTGGCTCGCCGGCGGTGCCTTCGGCATCGAGCTCAGCGCGGAGCTGCGGTGGGCAGCGCTGGTACGGCTCGCCGCGCGCGGCGTGATCGGCGAGGAGCGGATCGCGGCCGAGCTGGCGGCCGACCCCGGGGTGACCGCCGCCGAGGGGGCGGCCCGGGCGCGGGCCGCGCTGCCGGGGGCCGAGGCGAAGGAGGCCGCGTGGGGGGTGCTGTTCGGCGAGAGCGGGCTGTCGAACGCGCTGCTCACCGCAGTGGCCCAGGGCTTCTGGCAGTCGGGCGGTGAGGAGCTTCAACGGCCCTACGTGGAACGGTACTTCGCGGAGGTACCGGCGGCCGGCGAGCGCGGCGAAACCGTCTCGCGCGTCCTCGGCTCCGTCCTCTTCCCGACCGGCTGGTCCACCCCGGAGACCCTCGCCCTGGCCGAGGCCGCCCTGGCCGGCGACGACCTGACACCCGGACTGCGCCGCACCCTGGCCGACCAGATCGACGACCTCACCCGGGCCACCCGCATCCGCAGCTGAGGCCACCCGCCAGGGCACTCCGCCCGGCAGGGCAGCGCCCCAGGGGCGCGAGGCTCTGCTGATGTGCGGCTCCGCCGCGTGGGCGCGACCTGCCCGTTGGTTGGCTCGGCCCGGAAGGGCAGCTACCCAGGGGCGCGAGGAACTGCGCGAGGCGGAAGACCACCACCGTCAGATCGCCTCCACGAGAGACAGTTGCACGTGCCGCGATCTGAACGGCGGTGCACGGCTGGTCGCGCAGTTCCTCGCGCCCCTGGGCAGCTGCCCTGCCGGGCGGAGTGCCCTGCCGGGCGGAGTGCCCTGCCGGGGCGTCAGCCGAAGGTGCCGCGGGTGGTGGTGGCGGTGGAGCGGCGGAGGTTGAAGGCCGAGGCGGACCAGGTCTCCGTGGCGGGGCGGGCGGGGCCGGGGCTCGCCGAGGCGGAGGGGTCGACGGTGTGGACGGCGAAGAGGTAGCTGCCCGGGGCGACGTCGAGGCCCGGCGGGAGGGTGAAGCGGTAGACCAGGGTGCCGCGCTCCTGGAGCACCGTCACCACGGCGCCGGGCAGCGTGGTCCACGGCAGCGTGCCGGGCAGCGACTCCGGGCGGGCGAGCTGGAACTCGACCTGGAGGGCGGTGAGGTCCTCGCCGACGGCCAGGGTCAGGGTGTGCCGGGAGCCGGTCTGGCCGAGCGGCGTGCGCTCGGCCAGACCGGTCATCGCCTCGGTCGGCTTCGGGGAGGGGGTGGGCGCCACCGGTACCGGTCCGACCGGGCCGGGCGCGCCGCCGCCGGGAGAGGGCGACGGTGAGGACGACGGCGCGGGCGGAGCCGAGAGCGAGGGCCCGGGGGCCGGGGTCGCCGGGGTGGTGGCGGTCGTGGGGGCGGCCGGCGTGGGCGAGGACGTCCGGGGACGGACCGGGCTCGGGCTGGCCGGGTGGGTCACCGACGGGGTGCGGGCACCGAGCGCCCGCGGGCCGGGCACCGTGGCGGAGGGGCTGGGCGTCGGCGGGGGCGTGCCCTCCCGGGAGGGCTCGGGGGCCGAGTCGGGGCTGGGCACCGGCGGGCTGGCGCCGACGTTGGTGACCCCGGGCAGCCGGCCGACGCTCTGCTGCTCGCTGACCAGCCAGGTGGTGGCCACGCTGATGCCGACCACGGTGGACATCGCCATCGCCGCGCCGGAGAAGCGGAAGCCCGGCAGCCGGAACCGCGCGCCGACCGGCTTCGGCCGTCCGTGCCGCGCGTGCCGTGACGGCCCGTCGTGTCGTGCGGCGGCCGCCGTCCCGTCCTTCTCGCGGAGCTCCCGGAGCAACCGGCCCGCCTCCTTCCCGACTCACCGACCCAGAACCATCGAAGACCCGTCCCGCCGCCGCTGCGGCCCGTCCGCTCGTCGCGGTCCGGGTACGGGGCAGGGCACGTGGCGGGGCCAGCTGAGACTACCAGTGCGCACCTGACGGACCGCCAGACCCGGTGCGCGGCAGTCGGATCCGGGGCCGCGGGCCGTTGTTGCAACCCCCTTGCAACGGTTGCAAGGGCGGCGCCGCTGCCGCAGGCTGGGCGGAACCCCAGCCGCCTCGGAGATATCGTCATGCCGCGCGACCCGCTGTCAGCCGCCTCGAACCCGCCGTTCGCCGCCACCCCCACGGGCGACGAGGCGGTCGGACCCGACGTCGTGCCGGGGCCGGTGGAGGAGGTCCTGACGCTGCGGATCGCGCTCGACGAGGACTCGGTGGGAGAGGTGCGCACCCGCTTCCGGTACGACCCGGAGAGGCCCTACGAGGTGCTGCTCACCTTCCACCTCGGCCGCTCCGACGAGGCGGACTGGGTGTTCTCCCGTGAGCTGCTCCGGGACGGCCTCTCCGGTCTGAGCGGGCAGGGCGACGTCAAGCTCTGGCCCGCGTACTGCCCCTGCCACGGCTCGACCCTGCACCTGGCCCTCGAATCGCCGCACGGGCGGGCGCTCCTGGAGGCCTCCAAGCCCCGGGTGCAGGCCTGGCTGGAGCGCACCTACGCCGTGGTGTCGGCCGAGGAGGAGGCGCTCGCCGGGCCGACGGACGGTCAGCTCACCGAGCTGCTCAACGGGTTCTGAGCACCTCGCCGATCCCCTCGCCGGGCAGCCGCAGCGTGCCGCGCAGCAGGCCCGAGCGGACCTCGCGCACGGCCGGGGCGGAGGAGGTCGGCAGCAGGTCGTACGGGTCGCTCGGGCGGAGCACCGTCACCTCGGCCGCCGGGGTCAGCCGGTACGGGCGGTGGTCCAGCAGCCCGCCCAGGTAGCGCCGCAGCCGGGAGACCTCGGCCCGGACGGTGACCGTCCGGGAGGGGTCGCCGAAGAGCGCCTCGGAGAGCCGGGCCGCGCTGAGCCCCTCCCGGTGCACCGCCAGCAGCAGCAGCAGTTCCGCGTGGCGCGGGCTGAGCCCGTGCGACCAGCGGCCGACCGCGCCCTCCACGGTGAGCTCGGGCCGGGCCGCCCGGCGCAGGTCCAGGGTGATCAGGGAGCCGTCGCCGGGATGGTCCGGGCCGGGGTCGGCGGTGGGACGGATCAGCCAACCGTCGGCCAGCGGCTCCACCGCGCACTCGCCCAGGGTGGGCAGCCAGACCCGGGGCGAGCCGCCGAGCCCCTCGGCGGGCAAACGGAGCCGGGGCACCGGGGCCAGGCCGACGGTGGCCGCCGTCCAGCCCTCGTTGTCCACCACCACGGCGGGCTGGTCCACCCGGGCCAGCAGCGGGGTGGCCACGGTGCGCAGCCGGTGCAGCGCCTCCAGTTGACGGGCCCTCAGTTCGGCCTCGGCCAGCCGGGCGCCGGTGGCAGCGAGTTGGAGCAGGTAGGGGGCCATCGAGCGGGCCGGGCCGCTGAGGTTGACGGCGCCGAGCAGCCGGCCGGTGCGCGGGTCGTGCACGGGGGCGGCCACGCAGGTCCAGCCGTGGTGGCTGCGCAGGTAGTGCTCGGCGGAGTGCACCTGGACCGGGCGGCGGACCCGCAGGGCCA
Source organism: Kitasatospora sp. NPDC001664 (assembly GCF_053596675.1). NCBI lineage: Bacteria > Bacillati > Actinomycetota > Actinomycetes > Kitasatosporales > Streptomycetaceae > Kitasatospora > Kitasatospora sp. NPDC001664. The sequence goes on from NZ_JBSFGS010000011.1 coordinate 124,121, forward strand.
GGCCGATCCCGTTGGTGCCGACCTCGTCCTCGACCCAGCGGGCGCCGGTCTCGAAGCCGATCGAGTCGGCGGTGCGCAGCAGCGGGCGCTCGCCCTCGTGCCAGAGCACGTGGCCCTCGCCGTCGGCGATGGCCAGGATCAGCGGGGTGGAGCCGGTGGGCAGCAGCAGCGTCGCCCGCAGCACCGGGAGGATCTCGGAGAGGTGGGTCTCGCGGCGGCGGTGCTCCAGTTCGGCGGGGCCGATCCGGCGGGCCTCCCGGCCGCGGTCCGGGTCGAGGCCGAGTCGGCGCAGCCGGTCCCAGGAGTCGCCGATCTCGGGCCTGGGGCCCGCCCCGGGCCCGTCCGACGGCGGCGCGGAGGAGGCCACGGCCCGCTCGTAGCGCTCGGGCAGGTCCGCCTGTTCGGGGGCTCGGCGGGGCTGCGGGACCGCTCGATGACTCTCCTGCAACCGGTGCCTCCCCCGTCGGGCCCACGTCGGTCCACTGGTGTACCGGAGACAGGTTAAGGCCGGGAGCCGGGGCGTTGGTGGGGTTGGGGAATCTTTGGACCGGCCGCTATCTGCCGGAAGAGGGGGATTGACCGGTTATCCGTTCTTCATCTCCGCTCTGGTACTAGTTGTCCGTGTGATCCGTTTTGTTCGAAGGATGTTCAGATGACCGCCGTGCCGCTCGCGTTCGACGGCGGCGCGATCGACGGGGGGCTCTACTCCACGGTGACCGGCTGGGCGCACGCCGCCCCGCCCTGGCTGGACGAACTGGTGCGGATCTGGTCGGAGTTCGGCCTCGCCCTGTTCGCGCTGCTGATGCTCGGCGCCTGGTGGCACGCCCGGGGCCGGGGCCCGGCGGTGATGGCCCGGGTACTGGCCGCACCACTGGTGGTGGTCGCCGCCTACCTGGTGAACCTGGTCCTCAAGGGTCTGGTCGAGGAGGTCAGGCCGTGCCGGCAGCTACCCGGGCCGCCGACCCTGGAGGCGTGCCCGCCGCCGGGCGACTGGTCCTTCCCGAGCAGCCACGCGGTGATCGCCGCCGCCTCGGCCACCGCCCTCTGGCTCGCCTGGCGCGGGCTCGGCCGGCTCTGCGCGGTGGCCGCGCTGCTGATGGCCGCCTCCCGGGTCTGGGTCGGCGTCCACTACCCGCACGACGTGCTGGCCGGGGTCGCGGTCGGCGTCCTGCTGGCCGCCCCGCCCGCCCTGCTCGCCGCCCGGGCCGCCCCGCTGGTCGCCCGCGCCCGCGCGGGGGCGCTCGGGCCCGTGCTCGGCGCGGGCTCCGGGGCGCACGCCGTCCCCTCGGGAGCGCTCTGACGGGCCCCTTGTGTGCCCGCGGCCGCGGGGAGAGCATGTGAGCCGGTCCGGCAGAACGCTCCGGGCCGGCTCGGTCCACGTGCAGCGCGGCGGAGGGGGAGAACCGTGACGTTCCGGTTGGAGATGACCCAGGGGGACTGGCCGGCGGCCGAGTTCGCCAAGGGGGTCGAGGGGCTGCTGGCCGAGAGCATGGTGCTCACCCTGGCCACCGCGGGCCCCGAGCGCGGCCCGCACGCCAACCTCGCCTTCTTCGCCTACGACGAGGACCTGGTCCTCTACTTCGTCAGCGAGCGCTCCACCCGCCACAGCCTCCACCTCACCGAGGAGGCCAGGGCCGCCGCCACCGTCTTCCTCCCGCCGCCGGTCTTCGGCGAACAGCTCCGCGGCATCCAGTTCACCGGCCGGGCCGGCGAGGCCTGGGGCCACCACGCGGAGGCCGCCTTCGCGGCCTACCAGGGCCGCTACCCGTCCTTCGGACAGGACCCCGACCTACGCCGCCAGTACCTCAGCGGCGCCGGAGCCGCAGCCCTCTACCGCTTCCAGGTCGACGAACTCACCGCCGTCGACGAACCCCGCTTCGGCCGCCGCAACTACCTCTCCGCCCGCGTCCTGCGCTAGCCGCCGCAAAGCGGAACAGGGGCGCGAGGAACTGCGCGAAGCGGAAGACCACCACCGTCAGATCGCCTCCACGAGGGCGAGTTGCACGTGCCGCGATCTGAACGGCGGTGCACGGCTGGTCGCGCAGTTCCTCGCGCCCCTGGGGGCTGCCCTGCCGGGCCGGGCCACTACAGCTAGCCGCCGGCGGGGTAGCGGATGGGCATGGCGTCGGTGAGGCCCGGCGGGACGACGGCGATGAGGACGGCGGAGAGGCCGTCGGGGCCGGCGTGCAGGGTGGCGCCGGTGTCGAGGGGGCAGACGGCCAGGGTGTGGCGCCGCAGCGGGAGGGTGGAGCCGTCCGGGCCGACGAGGCGTCCGCCGCCGCTGACGACGAACCAGATCTCCTCCGTGCCCTCCCGCCCCCGGGCGTCGATCCGGCTGCCGGGAGCGAGGTCGAGGTGGTCCACCGACTCGGTCTCGCTGTGGAAGAACCCCCGCCGGGCCAGCGAGCGCCCGGTGCTCCGTACCGTGTTGCCCCGAAGGGTCCGGGGTGCGTTCCCCGGTCGCGAGACGATCATGCCGCACCCCGTTCGGTCGCCCGTCGCCCGTCCTCGGCGTCCGGCACGGCCAGGCTCGCGGTGAAGTACCGCAGCGACTGCCCGTCCGAGCGGAGCGTCACCGCACTTCCGAGCGGCAGCGTCACCGCCGTCCCCGGAGCGAGCCGCACCTCGGTGGCTCCCGCGAGCGCCCGTCCGGTGCCGGCCAGCACGTACAGGGTGTGCTCCCGGTCGTCCGAGCGGAGCTCCTCCTGCCGGCCGGGCCCGAGGGTGACCAGCCGGGCCTCCCGGAGCGGGCCGCTGAGCAGGGCGGTGAGGTCGGCGGTGCCGTCCGCCGCGAGGTCGATGATGGTGGCGGTGCGCATGAGGGGCCTTCCGGTGTGGCCGGGGTCGCCGGTGAGCACGGCGGCGACCGGTGGGCTGATGACTTCGATGACGATCCAGTCCAGGTCGACGGCGCCCGGGTTGTTCAGCCGGTGCCGGGTGCCGACCGGGTTGGTGATCAGGGTGCCGGGGCCGACGGTGTGCAGGACGCCGTCCAGCAGCAGTTCGCCCTCGCCGGAGACCACGAAGTAGAGCTCCTCGGTCCGGCTGTGGTGGTGCACGCCGCACTCGGTGGCGGGCGGCAGGGTGGAGATCTCGATCGCCTCCCAGGTGCCGGACAGGCCGCGTCGGCGGGCCAGGCACTTCCACCGCGCGACGTTCCTGCCGCCGTGCATCGCGTGCACGTCGGCGCCGCCGCCGGGGTCGGCGACGATCAGTTCGTCGGAGTACCCGGTGACCGGGGTGGTCCGGTTCGCCAGCATGCCTCTCCTCCTCCGTCGGGTCCTCGGGACACGGTTCGGTTCCGGCCTCCATGCTGTGCGGCCCGCTGTCCCGGACACCTGGGGCAGGCGTCACCAACCGGTCCCGTCCGTCACCCCGGTTCCTCCGGCACCACTGACAAGGACCTGTCGCTATGCCAACATGTGCTCCTCGCAAGCGATCTGACGGACAGCCAGGGGGAATCGCATGACGTACGGCAGCGCCGTGACCGCCCCGACCGGAACGGCGGCTCCACAGCCGCCCACCCCGCCGGTGCCGCCCACTCCGCCCACTCCGCCGGTGCCGCCCACCCCGCCGGCCCCGCCCACTCCGCCCACCCCGCCCGTGCCTCCGGCCCCGCCGGTTCCGCCGGTGCCGCCCACTCCGCCGTCGTGACGATCGCCCGGCACGGACGAAGTCCTGGACCGGGCCGAGGGCTTCCCCGCGGGGCGGCAGCCCGGTGACCTCCTGGACCCTGACACCCGACCGTGCCGACTCCTGGGCGGTGCTGGTCGCGGTAGGCACCTACGCCGGGCTGCCGCCGATGCCCGAGGCGGTGGCCTCGATGGAGCTGCTCGCCGACCACCTCGCCGGCCCGGACGGCAGCTTCGCCCCCGAGCGGGTGGTGCGGCTGGCCGATCCCCGGAGTCCCGGCGAGGTGCTGGACCGGATCGCCGACGCGGCCGGCCGGGCCCGCTCGACGGTGCTGCTCTACTTCGCGGGGCACGGCGTGACCAGCGCGGAGGGCCGCCTGCACCTGGCGCTGCCCGGGACGGAGGACGACCCGGAGCGGGTGCCGGGCACCGCGCTCTCCGCCGAGGCGGCGCTGGCCGCGTTGGGGCAGGGGGCGGCGCACCGGATCGCGGTGCTGGACTGCTGCTTCGCCGGTCTGGCGCTGGACGAACCGGCCGCCGCCGACCTGCACCTGCTCACCGCCGTGGACCGGGACCGCAGGGCCCTGCTCAACGAGGAGCTCGGGCTCACCCGCTTCGCCGAGGAGCTGCTGCGGCTGCTGCGCGAGGGCGTCCCGGACGGGCCCGCCGACCTCCCGCTGGACCTGATCCACCACCACCTGGCGGTCGAACTGGCGCAGGTGCCGGACCCGGTGCCGAGCCTCTACCGGCCCCCCGTGCCGATGCAGCGGGCCGTGGACGGCAGCGGCCACCTGGCGCTGGCCCGCAATCCGGCCCACGGCACCGCGCTCACCGCGACCGGCCTGCGCGCCCGGGCCGGGTTCGCCTCCCGGCAGTTCGCCGTCCGCCAGTACCGGCGGCCCTGGCACCAGCCGCAGGCCGCCGCCCGGCTGGCCGCCATCGCGGCCGACGCGGCGGCCGTGCTCGGCCCGGCCGACCTGCTCACCCTCCAGCTCCGCACCGCCCACGCCGACGCCGTCGGCACCACCGAGGGCGGGGAGGCCGCCCTCGCCCTGCTCCGGCCGCTGGCCGCGCTGGCCGCCGCGATCCTGCCGGCCGGCTCCCCGGTGCTGGTGACGGTCAAGGAGTCCCTGGCCCGCTGGCAGAATTGACGACCCCTCAGGGAAGGATGGGCCCGGCAGCCCGTCCCGCCCGAATCGAAGCCTTCGCGGTCGTCCCGGAGTAGGGCGGCCGGGCGTCAGGCCCCTGCGCCGCCGAGCTCGTACTCGAAGGTGACGCGGTGGGTGCCGTCCTGGTCGACGGTGAGGGAGCCGGCGCCGGTGATGCCGGTGAGGGCTCCGGTGCCGCTGCCGGGGACGATGACGAAGAAGGGGGAGAGCCGGTCACTGCCGGTGGTGCTGGCGGAGTGGGCGAAGTTGAAGGTGCCCTCGCTGCCGTGCAGGGTGCCCTCGAAGGACTCCAGGGCGAGGTAGGTGCCGACGCCGGTGGCGTGGTCGAAGGCGGAGGTGAAGATCGTCGCGGAGCGGCCCGCGGCCTCGCCCTCGAAGAGCTTCTCCATGGTGGCGACCCCGGCCGGGGCGCCGGTGGTGACCTCGAAGGCCGGGGTGACCTCGGCCGGGACGAAGGACTTCACGGTGAACGTCGCGTCAGCTCTCATGGGGCGGATGGTAGTCAGCCCCACCGACAGATCCGGACGCCCAGGGCGGCGGCGCGTCGACCGGCCAGTCGCCGCGGGCCGCCACCTCCAGGACCAGGGCCCCGATGTTCCACGCGTCGTCCTCGCCCCGGTGGTGGCGCCCCTCCAGGGGGAGCCCGGCGAGCTGCAGGGCCTGCGCCATTCCGGGCCGCTTGCGCAGCCCGTACGCCTCGGTGAAGGCGGCCTTGGCGTTCACGTGCCGGTGCCCGAACGGGTACCGCACCCCGGCGGCCCGGCACTGCCGGGTGAACTGGTGCCGGTCGTAGTCGCCCCAACTCGCCCAGACCCGCTGCCCGCTGAGGTGCTCGGCGGCCAACAGGCGGCAGGCCTCGGCGAATTCGACCCCCCGCATGACCTCCGCCTGGGTCAGGCCGGTCAGTTCGGTGCAGAACGCGCTCACCGCGGACCGGGCCGGCCGCACCAGGATCCGGTGCCGCGCCACCCGCCGCCGGGCGGCCAGGTCCACCACCGTCAGCCCGATCTCGATGATCTCGCTCACCGCCCCGGGCGGCGGCTGCCCGTCCCAGCAGGTCGCCTCGACGTCGACCACGTTCAGAAGCTGCGCGTCCTCGCTCATCCGACGGAGCGTAGCCGCCGTGCCCGGCCGGAAAATCCCCTTTTCCGGGGGCGGGGCTCCTCTAGAATCGCGCCCTTGCCCACCGGAGGAAGAGGGTCGAGGACGTGACGGTCGATCAGTTGGCGGGGGTGGCCCGGGCCGTGTTCGGGCCGGAGCGGCGGCTGCGGAGCGTCGAGCGGCTGCGGGGCGGCAGCAAGAAGGGCGTCTACCGGCTCCGCCTCGACGACGGCGGCACGGCCGTCGCCTACCTCTGGCACGCCTCCGAGAACTACTGGCCGACGACGCCGGACGCCACCGAGGACCACGCGGGCCCGCTCGCGCACGCCTCGGGCATCGACCTCTTCCTGGCCGCCCACCGCCACCTGACCGCCCTCGGGGTGCGCACGCCCGGCCTGCTGGCGGCGGACCGCTCCAGGACCCTCCATCCGGCCGAGTTCGCCGTGGTCGAGGACGTCCCCGGCGAGAGCCTGGAGGTCCTGCTCGAACGGGACCCGGAGGCCGCCGCACCCGTCCTGGCCCGCCTCGCCGACAGCCTCCGGCTGATGCGGCGGCAGACCGCCCCGGCCTTCGGCAAGGCCGCCCTGATCGACGGCGGCGGCCGCTCCCAGGGCAGTTCCTGCGAGCAGCTGGTCCTCGACCGGGCCCTCGCCGACCTGGCCGAGGCGGCCGCCCGCGACCCCCGGGCAGCCGCCGTCCGCGACCGGGTCGAGGCCGAGCTGCACGCGCTGGCCGCCGAGGTCCGCCCCCGGGAGCGGTACGCGCTGGTCCACGGCGAACTCGGCCCCGACCACGTGCTGGTGGACCACCGGGGGCAGCCGGTGCTGATCGACATCGAGGGTCTGATGTTCTTCGACCTGGAGTGGGAGCACGTCTTCCTCCGCCTGCGCTTCGCCGAGCACTACCCCGCCCTCCACGCCGAGGGCCTCGACCCGCAGCGGCTGGCGCTCTACGACCTGGCGATGAGCCTCTCCCTGGTGGCCGGCCCGCTCCGGCTCCTCGACGGCGACTTCCCCGACCGCGCGTTCATGCTCGCCGTCGTCGAGCACAACCTCGCCCGGGTCCTCGCCGCACTGCCACCGGATCAGTCGGCGATCGCCTGATCCGGTGTCAGGCCGGTGCCCTCCGCGAAGGCGGCGGTGAAGGCCTCGGGGCCGAGGGCGGTGCGGACCGCCGCCGTGATCCGGTCGACGTCGGCGCGTTCGGCCCTCGGCAGCGGCGCGCCGGTCCCCGCGCGGGCGGCCGCCGCGGCGCCGAGCAGAACGGCCGCCCGCCGGTACGCCGACGGCTCGGCCGCCCCCGCGAGCGCCGCCGCCCCGGCCAGGCCCTCCAGGGCGAGGGCCAGGGCCCGCGGGTCGCCGGTGGTGCGGGCGGCCGCCAGACCGGCCAGGTGGTGGGCGCGGGCGGCCCCGGCGTCTCCGCGCAGCTCGGCGACGTAGCCCAACTCGGCCAGCACCAGCGCGTTGGCGCTCTCCAGGCCGGCCTCCCGGTGCCAGGCCAGGACGGCCAGCAGGTGGCCCTCGGCGGTGTCCAGGTCGCCCTCGCGGCGGGCGCCGAGGGCGAGGCCGAGCTGGGCGTTGACCTCACCGGCCCGGAAGTCGTGCTCGGCGCTGCGGCGCAGTGCCCGCCCGTGCAGTTCGCGGGCTCCGGCGAGGTCGCCCGTCAGCAGGGCGATCCGGCCGAGCCCGGCCATCAGGTCCCCGGCGGTGGTGGCCAGCCCCAGCTCCTCCGCCATCCCCAGGCCGTCCCGTAGCCGTTCGGCGGCCTGCGGGTAGTCCCCGAGGATCTCGGCCCGGGCGGCGAGCGGGTAGACGGTGCGCAACTCGCCCCAGCGGTCGCCGAGTTCGCGGAAGGTGGCGGCGCTGCGTTCGCCGTGGAGCCGGACGCCCTCCAGGTCGCCGCGGGCCAGCAGCTGCACCGACCGGTCACCGAGCGCGGCGGCGGTGCCCCAGCGGTGGCCGAGCCGTTCGAAATCGGCCAGGGCCAGCGCGGTCAGCTCCTCGCCGGCCACCAGGTCGCCGATGCTGCTCACCGCGTGCCCGAGGAACCACCGCGCCTCGGCCAGCGCGAGCCCGTCGTCGCCCGCACCGGCCCCGTCGCTCCCGTCGGCTCCGCCGTTCCCGCCGTTCCCGCCGTTTCCCCCGTTCCCGTCGGCTCCGGCGGACCGGGCGGGGCGGTGGGCGGCGAGGGCGGCGGCGTACCGGCTGGAGCGGTCCGCCGTGGCGCCGCTGAGCACCGCCGTCCCGGCCTGCCAGGCGGTGGCCCGGGCCCGGTCGAGCGGCTCGCCGCCGGGCAGTGCCAGGGCCGCGTCGAGCGCCCGGCGCAGCTCGCCGAGCCGTCCGCGCAGCACCCAGCACCAGGCCAGCGAGTCGACCAGCCGCAGTGCCTGGCCGGTGTCCCCGGCCCGGACGGCCTGGTCCAGACTGCCCGTCAGATTGGCGCTCTCGGTGCTGAGCCGGTCCAGCCAGTGGCGCTGCTCGGGCCCGCGCAGCCGGGCCGAGGCCCGGGCGGCCAGCTCGGTGTAGTGCGCGCGGTGCAGCGCCCGCACCTCCTGCGACTCCCCGGCCAGTTCCAGCTGTTCCAGGGCGTAGGCGGCCACCGACTCGTAGGGCCGGTAGCGCACCGCTCCGTCGGTACCGGTGCGGACGGTGAGCAGCGAGCGGTCGACCAGCCGAGCCAGGACGTCGACCACCTCGGCCTCCGTCACCGCGCCCCCGGCGCAGACCCGTTCGGCCGCGTCCAGGGTGCACCCCTCGGCGTGCACGGCCAGGCGGCGCAGCACGGTCCGCTCGGCTTCGCCGAGCAGGCCCCAGCTCCAGTCGATCACGGCCCGCAGGGTCTGCTGGCGGGCGGGTGCGCCGCGCCGGCCGGTGGTGAGCAGCCGGAAGCGGTCGTCCAGCCGGGCCAGCAGTTCCGCCGCGCCGAGCGCACGGATCCGGGTGGCGGCCAGCTCCAGGGCCAGGGGCAGGCCGTCCAGCCGCCGGCAGATCGCCGCCACGGCGTCCCGCTCGGCCGGGTCGGGGGCGAAGCCCGGGGCGGAGGCGGCGGCCCGGGCGGTGAAGAGCGCCACGGCGTCCGGCTCGGCCAGCGGGCCGACCGTCCAGAGCGCCTCGCCGTCCACGGCCAGCGGCTCCTGACTGGTGGTCAGCACCACCAGGCCGGGTGCGGCCCGCAGCAGCGTGCCGACCAGCAGGGCCACCGGCTCCACCAGGTGCTCGCAGTTGTCCAGCACCAGGAGCGTCCGCCGCCCGCGCAGAGCACCGGCGAGCCGCTCGGTCGGGGTGGTGCCGCGGCCCGGGGCGGGCCCCCAGCTGCCGTCGTCGCGGATGCCCAGGGCGGCGCAGACCAGATCGCCCGGGTCGGAGCCGGGGCCGTGCCCGGCCAGCTCCACCAGCCACGCGCCGTCCGGGTACCGGTGCCGGGCCTGCTCGGCGGCGGCCAGCGCGAGCCGGGTCTTGCCGACGCCGCCGGTGCCGGTCAGCGTCACCAGCCGTCCGTCGTCGAGCAGCCGCCGGATCCCGGCGAGGTCGGCGTCCCGCCCGAGCAGTCCGGTGACCGCGGCCGGGAGGCCGCCCGGCCGCCGAGGGGCCGGCGGTGCCGGTGCCGCCGAATCGTCCTGTCGCAGCAACTCCTGGTGCAGGGAGGCGAGTTCGTGGCCCGGATCGCTGCCCAGCTGATCGGCCAGCAGTTCGCGGTACTCCTGGTACCCGTTCAGCGCCTCGGCCGTCCGGCCGGTGCGGTGGAGCGCCCGCCAGTGCAGCGCGCGCGGGCGTTCCCGGAACGGCCGGCTGTCGATCAACTCGGCGGTCTCCGCGATCAGTTCGGCGTACTCGCCGAGGCGCAGGCGGGCCTCGGCCAGCCCCTCCCGGGCGGTGAGCCACTGCTCGGTCAGCCGGGTGGCGGCGGTGCGGGCGAACGGCTGTTCCTCGAAGCCCGCGAAGGCAGGGCCGCGCCAGAGCTCCAGCGCCTCGGCCAGCAGCGCCCGCTGCTCGCCAGGGTCGGCCGACTCCCTTGCCCGCCCGGTCAGTTCGCCGAAGCGTGCGACATCGTGGGCGGTCGCGGCCAGCCGGTAACCCGCGGGGACGGCCTCGACCAGGGCGCGGGCGCCCGGTTCCGCCTCCTCCAGCGCCCGGCGCAGCTGGGAGACCTTGGCCTGGAGCGCCCGCCCCGGGTTGGCGGGCAGCGGCTCCTCCGGCCAGAGGGCGTCGACCAAGCGCTCGGCGGAGGCGGGGCGGCCGTCGGCGGCGAGCAGGGCGGCCAGCAGGGTGCGGACCTTCGCCTCCGGCACGGCGACGGGCCGTCCGTCGTCCGTGTGCACCTCGACCCCGCCCAGCACCCCGAATCGCATGGCTCCACCGTAGTGCAGATGATCAACACCGGCGGGGCCCCGGGCCCGCCCCGAACCGGACCCGAACGGTTCCCGAACACCCCGCCCGCAGAGTGGTCCCCGTCAGCAGGAACCTTGCGACCCCGAGGAGCACCCCATGTCCGCCAAGGCCGGCACCGTCGTCACCAGCCGTGAGATCCGCCTCGCCGCCCGCCCGGTCGGCGCCCCCGGCCCCGAGCACTTCTCCCTCGCCACCGTCGAGCTCTCCACCGACCTGGCGGAGGGTCAGGTCCTGGTCCGCAACACCTGGATGTCGGTGGATCCGTACATGCGCGGCCGGATGGACGACGTCGAGTCCTACCTCCCGCCGTTCGCCCTCGGCGCGGCCCTCCAGGGCAGTGCGGTCGGCGAGGTGATCGCCTCGCGTGCCGCGGCGGTGCCGGTCGGCGCCACCGTGTCGCACTTCCTCGGCTGGCGCGAGCACGCCGCGCTGGACGAGGCCGCCGTCACCGTCATCGATCCGGAACTCGCCCCGGCCCAGGCCTACTTGGGCGTGCTGGGGGCCACCGGGCTGACCGCGTACATCGCGCTCACCGAGACCGCCCCGGTCCGCCCCGGCGACGTGGTCTTCGTCTCCGGGGCGGCGGGCGCGGTCGGCAGCGTGGCCGGCGGGCTGGCCCGGGCGCTCGGCGCCTCCCGGGTGATCGGCTCGGCCGGGGGCCCGGTCAAGGCCGGGAAGCTGCTCACCGAGTTCGGCTTCGACGCCGCCATCGACTACCGGGCCGGATCGGTGGCCGCCCAACTCGCCGAGGCCGCACCCGAGGGCATCGACGTCTACCTCGACAACGTCGGCGGCGACCACCTCGAAGCCGCCCTCGCCTCGATCCGCCACGACGGCCGGATCGCCCTGGTCGGCGCCATCAGCACCTACAACGCCACCACCCCGCAGCCCGGCCCCGCCAACCTGTTCCGCGCCGCCGCCCAGCAGGCCACCCTGCGCGGCATGCTGGTCACCCACTGGTTCGACCGCTTCGCCGACTACGTCCCGCGCGCCGCCGCCTGGCTGGCCGACGGCACCCTCACCAGCCGCGAGACCGTGGCCGAGGGCATCGAGAACGCCCCGGCCGCCTTCCTCGGCATGATGAACGGCGCCAACACCGGCAAGATGCTGGTCCGGCTCGGCTCCTGACGGACCGGGGGGTAGCCCCACCGTGCCGCGGGTGGCTGCCCGGAGCGCGGATCCAGGGGCTGTCCCCGTGGTGCGGTGGATCTTGGGCGGAGAGGCTGGGCACGTACCGATTCCCGGACAGAAGGAACGATTCGTGCTCCATCCGAAGCCCTCCCGCCGCCGCACCGTCCGCACCGCCGTCGTGGGCGCCGTCGCCGCCCTCGCCTGCGCCACCGCCCTGGCGGGCACCGCCGGCGCCATCGTCAACGGTGGTGCGGCCACCGCGAGTCACCCCTTCATGGCGACCATCCCGGAGTCCGCACCCAGCCTGGGGCTGCTCGACGGCAACTGTGGAGCCTCGCTGATCGACCGGCAGTGGGTGCTGACGGCGGCCCACTGCGTGACCGGCGAGGGGCTGGAGCTGGACGGCACGGTGCGGATCGGCAGCGACCGGCGCAAGGAGGGCGGCACGGTGCGGACGATCGACCGCAGCTTCGTCCACCCCGGCTACCGCAACGGCGAGGGCCAGGGAGCCAACCAGGACGACATCGCCCTGGTCCGGCTGGACCGGCCGGTCGGCGAACAGCCCGTCAGGATCGCCGACGCGGCGGGCCCGGCCGGCACCCCGACGCGCCTGCTCGGCTTCGGGACCACGGTCTTCGGGGAGTGGCGCTTCCCGGAGCAGCTCCAGGAGTTGGACACCCGCCTGGGCGCCGAGACCGAGTGCGCCCCCGGCTACGCGGGCCCGACCCGGCTGTGCACCGTCAGCACCAAGCCCAAGGCCATGGCCTGTGCCGGGGACTCCGGCGGCCCCCAGCTGCAGAAGGGCCGCGACGACCGCTGGGAGCTCGTCGGCGTCACCTCGGGCCCGGGCGCCCCGAAGGTCCCCTGCCAGGACGGCCCGGGCCTCTACACCAGCGCCCCCGCCTACGCCTCGTGGATCCGCACCACCATGGCCGACAACCCGGCTCCGGCGGCGACGGAGGACCACACTCGTACCCTCGTGCTCGGTGCCGGCCTCGTCCTCGCCGCCGGTGCGGGCACCGCCTTCGCGCTGCGCCGCCGGGCCGGGGCCGCAGCGCGGTAGGCGGGGCGCCGGAGGACGGGGCGTCAGAACTTCAGCGCCCAGCCGTTCAACTGTCCTTCGAGGTACTCCCACGGGTCGGTGATCCGCAGGGTCCAGACGCCGTTGGCGGTCTCGGAGGAGACGTCGGCGCCGAGGGTGGTCCGGATGGCGTCGTCGCCCCAGGCGAAGTCGCCGTCCTTGAGGCGGTAGGGGGTGCCGTCCGGGGCGATCAGGTCGATCAGGAGGTCGCCCATGAAGTCGTGGGTGACGTCGAGTTCGACGTCCAGCTCGGTGGGGGCCCGGCCCGGGACGCCGGTCACGGTGATGGTGGAGTCGAGGACGCCCGGGTCGGGGATCGGCCGGACGGCCGGGTTGGCGAAGCGGGGGTGGGGGCCGGTGGTGGCGGGCGGGCCGAGGTAGAGCAGGCGGTCGGGGGTGCCCTCCTCCAGGTCGCGCAGGGAGCCGGAGGTCGCCGTGGAGGTGAGGGCGGCGGCCACCTGGGCGGGAGTGGCGGTGCGGTGGCCGGCCAGGTGGAGGGCGGCGGCGCCCGCCACGTGCGGGGCGGCCATCGAGGTGCCGGAGAGCGTCGCCTCGGCCTCGTCGTAGCCGTTGGAGGCCGAGACGATCTCGTCGCCCGGGGCGTAGAGGTCCACCAGCGGGCCGTGGTTGGAGTACCAGGCCGCCCGGTCGTCGATGTCGCTCGCCCCGACGGTGATCGCGGTGGAGACCCGGGCGGGGGAGTGCTCGGCGGCGTCGATGCCCTGGTTGCCCGCCGCGACGGTGTAGGTCAGCCCGGAGGCGATGGAGGCGCGGACGGCGGCGTCCAGCGTCTCGTCGGGGTCGCCGCCGAGGCTCATGTTCACCACGGCGGGCTTGACCGCGTTGCGGGTCACCCAGTCGACGCCGGCGATCACCTGCTCGTACGTCCCCTCGCCGTTCTCGTCGAGGACCTGGACCGCGACCACCGAGGCCTGCTTGGCCACCCCGTAGGTGCTGCCCGCCGCGGTGCCCGCGACGTGGGTCCCGTGGCCGTTGCCGTCGTCGGCCACCGCCGAGCCGTCGATCGCGTTGAAGCCGTACCGGGCCCGGCCCCCGAAGTCCTGGTGCTCGATGTTCACCCCCGTGTCGACCACGTAGACCGTCACCCCGCGCCCGCCGGTGTCCGGGGAGACGTAGCGGTCGTCGAGCGGCCGCCGGTGCCGGTCGATCCGGTCGAGCCCCCAGGAGGGCGGCGAGGTCTGGGTGGCGTCCAGCTTCACCCGCCGGTCCTGGGCCACGCTCGCCACCGCCGGGTCGGCCGCCAGCCGCCGGGCCTGACGGTCGGTCAGCCGCGCCGAGAAGCCGTGCAGCGCGGAGTCGAAGCTCCGCTTCACCTGCCCGCCGTAGCGGGAGGCCAGTGCCGGGGCCGAAGTCCCCTGGAACGCCGTCTCCTTGAGCACCACCAGGTAGCTTCCCGGCACCGCGTCGGCCGCCCCGGCGTGCAGCACCGCGCCCTCCCGCTCGGCCGCCAGGGCGGGCGAACCGCCCGCCACGACGCCCACCAGCAGCAGCGCGGCCGCCGCCGACCGGCAGGCCTGAACCCGTCCGTACATCCGAACCCCCCCTCGTCCGGCCGGGGGCTCCGTGCCCCCGGCACCCCGTTCCCCGAGGGTGACGTACCGTCAGTTCCCGTACAAGTAGAGTGAGTTGAAATACCTCAGCGGGGGTACGCGCACAGTACGGCGTCCACTACGCCATCCAACCGCGAGCGCCCGGCGTCGCCCCGCTGTTCGTTCACCGCGACGCTGGCCGCCCGCCGCCCGTGCTCGGTGACGCCGACCCGGCTCTCGTAGCCGGGGATGCTGCCGCCGTGACCCCAGTAGACGCCGCCGCAGGAGAGCGGCCGGCTGACCAGGCCGAGGCCGTACCGGGCGCCCGGGCCGAAGACGGCGGCGGCGTCGGAGGTGGAGGTGCGCATCTCCTCCAGCTGGCGGGGACCGAGGAGTTCGCCCCTGAGCAGGGCGGAGAAGAACCGGTCCAGCTCGGACGGGGTGGAGACCAGCTGGCCGGCCGCCCAGGCCCAGGAGTGGTCGATGTCGGTGACGTCGGCGAAGGGCTCGCCCGCCGACTCCCGGTAGTAGCCCCTGGGGTGCGGGCCCTCGATGGTCAGCTCGCCGGGGGCGGGGAAGTGGGTGCGGCGCAGGCCGAGCGGGCGGATGATCCGTCGGTCCAGCTCCGCGGCCAGCGGCCGGCCCGTCACCTTCTCCACCACCAGGCCGGCCAGCAGGTAGTTGGTGTTGCTGTACGCCCACCTGCGCTCCTCGGGCTCGGAGGTGGCCGGGTGGGCGAGCGCGAGCGCGAGCAGCTCGCCCGGCTCGTAGTGGCGGATCTCGTCGGGCAGGTGGGCGCTGTAGTTGGGCAGGCCGCTGGTCTGCTGGAGCAGCTGGCGCACCGTGATCCGACGCCCGTCGCCGCCCGGGCCGCGGACCAGGCCCGGGAGGTAGTGGTCGAGGTCGCGGTCCAGCTCGATCCGGCGCTCGCCGACGAGTTGGAGCACCGCGACGGCGACGAAGGTCTTGGTGTTGCTGCCGACCCGGATCGCACCGTCCGCCGGCACCGGCGCGCCGGTGGCCAGGTCGCCCACCCCGGCCGTGCGGCTCTCGGTCCGGCCGCTCCGGTCCCGGGCGACCGCCAGCGCCCCGGGCACGCCCAGGTCGCCGACCAGGGCGTCCAACTGCCGCTGGAGCGAAGGGGCGGAGGGTCGGGGTGCAAGGGCCGGCGCGGGCGCGGCGGAGGCGAGCAGGGCCAGGCCGGCCGTGGCGGTGACGACGACGGCGGCGCGGCGCAGCGGGGTCAGGGGCACGGGTGGTCTCCTCCGGTGCGGGGAGCACGGTCGCCCCCGGTCCCTCCAGGTCACCACCCCGCACGCGGGCCGGTCGTCGGCACGCGGAAGGAGCCCGGCGCCCCGTCGTCATACCGACGGGGTACCGGGCTCCGGGACCCAGGTCCTGAACGACCCTGAGGGGCCGTCCGTCAGTGGCTGCCGCGCAGGTTGAGCACCACCACGCCGACGATGATCAGCACCAGGCCGAGCCACTGGGCCTTCCCGAGCTGCTCGCCGAAGGCGACCACGCCGATGCCCGCGACCGCGGCGGTCCCGGCCCCGGACCAGACGGCGTAGGCGACCGAGACCGGTATGTGCTTCAGGGCCTTCCCGAGCAGGGCGAAGGAGAGCACGTAGCCGATCCCCACCCCCAGACTCGGCCAGAACCTGCTGAAGCCCTCGGTCAGTTTGAGGCAGCTGGTGGCCGCCACCTCGCTGATGATGGCCAGGGCGAGCAGCACGTACGGCATCAGCGGTCGCCCGGCGCGGCCGCGGTGAGCGAGGCCAGCAGCGGCAGGTCCGCGTGCACCAGGCTGTCCAGCACGGTGACCCGGTCGGAGGCCTGGATCGGCACGGCGGAGGGGACGGCCAGCACCGCGCAGCCCGCCGCGTGGGCGGAGGCCACGCCGGTCGGGGTGTCCTCGACCGCCACGCAGGCGGCCGGGGCCAGGCCGAGGCGGGCGGCGGCGGCCAGGTACGGGTCCGGGGCGGGCTTGGTGCGCGGGGTGTCCTCGGCGGCCAGCACGGTGCGGAACCAGTCCCGGCCCAGGGTGGCCAGCACCAGGTCGATCACCCGGCGCGGCGAGGCCGAGACCAGGGCCATCGGGACCTCGGCCGCCCGCAGGCGGCCCAGCAGGTCGAGCGCGCCGGGGCGGGGGACCACCTCGGCGGCCACCCGGGAGGCGAAGGCCTCGTCCAGACGGGCCGTCAGCTCGGCCAGGCCGGTGCCGCCGGAGGTGCCGGAGGCGCGGCGGTGCAGGTGCGCGGCGGTGTGCTCGACGGCCTGGCCGAGCACCTCCGGCAGGTCGTCCTCGGTGAGGGTGAGGCCGAGCGCGGCGGCGCACTCGACGGCGGCCTGCCACCAGAGCTCCTCGGTGTCGACCAGCGTGCCGTCCATGTCGAACAGCACGGCGGCCGGGCGGGGCAGCGGCTCGCTCCGGGGTGAACTCCCGTCGTCGGTGGATGAGTTGTCGGTCGAGAGGGCAGGCATGGCGGTACCTTCGGCAGAGACGGATCAGGCGGTGCGGCGGTCGACCAGCACCGGGCGGTCGGGCAGCGTGACGTCGGCGTTGCCGCCGACCGGCAGGCCTGCGGCGGCCTCCGTCGGCAGGTCGGCCTTGATCTCGGTGCCGTCGGACAACCGTACGGTGATCCGGGTCGCGCTGCCCAGGAACGAGGCGCCGACCACGACCGCCGCGCCCGCGTCGTTCGAGACCAGGCCGACGTTCTCCGGCCGCACCAGGACGTCGAGTTCACCGTCGGCGGGCAGCTCGCCGTCCACCGGGAAGGTCCGGCCGAGCAGCTCCACGGAGGAGCCCGCGCGGGTGCAGGGGATGCGGCTCATGGTGCCGACGAACTCCGCGACGAAGGCGGTGGCGGGGCGGGAGTACAGCTCGGCGGGCGCCGCGCACTGCTCCAGCCGGCCGGCCCGCAGCACGGCGACCCGGTCGGCCATCGAGAGCGCCTCCTCCTGGTCGTGCGTGACGAACAGGGTGGTGATGCCCAACTCCTGCTGCAGGCGCCGGATCTCGTCCCGGAGGTTGAGCCGGACCTTGGCGTCCAGCGCGGAGAGCGGCTCGTCCAGCAGCAGCACCCGCGGCTGCAGGGCCAGCGCACGGGCCAGCGCGATGCGCTGCTGCTGGCCGCCGGAGAGCTGGTGCGGGTAGCGGTCGGCGTGCTGCGGCAGGCCGACCAGCTCCAGCAACTCCTGGGCGCGGTTGCGGCGTTCGGCCTTGCCGGTGCCGCGCATCCGCAGGCCGAAGGCCACGTTGTCGGCGGCGGTCAGGTGCGGGAACAGGCTGTAGGACTGGAAGACCATGCCGGCGTCGCGGCGGTGCGCCGGCACCTGGGTGATGTCCTGGCCGTCCACCAGCACCTGGCCGGAGTCGTGGGTCTCGAAGCCGGCCAGGATGCGCAGCGCGGTGGTCTTCCCGCAGCCCGAGGGGCCCAGCAGGGCGAGCAGCTCGCCCGGGTTGATGGTGAGGTCCAGGCCGTCCAGCGCGGTGGTGGGGCCGAAGGCGCGGCGCAGGCTGCGGAACTCGACGGTGGCGCCGGTCGTGGTGGTGGAGGCCGTGGTGGTGGCGGTGCTCATGGGGGTTGTCTCCAACGTGGTGTCAGGAGGCGGCGGCGGTCTTGGCCCGGCGCTCGCGGCCCGCGGAGGCGAGCAGGAGCAGCAGGACCCAGGTGATCAGCAGGCTCAGGATCGAGACCGCGACCGACATCTGGCCCTCGCTGTTGCCGACGGTGTAGATCCACACCGCGAAGGGCTGGTAGCCGAGGATCGAGGAGGCGGTGAACTCGCCCAGGACCAGGGCCAGGGTGAGGAAGGAGGCGTTCAGCAGCGCCCCGCGCAGGTTCGGCAGCACGACCGTGACCACGGCGCGCGGCCAGCTGGCGCCGCAGTTGCGGGCGGCCTCGACCAGGGTGCGCACGTCCACCGCGCGCAGGCCGGCGTCCAGCGCCCGGTACGCCAGCGGCAGCGACATCAGCACGTAGGCGATGACCAGCACCAGCGGGAACTTCGGGTCCTGGACGAACACGAAGGTCTGGAAGAACGGCGTGTCCATCAGGTAGTCGGGACCCCAGCGCAGCACGCCGATCAGACCGGCGGTCAGCGCGACCGGCGGCACCACCAGCGGGAGGGTGCAGACCACTTCGAGCACCGGCCGGAGCCGGGGCGAGCCGAGCCGGACGGCGATCAGCGCGGGCACCAGCAGGACCAGCAGCAGCACCACCGTGACGGCGGCCAGCTCCAGCGTGAGCACCAGGCTCTCGGTGAAGCCGGGGGCGCTCAACAGGCCGGTGTAGGCGGCGAAGTCGATGCCCTCGTTGGTGTCGATGGAGAACCAGAGCGAGGCGGCCATCGGCACCAGGAAGTAGATCCCGGCGACCAGCAGGACCAGCCCGCGCCAGACCCGGAGACGAGAGATCAGCTGAGCCACTTTGCACTCCGGCGCTGGAGGGGCAGGTAGACGGCCATCACCAGGACGGCGACCAGGATCATGTCCAGGCTGAGCGCGAGCGCCAGGTTGCCCTGGCCGACCAGCACGTTGCCGGAGAGCGCGTCGGCGATCGAACGGCTGATCAGCGGCACGGTGGCGCCGACCATCGCGGCGGCGGTGGCGTACGCGGCGAAGGCGCTGCCGAAGAGCAGCACGAAACCGCCGAGCAGAGAGGGAAGCAGGATCGGCAGCGCGACGTGCCGCCAGTACTGCAGGGCGGTGGCGCGGTTGTTCTGCGCGGCCTCCCGCCACTGCACCCGCAGGCCGTCCAGCGCCGGGGTGATGGTGAGCACCATCAGCGGCACCAGGAAGTACAGGTACACGATGGTCAGGCCGGTGAACGAGTAGAGCGTCCAGCCGTGGTCGGTCAGGTTGAACAGCCTGGTGATCTCACCGGCGTTGCCGAGGGTGGCGACGAAGGCGAAGGCCAGCGGCAGGCCGCCGAAGTTGGCCAGCACGCCGGAGGCGGTGAGCACCGCCTCGCGCAGCGCGCGGAACCGCGAGGTGACGACCGCCTGGGCGATCGGCAGGCCGATCAGGGTGCCCAGCAGGGCGGTCAGCGCCGAGAGCTTGAGGCTGCTCAGCAGGGCGGTCCAGTAGGCGCCCTGCACCGAGTCGGTGAGGTTGGTGGTGGTGAACGCACCGGCACCGGACTCGGCGTCGCTGGAGGCGGTGAAGGCACCGCTGACGATCGCCACGGCCGGCAGGCCGAAGGCGACCAGGAAGAACAGCAGCAGCGGCACGGTGGCCAGCCAGCTGCCGCCGAACCGGCGGAGGCCGGCAACGCGCTTGCGGGGGGCGGGGGTTGTGGCGGTGAGGACCCCCGCGCCGCCACCGTTCTCGGTGGCGGCGGGGGTCGGCACCGGGGTGGGAGCCGTAGTCATCTCGGTGATCAGCCCGCGATCGCCTTGGTCCAGTTCTCGGTGATGACCTTCTTGGCCGCCGTGATCTGGTCCTGGGTCGGGAAGGTGGTGAAGGGCTTCTCGACGGTCGGCAGCTTGGCAGCGGCGGTGGCGTCGAGCGAGCCGTCCTTCTTCATGGCCTCGAAGGTGGAGGGGGTGGCGTAGCCGCCCATGAAGAGGTTCTGGCCCTCGGCGCTGAACAGGTACTCCTGCCACAGGCGCGCGGCGGCCGGGTGCGGCGCCCACTTGTTGACGGCCTGGTTGTAGTACTGGGCGTAGGAGCCGTCGACCGGGATGGCGACCTGCCAGTCGATGCCCTTCGGCTTGAACTTGTCGGTGTAACCGGCGTTCAGGTACGACCAGTCGATCGAGATCGGGGTCTCGCCCTTCTCGATGGTGGCCGGGGTCGACTCGACCGGGTTGAAGTTGCCGGACTGCTTCAGCTTGCCGAAGAAGTCGATGCCGGGCTGGATGTTGTCCAGCGAACCGCCGTTGGCCAGCGCGGCGGCGTAGACGCCACCGAAGGCCGAGCCGGACTTGGTCGGGTTGCCGTTGAGGGCGACCTTGCCCTTGTACTCCGGCTTGAGCAGGTCGGCGAAGGTCTTCGGGCAGGTCGGGATCTTCTTGGCGTCGCAGCCGATCGAGATGTAGCCGCCGTAGTCGTTCACCCGGGCGCCGGTGGCGTCCTTCATGCTGTCCGGCACCTTGTCGAAGGTGGCGACCTTGTAGGGGGCGAGCAGGCCGTCCTTGACCGCCTGGAGCGCGAAGGCGCTGCCCAGGTCGACCACGTCGGGGGCACGGTCCTGGCCCTTGCGGGAGTTGATCGCGTTGATCTCGTCCTGGCTGGAGCCGTCCGGGTTCTCCTCCTCGATCTCGATGCCGTACTTGGCCTTGAAACCGTCGAGGATCTTGCCGTAGTTCGCCCAGTCGCGGGGGAGCGTGATGACGTGCAGCTTCCCCTCCTTCTTGGCGGCGGCGACGAGGGCGTCCATGCCGCCGAAGTCGGCGGCCGAGGTGGCGTCCTTGGCCTCCTTGGTGGCGCCGCCCTTGGCAGCGGTGTCACCGGACTTGGCGGTCGAGCCGGCCGAGCCGCAGGCGGTCAGGGAGAGCGCGGCGGCGGTGAGCACGGCCGCGAGGGCGGCGGCACGGGAGCGGTGCACGATCACGGGTGGATCTCCTGAGGAAGGGGAGTTCACGAGCGAAGGAGGGGGCGTAGCTGACGCTGCGCCAAGTTGGCCAGCCAACTTGGCTGCCGGGGTAAGTACGCCCGAGTACGGTGACGGGAAGGTGAACGGATGGCCCAGTACAGGGGGCGGATGCGGGAACGGTGACCACGGCCCGCTGCGGGGTGATCCACAGCGGCTACAGTCGGCTACGTCCTGGCGTGCTCCAACGGTCCAGGGCCCAACGCGGGGAAGGACTTTGAGGCACGTGGCACTCGACCAGGACAGCACGGCCGGCTCGCTCTACCGCAAGGTGGCCGCCGACCTGCGGGAGGCGATCACCTCCGGCTCGTACGGCGACTCCGGCCGGCTGCCCGCCGAGGGTGCCCTGGCCGAGCAGTACGGCGTCTCGCGCGGCACCGTCCGGCAGGCCCTCTCCGTGCTGCGCGCGGACGGCCTGGTCACCTCCCGCCGCGGCACCCGCCGGGTGGTGCTCGGCACCGCCCGGGTGCAGAGCTTCTCCGAGCTCCTCTCCTTCACCCACTGGGCCCGCTCCATGGGCGAGGAGCCCGGCGGCCGGCTGGAGTCCTTCACCCGCCGGCCGGCCGACGCGGCGGAGCGCGAGCAGCTCCGGCTGGAGCCCGGTACCGAGGTGTACGTGACGCTCCGTCTGCGCACCCTCTCCGGCACGCCGGTGATGGTCGAGCGCACCGTCTACCCGCCCCGGGTCGGCGAGTTGGTCGCCCAGCTCCCGCCGGACGTGGTCTCCCACACCGAGCCGCTGCGCGAGCACGGCATCCTCTTCACCGACGCCGACCACACCATCGACGTGGTGGCCGCCAACGCCGACGACGCCCGGCTCCTCGGCTGCCGCCGCGGCTCCCCCCTGCTGCGCGAGAAGCGCCGCACCACCGACCCGACCGGCACCCCGGTCGAGTGGTCCCAGGACCGCTACCTGCCGGGCACGGTGGCCTTCAGCATCCACAACTCGCTGGCCTCCTCCGCACTTTCGCGGCACACCCGGCAGAACGACTGAGGCAGAACGACCGAGGCGCGACGGCAGGGCAGCGACCCAGGGGCGCGAGGCTGTGACATGTGCGGCTCCGCCGCGTGGGCGCGGCAGGGCAAGCGCCCAGGGGCGCGAGGAACTGCGCGGGCAACCCACCTCCCGCCGGTCAGATCGCGGCAGGTGCGACCGACCCCCGTGCGTGCGGTTCCCGGGCGGTGGCCTCCCGCCCCGCGCACGCGGCGTGGCCCTCGGATGGTTGCCCGCAGTGCGTCCGTTCGCCGCCCTCCGTGTGGTCTGATGGTCCGGTGATCGACGACAGCACTCTCACCGCCCTGCTCCCCCGTGTCGAGGAGGCGGTCCGGGAGGCCGCCGCCATCGAGATCATGCCCCGGTTCCGCCACCTGGCCCCCGGCGAGGTGTCCGAGAAGAAGGGCCCGTACGACCTGGTCACCGCCGCCGACCGGGAGGCCGAGGCGTACCTGACCCGGGCCCTGACCGCGATCCTGCCGGGCTCGGCGGTGGTCGGCGAGGAGGGCGTGCACGCCGAACCCGCCCGCTACGCCGCGCTGGCCGGCGAGGCCCCGGTCTGGATCGTCGACCCGGTGGACGGCACCCGCCCGTTCGTCCACGGCAAGACCGGCTTCTGCACCCTGGTGGCGCTCGCCCACCGCGGCGAGACCCTCGCCTCCTGGACCCACGCCCCGGCGCTGGAGCAGTTCGCCACCGCCGTCCGCAGCGGCGGGGCCTGGCTGGACGGGGAGCGGCTGAGCACCGGATCCGCCGTCCCCGGCGCCGAGTTGGAGGTCTCGTCCTCGCACCACGAGTACACCACCCCGGAGCGGCGCCGGGCCCTGCTCGGCCTGCGGGTGCCGGGGGTGCGGATCCGGCCCTCCGCCGGTTCGGCGGGGCTGGAGTACCTGGCACTGGCCCGCGGTGAGTTCGACGGGACCGCCTACGACTGGGAGAACGCCTGGGACCACGCGGCCGGCCTGCTGCTGGTCACCGAGGCCGGCGGCGCCCAGACCACCGTGAGCGGCGAACCGTTCCGCCTGGCGGGCGGCAACGCGCTGCCGTTCACGGCGGCCCGGGACGCGGCCACCGCCGAGCGGATCCGCCGGCTGCTCTCCGGCGGCGGCTGACCGTCCGTCAGCCGGGAGCGGAGGCACACGTGCGGGTGGCTGTCCGTACCCGGCACCCGGGTCGGCGCCTCCCGCCGCGCGCAGTTCCCCGCGCCCCTGGCGCGGCGCGTTTCTCCGTCAGCCCGTCAGCCCGTCAGCCCGTCACCTCGTCAGCCCATCAGCCGGGCCAGCAGCGGGCGGTAGTGGTCGAATCCGGGCACCTCGGCTCCGGCCTCCTTGGCCTGCTCGTCCCAGCGCCGCACCGTCACCGCGTCCACCGCGCCCGGCCGGGCGGCGAACGCGGCCGCCTGCTCCTCGGTCATCGGACCGCCCTGCACCCGGAGGGTGAACTCCGAGGCGGGGGAGAGGCGTTCGCGGTAGCCGGGCTCGGCGGTGCACAGGTAGCGCTTGGCGGCCACGTGCAGCCGGACCGGCTCGGTCACCTCCGGGCCGAACCACTGGGCCAGCCAGTCGGCGCCGGAGGAGCTGTGGCGGTTGTCCCGGCCCTCCATCAGCTCCAGCCCGGTGCCGCCGAAGTGGCCGACGTCGTGCAGCAGGGCGGCGGCCACCAGGTGGTCGGGCGCCCCGGCCGCCTCGGCCAGCGCGCCCGCCTGGAGCATGTGCTCGGCCATGGTGACCTCCTCGCCGAGGTACTCCCCGGCGCCCTCGCCGGCGAACAGCCCGGCGATCCGGTCCAGGGCCTCCTCCTGACGGTGCAGCAGGGCCAGGGTGGAGGCCAGGGAGTCCAGGTCGGCGTAGCAGCCCTGGAGGTGCCGGGCCCCGTCCGCTTCGAAGGCCGTCCGGGCGTGCAGCAGGCGGGTGTTGTCGAAGACCAGGCAGTCGCCGGGGCCGAGCCGGAACTTCAGTTGGAGCTCCGGCCGCAGGGTGATCGCGGCGAACCGGCGGTAGGCGGTGTAGAAGGCGTCCAGCTCCGGCACGGAGAACCCGCGCAGGGTGGAGATCGAACGGTTGTTGAAGCGCACCTCGCGGATCCGGCCGAGCGCGTCGGTCTCGATCAGCGGCCGGTCGGCGCGCAGCTCGGTGCGCCGGTCCCGGAAGACGAAGGGCACCGGGGTGCGGGTGAGCACCGCGAAGTCCTCCGGGTGCTCCTCGCGCAGCAGGGCGGCGGCCCGGAAGCCGTCCACCAGGCCGGAGTCGCCGCCCTCGGCCTCGTTGCGCAGGCAGTGCAGCAGCTGGAGGGTGGGCACCGGGTCCCGGTAGGGGTTGTCGGTGTGCGGGGCGATGGCCGCGTTGGTGAAGGCCAGGTTGTTCGGGTCGGGCTCGACCCGGACGTCGAACAGCTCGCCGTAGTTGGTCACCCGGACGTGGCCGAAGCTGCGGGCCACCGCCAGCACCTGGCCCTCCACCAGCGGTACCCCGCGCAGCAGCGCGAAGCCGAACCGCCGCACGGCTCCCAGCACGGCGGCCCGCTCGGCGGGATCGGCCAGGTAGGCGGACCACTCCGCCTCCGGCGGCCCGGCCGCGAAGTCGGCGGCGGTCCAGAGCGGGCGGCCCTGCTCGGTGCGGCCGTCGTCGCCGGGGGTGCCCTCGGCGGTGAAGCCGGACGGGTACGCCGACAGGTGCCCGTCGGACCACTCGACGGTGTGCCGGCCGTCCTCCTCCACCTCCCTGCGGATCGTCAACTCCTCGGGCAGGTCGTTGATCTGGAACAGCTTCTGGCCGGTGCGCGGATCGCGGCACTCGGCACAGGGGCAGTTGTCGCGGAGCCAGTACAGGGACGTTTCCATCTCACCCTCCGGGTCAAGTTGTACAGACAACTCTCAGTGGCCCGGGTGAGATCCAGACGTCCGGCAGCTGTCCGGCCCGCGAACGGCGGCCGACACGCGGGAGCCCCCGGCCGCGGGTCGCGGTCGGGGGCTCCCGGTGTCCGGTCAGGCGCGGTACGAGGCCCAGGCGTTGGTCATCCGGGTCACCTGGCCCGGGGTGAACTGGGTCATGCAGGAGTCGTAGGTGTAGTCCATGAAGTTCTTGATCGGGTCCAGGCCCGGCTTGCCCGCGCAGGAGTCGCGGCCGGTCGGGCACTCGAACGCGGCGCTGGCCTCGGCCGGCGTGTCGCTGACCTGGTCGCCCTGGCCGTTGCAGCCGCCCTGGAAGGTGTGGTACAGCCCCAGCCAGTGGCCGACCTCGTGGGTCGCGGTGTCGCCCTCGTTGTAGTTGGTGGCCGAGCCGCCCGGCAGCGAGGCGTCCAGCATCACCACGCCGTCGTCCTTGGGGTTCGAGTTGTAGGAGCTCGGGAACGTCGCCCAGCCCAGCAGGGACTGGCCCAGCTTGGCGGTGTAGAGGTTGAGCGCGTTGGCGCCGCCCTTGCGCAGCGAGGTCTTCATCGACTTCTCGGCGGACGAGCCCGGGGTGATCCCGTTGTACCAGCTCGAGTTGTCGGTGTAGTCGGTGGCGACCAGCTGGAACTTGAACGGCGTGGCGGTGTTGCCCGAACCCTGGCCGCCGTAGGCCGCGTTCAGCACCGCGATCTGGTTGTTGATCGCCGTCGCGCTCAGCTTGCCGGTGGTCCCGGCGTGCACCACGTGGAAGTACACCGGGATGGTGGTGGCGGCCAGCGCACCGCTGCCCGCCAGCAGGTTCTGCCCGTTGACGCTCGACTTCAGGTGCGCCACCCGGGCGTCCAGGTCGGCGTTCATCGCCTTGGCCTGCGCGTCGGTGACCGCGTTCGGCTCGGCCGTGTGCGAGGGCGCGCCCTTGGCCACCCGCGCGGCCGCGTCGCCGGAGTCGGAGCTGCACGCGGCGGCACCCGGCGCGGCCAGCACCCCGAACGAACCCGGTACGACGAACTGGCCCGCCGTCAGCAGGCCCGCCAGCGCGGCGACGCCGAGCACCCGGCTGGAGGCGGCGGAGAGGGAACGGACCGGAAGACGCATCTGCTGCTCCTGTGGTCTGTGGGGGTGTGGCGGGGAGGGGACCGCCGTGCAGCAGAGGCTACGCAGGCTCGACGTGAACGTGTCAGACCTGTTCCGGCCGTAAAATATTCTGATAGACCGTCAGTTCGCCGCAGATCTTCCCTGGTCGCGGGTCGGGTGCAGTCACTTGTTACCCGTGCGCAATCCGCCACGCTGTCCGAAAACCGTCCCTCACGCCTGCCAGGCCGCCAGCAGCTCGGCCGCGCCCAGGTGGAGATCGGGGCGGACCCCGGAGCGGAGCCCGGCCGGACAGACGGTGACCAGCCGCGCCCCGTCCGCCCCCGGGACCACCGTCCGGGCGGTGGCCAGCTGGCCCAGCTCGGCGGCGCTGACGCGCTTCCGCTCCCGCCACTTGACCGAGCCGATGGCGGTCACCAGGCCGGTGGACGGCGAGCGGGCCGCGAGGTCGTACTCGTGGACGTTGTCGCGCGTCCACCAGCTACCGATCTCCTCCGACCCGTCGAAGCCCGGCAGTTCGGGGGCGAGCCGTCGCACGGCCTCGTGGACGAGGGGCTCGATCGCTTTCCCCCGCCAGGTGGCCCAGTCGCGCTCGAACGCGCCGATCGCGATGTCGGCCCGCCCGCGGGTGATCTGTGCGACCTGCTGCTCGACGAACCTGAACCAGAACCGCAGGTAGGGGTCGTCGATCCGGTACCTCTTGAGCCGGCCCTTCGGCGGAGCGCCGACCGGGGTGTCGGCGACCACCACGCCCTTCTGGTCGATGAGTTGGGTGAGTGCCCTGGTGGTCGCGGTCTGCGCTGCGGTGCCGGCCGACTCCGGCAGGCGGCCGACGATCTGGGAGAAGGCGGCGACGCCCACCTCGTGGCCGCCCATCGCGGAGAGCACGCGGCGGGCCTGCGGTCCTTCCGGGAACTCGGCGTCGAGGGTCCGTTGGCCGGTGATCACCAGGCTGCTGTTCTCGTCCCGCAGCTCCTGCCGGACGAACTCCCCGGCGCCGCCCGCCCGTGCGCACTCCAGCAGCAGCCGGGGGTAGCCGCCGGTCACCAGGTGGGCGTCGAACGCCTCGGTCGGACCGTGGCCCGCGCCCATCGCCTCGGCGCACTCCGCCGGGTCGAACGGCTTGATCACCAGATCCCGCGCCCGGCCGAACAGCGGGCGGTCGTGCTCGGTCAGCCGCTCCATCATGGTGACGTCGGAGCCGATCAGCACCAGCATGACCGGGGTCCGTTCGAGCCGGCGGTCCCAGGCGTTCTGGAGCGTCCCCTCCAGGGTCGGGTCGGTGGCGGCGGCCCAGGGGAACTCGTCGAGGACGACGATCACCGGCTGGTCCGCGGCGGCCAGTCCGATCCGGCCCAGGGCGTCGCTCCAGGAGGACGGGGGTGTGGCGAACAGGGCCTCGGCGTTCGGGAGCCTGGTCCGCGAGGTCTCCAGGTCGGCGGTCAGGACCTGGAGCTGGGTGGCGGGGTCGGCGTTCTTCACCGCGGTGAAGTAGAGGTACGGGAGTCCGGACTCCTCCACGAACCGGGTGAAGAGGCGGGACTTGCCCACCTGGCGCCGGCCACGGACGGCGAGCATCCGGCCCTGGCCGTTCCGGCGGATGCCGTCCAGGTGCTCGGTCAGCTGCCGGAGGACGGTCTTGCGGCCGTAGAAGGACACGTGGCACCTCGGGCTAGGGCAACATACATCGAAGTATCATACATCCATGTATGTTGCCCAGTGTCCCTGACCGCTCGCCCTCAGTCGCCGATCGCCTCGGCCCAGGCCTTCTCGGCGGCCGTCAGGAAGCCCTCGTCGCCCGGGGCGTGTTCGGCGAGGGCGGTCAGGACGGAGAGCACCGTCTCCAGGGAGGCGTGCGGGCCGTAGTGGTTGACCCGGAGCATGGTGGTGGCGAGGGCTCCGCCGCCGGACTGGACCGGGAGGGAGCGGGCGGCGAGGGCGGCGGCCAGGGTGGTGGCGTCCAGGCTGAACGGGGTGAGGAGGGTGGTGGCGACCGGGGCCGCGGCGGCGTCATCCACGACGTAGGGGGAGAGCGAGCCGAGGGTGCGGACGCCGGCCCGCAGGGCCGCGGCGGCGGCGCGGTGCCGGGCGACGGTCGCGTCCAGGGTGTCGGCCTCGATCCGGTCCAGGCAGGCCTCCAGCGCGAGCATCTCCAACTGGGCCGGGGCGTGCGGGAGTACGGAGCGCCCGGCGTCCGTCCAGCGCTCCTTCCAGTCCAGCAGCGAGAGGTAGGAACGGCGCGGCGCGGCCGGGTTGGCGGTGATCCGCTCCCAGGCCCGGTCGCTGACCGAGACGGCGGACACCCCGGCCGGGCCGCCCATCGCCTTCTGGCCGCCGATCACGCAGAGGTCCACGCCCCAGGCATCGGTGTACAGCGGCTCGGCCGCCACCGAGGCGACGGCGTCCAGCATCAGCAGCGCGCCGTGGTCCCGGACCACCTCGGCGATCTCGGCGACCGGGTTGGTGTTCCCGGTGGCCGCCTCGGCGTGCACCAGCGAGACGAAGTCGATCTCCGGACGGGCCGTCAGCGCCTCGGCCACCTGAGCGGCCGTCACCGCGCCGGTGAACGGCACCGCCAGGTCCACGACCTCGGCGCCGCAGCTGCGCAGCCACCCGCCGAAGGTCTGCCCGTACGGGCCGGTGACCACGTTCAGCGCGGTGGAGCCCGGCCGCACCGCGCCGCGGATGGCCGCCTCCAGCGGCAGCAGCGCCTCGCCCTGCATGACGATCACGTCGGCCCGGGTGTGCAGCAGGGCCGCGACCCGGTCCTCGATCGCGGCGAACCGGGCCGCGCCGAGCTGCGGCAGGTCGAGGAACGGGCTCGCGGGGCTGACGGGGCTGGCGGGACTCACGGAACGGCCTTTCGTCGGGAGCGCTTCGTGGACAGTCTGCCCTGTTCGTCCCCTCGGCAGTGGGTTTCCCCGTCGGTAGAGTGCGCCCATGAGCGATGGTGCGGTGCTGCACGTCAAGGGTCGGGTACTGGTCGGTCCGCAGGACGTCCGGGACGAACTCTGGGTGGTGGACGGCCGGGTGACGTACCGGCGGCCCGCCGCCGAGGCCCGCACGGTGCGCGGCTGGGTGCTGCCCGGCCTGGTGGACGCGCACTGCCACGTCGGACTGGACGCGCACGGCGCGGTGGACGCCGCGACCAGCGAACGCCAGGCCGTCACCGACCGGGACGCCGGCACCCTGCTGATCCGGGACGCCGGCTCGGCCGCCGACACCCGGTGGATCGACGACCGGGAGGACCTGCCGAGGATCATCCGGGCCGGCCGCCACATCGCCCGGACGCGGCGTTACATCCGCAACTACGCCCACGAGATCGAGCCAGGCGACCTGGCCGCCTACGTCCGGGACGAGGCCCGGCGCGGGGACGGCTGGGTCAAGCTGGTCGGCGACTGGATCGACCGGGACCGCGGCGACCTGGCCGCCTGCTGGCCCGGGGACGCGCTGAAGGAGGCGATCGCGGCGGCGCACGAGGAGGGCGCGCGGGTCACCGCGCACTGCTTCGCGGCCGAGTCGCTGCCGGACCTGCTGGCCGCCGGGATCGACTGCGTGGAGCACGCCACCGGCCTGACCGAGGAGTTGATCCCGGCCTTCGCCGAACGCGGCGTCGCCATCGTGCCGACCCTCGTCAACATCGCCACCTTCCCCAAGCTCGCGGCCGGCGGCGAGAGCAAGTTCCCCGCCTGGTCGGCCCACATGCGGCGGCTGCACGAGCGCCGCTACGACACCGTGGCGGCCGCGCACGACGCGGGCGTGCCGGTCTACGTCGGCACCGACGCGGGCGGCTCGCTGGCGCACGGGCTGGTGGCCGACGAGGTGGCCGAGCTGACCAAGGCCGGGCTGACCGCCGTCGAGGCGCTCTCCGCCACCACCTGGGGAGCCCGGGAGTGGCTCGGCCGCCCCGGCCTGGACGAGGGCGCCCCCGCGGATCTGGTGGTCTACGCGGAGGACCCGCGCGCGGACGTCCGGGTGCTGGCGGACCCTCAGCTGGTGGTGCTGCGGGGGCGGATCGTGCGCTGAGCGCTGTCCGCCCGTACGGATAGGCTGGGCCGTATGGGTGCACGTCCGCTGAACGAGATCGTCGAACCTGGCTGGGCCAGGGCGCTGGAGCCGGTGGCCGGCAAGGTCGCCGAGATGGGGGGCTTCCTGCGCGGCGAGCTCGCCGCCGGGCGGACGTACCTGCCGGCCGGGCCGGACGTGCTGCGGGCCTTCCAGCAGCCCTTCGACGCCGTCCGGGTCCTGATCGTCGGTCAGGACCCGTACCCCACGCCGGGGCACGCGGTGGGGCTGAGCTTCTCGGTGGCGCCGCACGTGCGGCCGATCCCGGGCAGCCTGGTCAACATCTACCAGGAGTACGGCCGCGACCTCGGCTTCCCGCCGCCCGCCAACGGCGACCTGACGCCGTGGACCCAGCAGGGCGTCCTCCTCCTCAACCGCGCCCTCACCACCGCCCCGGGCAAGCCCGCCGCCCACCGCGGCAAGGGCTGGGAGGAGGTCACCGAGCAGGCCATCCGCGCCCTGGTCGCCCGCGGCGGCCCGCTGGTCGCCATCCTCTGGGGCCGCGACGCCCGCAACCTCCGCCCCCTCCTCGGCACCGTCCCCGCGGTGGAGTCGGCCCACCCCAGCCCGATGTCCGCCGACCGCGGCTTCTTCGGCTCCCGCCCCTTCAGCCGCGCCAACCAGATGCTCGCCGACCAGGGCGCCACCCCGGTCGACTGGCGCCTCCCGTAGGCGGCATCTTCTCGGTAAACAACCCCAACGAGTGAACTAACCGACAGTGTTACTGATGTGACGGACTGTTCGGACCAGACTGGGCGGCTCATCCAGTCCGGCCAACTCCACAGGGGTCTCGTTCGTCATGCCCGTGCCCAGCACTGTTCTCCGTACCGCCGCCGCCACCGCCCTCGTCGCTTTCCTGACGGTGCCCGCCGCACACGCCGCCGAGCCGAGCCCCGGCAAGGCCAACGCCGTCACGGCCGAACTCGACCTCGACGTCAGCGTGCTGGGCCGGACGGCCGCCGTGCCGGTGAACATCTCGCTGAACAAGGTGCAGTCCCCGGCCAGCAAGGACGGCACCGCCCTGACCGCCACCGTGGCGGGCGTGGACCAGGGCCGCCCGGTCGAGCTGGTCCGTGCCGAGGTGGGGCGTTCGACCACCAAGGCCGACGGGAGCGGCGCCTCCGCGCGGGTGCAGCTGACCAAGGCCGACCTCGGGGTGCCCGGCCTGGTCGGGGCCCCGCTGCTCGCGGTCGAGGCGCTCACCGCCGAGGCGACCTGCCCGGTGGACGGGCCGCCCACCGCCAAGGTGGACTCCCCGGCCAGGATCACGGTGCTGGGCAAGCCGGTCACCCTCAAGGTCGAGGGCCCGACCAAGGTGGACGTCCCCGGCGTCGGCAAGCTGGACGTCACCTTCTCCAAGCGCGCCACCACGAGCAGCACCGCCGCGGCCTCCGCCCTGGAGGTGGAGCTGGACCTCAACCCGCTCCAGCTGAACGTCGCCAAGGTCACCGGGAAGATCACCGTCGCCTCGGTCAGCTGCGAGAAGCCCGCCCCGCGCCCCTCCGCGAGCGCCTCGCCGAGCGGCTCGCCCTCCGCCGAGCCGAGCAGGGCCAACCGCGCCGTCCCGGCCGTGGCGAGCCAGAGCCCCACCCGGTCCGGCGAGCAGCTGGCCGCCACCGGCAGCAGCGGCACCGGCACGACGGTGGCCGTCGCCGGCACCCTGCTGCTGGTCGGCGCGGTCGCGCTCCGCCTCACCCGCCGCCGCCGGGCGCACGCCCGCAGGCACTGAGGTCCCGGAATGTGCCCGTCTGACGGAATCGTCGGCCCACATTCCGGACCTGACACTGTCGGACCGTGCCGGTGCCGCTGCGGACGGTTGGTTCACATGGGCGTTACATCGGAGGAACAACCGGGAAACGGCGGCTTGCGACGCTACGCGGGCACCCACCACCCAAGCAGTGAGGTTCACCGCAATGGCGATCAAGGCCGAGTACATCTGGATCGACGGCACCAAGCCGACCGCGAAGCTCCGTTCCAAGACTCGCGTCCTGCCGAACGCCGACAAGATCCCGACCTGGGGCTTCGACGGTTCCTCGACCAACCAGGCCGAGGGCCACGCCTCGGACCGCGTGCTCGACCCGGTGAAGGTCGTCAAGGACCCGATCCGCGGCGGTGACAACATCCTCGTCCTCTGCGAGGTGCTGGAGACCAACGGCGACGCCCACGAGTCCAACACCCGCGCCGCGCTGCGCGAGGTCGCCGAGAAGTACGCCTCGCAGGAGTCGATCTTCGGCATCGAGCAGGAGTACACCTTCTTCAAGGGCTCCCGTCCGCTCGGCTTCCCGGAGGGCGGCTACCCGGCCCCGCAGGGCGGCTACTACTGCGGTGTCGGCGCCGAGGAGGTCTTCGGCCGCGAGATCGTCGAGCTGCACCTGGACCGCTGCCTGGACGCCGGTCTGGCGATCTGCGGCATCAACGCCGAGGTCATGCCCGGCCAGTGGGAGTTCCAGATCGGCCCCGTCGACGCGCTGACCGTCTCGGACGACATGTGGATCGCCCGCTACCTGCTCTACCGCACCGCCGAGGAGTTCGGCATCGACGCCACCCTGGACGCCAAGCCGGCCCGTGGTGACTGGAACGGTGCGGGTGCCCACACCAACTTCTCCACCAAGGCGATGCGTGAGGGCTACGACGCCATCATCACCGCCTGCGAGTCGCTCGGCGCCTCGCAGGAGATCGTCCTGGAGCACGTCAACCAGTACGGCGACGACATCCAGTCCCGCCTGACCGGCAAGCACGAGACCGCCCCGTGGAACGTCTACTCCTACGGCGTCTCCGACCGCGGTGCCTCGGTGCGCATCCCGTGGCAGGTCGAGGTGGACCAGAAGGGCTACATCGAGGACCGTCGCCCGAACGCCAACGTCGACCCGTACGTCGTGACCCGCCTCCTGATCAACACCTGCTGCGAGGCCCTGGAGAAGGCCGGCCAGGTCTGATCCGGCCGACGCCGCACCACGGCTGACCGAGTGTCACGGAGACCCGCTCACCCCCGGGGGGAGAGCGGGTCTCCGCCGTTCCCCGCCATCCCTGCCATCCTTGCCGGCATGGACGACTTCACCCCCGACCAGCTCGCCCGCGGCCGGGCCCTGCGCCGGGCCCAACTGCCCTGGGCGCTCGGAGCCCGCGCGGTCGGTCTGCTGCTCCCGCTCGTGCTCGGCCTGACCCCCGCCGGGGCCGGGCTGGTCTCCTGGGCCGGGGGCCTGTTCGGGGGCTCGCGCACCGCCGAGGTGCTGGCCGGGGTCGCGGCACTGGTGCTGCTCTCCCAGCTCGCCGGGCTCCCGTTCGGGGCGCGGCTGCGGGAGGTCCGCCGCAGGTACGGGCTGGTCACCCAGGGCTGGGGCGGCTGGGCGGTCGACCAACTGCGCGGCCTGGCGCTGAGCCTGCTGCTCGGCCTCCCGCTCGGGTACGGTCTGTACGCCCTCACCGACCGTTCCCCGGACGGCTGGTGGCTGCCCGCCGCCGGGGCGGCGGCCGTGCTGGTGGTGCTGCTGTCCTTCCTCTTCCCGCTGCTGGTGGAGCCGCTGTTCAACCGCTTCACCCCGCTGCCCGAGGGCGAACTGCGCACCGAGCTGCTGGAGTTGGCGCGCCGGGACGGCATCCGGGTGCGCGAGGTGCTGGTCGCCGACGCCTCCCGGCGCACCACCGCGCTCAACGCCTACGTCTCCGGCTTCGGCGCCACCCGGCGGATCGTCTGCTACGACACCCTGCTGGCCACCGCCGACCCGCGCGAGACCGAGCTGGTGGTCGCGCACGAGCTCGGCCACGTGAAGCACCGGGACGTCCTCACCGGCACCACCCTCGCCGCCCTCGGCGCAGCCCTCGCGGTCGTCCTGCTCGGCCTGCTGACCTCCTGGCAGCCGCTGCTCACGGCCGCCGGGGCCGACTCGGCGGCCGACCCGCGCTCGCTCTTCCTGTTCGCCGCCTGCGGGGCACTGCTCTCCGCTCTGGCCGGGCCCGCCCAGTGCGCCGCCAGCCGCCGGATCGAGACCCGGGCCGACCGGCACGCCCTCGAACTCACCGGCGACCCGGCGCAGTTCATCGCCATGCAGCGCCGCCTCGCGGTCACCAACGTCGCCGACGTGGACCCGCCGCGCTGGGTCGTCCTGCTCTTCGCCACCCACCCCACCACCACGGCCCGGATCGCCGCCGCCCGGGCCTGGACGGCGGCGTAGCGGCCTCGCGGGGGTCAGCGCAGGTCGACCGAGCGGATCGGGGTGGAGTTCAGCAGCGAGGCCAGCTGGCCGTCGCCCTCGGAGATCGCGTGCGCGGTGCAGTTGCCCAGCACGCGGCCGCCCGGCAGGTCCGGGGTGAGGAAGGCCGCCATCGCCAACCCCTGCTGGGTGCCCAGCTTGCCGACCTCCTCGCAGGAGGTGTCCAGCGCACCCTGCAGCCCGTTCTCCTCCTGCACGGCCTGGGCGGTGGCGGGAGCGAAGGCCAGCGCGGCCAGGGTGGCGGCGGTCACGGCGGTCGCGGCCTTACGGATCATCAGAGCAGCCTCTCGGAAAGCGGTTCGCGGTCGCCCCCGATCATCCCGCCCGCCGCACCCCCGTCCCCCCGAAGTCCGGCCCTCCCGGCCCGACTTCGCCGTCAGGGGTGACGCTCCCTCACCCGTACGGTGGATCCCCGGCCGCCGCGGCTGATCAACTCGTTTGACCCGCGCGGACCCGCCGGTCACGATGCACGGCGTGACCGTCGAACGGAAGGCCGACCCCGCTGCGGACCTCCCCCTGCTCCTCCTCGACGTGGACGGCCCGCTCAGCCCCTACACCGCCGACCCGGACCACTGTCCGGGAGGCTACGCCCCGCACCCGGTCCGTCCGCTCTCCGCGCGGCTGCCCCGGACGGTGCGGCTGAACCCGGCGCACGGCCCCGCGCTGCTCGCGCTGCCCTACCGGCCGGTCTGGTGCACCAGTTGGCGGGGGGAGGCCAACGCCTGGATCTCCCCGCTCCTCGGCCTGCCCGAACTCCCGTACGTGGACTGGCCGTCCGCGCACGGCGGCGATCCCGACGGGCTGCACTGGAAGACCCGGCGGGTGGTCGAGTGGGCCGCCGGGC
Source organism: Kitasatospora sp. NPDC001664 (assembly GCF_053596675.1). Taxonomy (NCBI): domain Bacteria; kingdom Bacillati; phylum Actinomycetota; class Actinomycetes; order Kitasatosporales; family Streptomycetaceae; genus Kitasatospora; species Kitasatospora sp. NPDC001664. The sequence goes on from NZ_JBSFGS010000011.1 coordinate 158,871, forward strand.
GGCCGTTCGCCTGGGTGGACGACGAGCTGGAGCCGCGGGATGCCGAGTGGATCGAGGCGCACCATCCAGGGCCCGCGCTGACGGTGTGGGTGGACCACCGCCACGGGCTCGGCGAGGCGCACTTCGGGCTGCTGGCGGAGTGGGCCGGAGGCCTGCGCGGTGGGGCTGAGTAGGGTGGGTGGGACAGAGTGTCGGGACAGCAGTGGGAGCAGACGTGAGTGAGCCGGCCGGCAGTGCCCTCCAGCGGGAGATCGCCCGGGAGCTCGAGGTCGCGGAGGCGTTCGAGGCCGAGGCGGAGATCGAGCGGCGGGTGGCCTTCCTGGCCGAGCGGCTGACCTCCACCGGGCTGCGGTCGCTGGTGCTGGGGATCAGCGGCGGGGTGGACTCGACCACCGCCGGCCGGCTCTGCCAGCTGGCCGTCGAGCGGGCCCGGGCGGCGGGGCACCAGGCGGAGTTCTACGCGATGCGGCTGCCCTACGGGGTGCAGGCGGACGAGAAGGACGCGCAGCTGGCGCTCTCCTTCATCGAGGCCGACCACGTGCTGACCGTGGACGTGAAGCCCGCCAGCGACGCCATGCTGGCCGCCGTGCTGGCCGGCGGCACCGCCTTCCGGGACGCCCACCACCAGGACTTCCTGCTCGGCAACGTCAAGGCCCGCCAGCGCATGATCGCCCAGTACGCGGTGGCCGGTGCCCACGACGGCCTGGTGGTCGGGACCGACCACGCGGCCGAGGCGGTCTCCGGCTTCTTCACCAAGTTCGGTGACGGCGCCGCCGACCTGGTGCCGCTGACCGGCCTGACCAAGCGCCGGGTGCGCGCCGTCGCGGACGCCCTCGGCGCCCCGGCCGAGCTGGTCTGGAAGGTGCCGACCGCCGACCTGGAGAACCTCGACCCGGGCAAGGCCGACGAGGACGCGCTCGGCGTCACCTACGACGAGATCGACGACTTCCTGGAGGGCAAGCCGGTCGACGCGGCCTCCTACGAGAAGATCGTCAACCGCTACCGGCTGACCGACCACAAGCGCCGTCTCCCGATCGCCCCCTGAAGCCCCGGGCCCGCCACCTCCCTTGACGGGCCGTCCGCCCGGCCGTGACCCTGTGACCTCCGCAGGAACGACACGGGGGACCCAGATGCCGGACACCAGAAGCCTCGCCAAGGGCGCCAACGCCCCGCTCACCGGACCGGAGGTGACCGTCACGGTCACCTCCGGCGGGGTGGCGGTGGACGTATCGGCGCTGCTGGTCGACGAGCGGGGCAAGGTCAGGACCGACCAGGACCTGGTCTTCTTCAACAACCCGCACCGCGACGGCGTGCGCCTGGACGGGGCGCGGATCACCGCCCGGCTGACCGAGCTCCCCACGGAGGTGGCCGCCGTGGTGGTGGTCGCCAGCGTGGACGTGGAGCTGCCCGGCACCACCTTCCGGCCGGAGACCACGCCCTCGGTGCGGATCGGCGACGGCACGGCGGCGGAGCTGGAGTTCGTCCCGCCGGGGATGGAGGACGGCGAGACGATCCTGGTACTGGCCGAGCTCTACCGGCGCGGCACGCTCTGGAAGGCCCGCGCCGTCGGCCAGGGCTACGCGGGCGGGCTGGCCGCGCTGGCCACCGACTACGGCGTGAGCGTCGAGGACGAACCCGCACCGGCCGCTCCCGAACCCGCCGTCGCCCCCACCCCCGCTCCTGCGGTCGCCCCCGCTCCTTCCGTCGCTCACACTCCCGCCCTCGCCGCCCCCGCGATCAGCCTGGAGAAGGTCGCCGCCGTCGCCCCCGCGCTGCTGACGAAGTACCAGAGCGCCGGGGCCTCCCTGCAGCGGCTCGGGCTCGCCGGACAGCGGGCGGCCGTCTACCTGGTGCTGGACTACTCGGGCAGCATGGGGCGCTTCTACGACCGCGGCGACGTCCAGGTCTTCGCCGAGCAGGTGCTCGGCCTGGCGGCCAACCTCGACGACGACGGCACCGTCCCGCTGGTGCTCTTCTCCCACACCATCGCCAAGACCACCGAGCTCGAACTCGCCACCCACCAGGGCCGGATCAACGAGGTCCGCGAGGGCGTCTTCATGGGCGGCACCAACTACGCCCCGGCCATCAAGGCCGTCACCAAGCTGCACGAGCGCCGCGCCCCCGGGACCCCGGCGCTGGTGGTCTTCCAGACCGACGGCGACCCCTCGGACGGCGGTGCCACCCGGCGGGCCCTGAAGTCGGCGTCCAAGCAGCCGCTGTTCTGGAAGTTCGTCGGCTTCGGCCGCCGCGAACAGCTCGGCTTCCTGGCCGGGTTGGACGACCTGGACGGCCGCAAGGTGGACAACGCCGACTTCTTCGCGGCCGGCGACGACCCGCGCTCCTGGCAGGAGGACGCGCTCTACGACGCCCTGCTGGAGGAGTACCCGCGCTGGCTGGCCGAGGCCACGGCGCTGGGGATCGTGCGCCGGACCTGAGCTGAGCAGGGGTACTCACGACCCTCGTCGGACGGGTGCGGCATGATCGGCACGACCGTGCCGCACCCCTCGTGAACCGGAGCCCCGCCGTGAGACGCCTCCTGCTGCCCGCTGTCGCCGGCCTGCTCCTGACCACGGCCGCCTGCGGCAGCCGTCCGGCACCGTCCGGCCCCGGCGCGATGGTGCCCCCGGTCCAGGCCTCCGCCGCGCAGCGGGCGGCCGAGGCGCCGGCCGCGCACGACGCCCGCTTCCCGGAGGTGGCGCAGCGCTGTGCCGCCGTCACCGACGCCACCGCGACGCCCTCTGCGGCCACCGGCGGCGGCCCCGCGCCGGAGAACCCCAAGTACGCGGAGAACCACGCCTTCAAGACCACCCTCGGGCTCTCCGCCACGGCCCGCTGCCGGGGCGAGGCGCACGCCGCCCGCCTGGTGGCGGCGCTTCCGCGCGACGGGATGGCGGCGGGGGAGGCCTCGGTGCGGGCCACGGTGGAGAACCTCGGCTACCCGCGCGAGATCGTCCAGGTCCAGCTGGACCACGCCCCGGGGCTGCTGGCCCTCTTCGTCCCGGGCGTCGGGCCGTGCGTGACGGTCCGTTTCGGGCCGACCGTGAACGCCGAGGTGCACGGCGTCCACATGGAGGGCGGCTGCCTCGAACCCAAGGGCGGGCACTGACCACCCGTCAGGGCAGCAGCTCCTGGAGCACCGCGACGAAGGCGTCCGTGGTGGCCTCGTCCCGGACCGCGATCCGCAGCCAGTCCGGGCCCAGGCCCGGGAAGGTGTCGCCGCGGCGGAGCGCGTAGCCGGCCCCGCGCAGGCGCTCGCGCAGCGCGGCGGCGCCGGGGACGTGGACGAGGAGGAAGGAGGCGGCCGGCTCCCCGTGCACGGTGACGGCCGGGAACTCCGCCAACCGGGCCAGCAGATGGGCGCGTTGGGCCGCGATGGTGTGGGCGGCGGCCTCCGCCTCGGCCAGCGCGGCGGGGGTGCTGCACGCCTCGGCGGCGGCCAGCGCGGGGGTGGAGACCGGCCAGAGCGGCTGGGCGGCGGCGAGGCGGGCGATCAGCCCGGCGGGGCCCAGCACGTAGCCGATCCGCAGTCCGGCCAGGCCCCAGGTCTTGGTCAGACTGCGCAGCACCACCACCTCACCGGGCAGGCCGCGCAGGCCGGCCAGGCTCTCGCGCTCGCCGGGGACGGTGTCGACGAAGGCCTCGTCCACCACCAGGGTCCGGCCGGGGCGGGCTAGGGCGGCGAGGGTGGCGGCGGGGTGCAGGACCGAGGTGGGATTGGTCGGGTTGCCGACCACCACCAGGTCGGCCTCCTCGGGGACGGCGCCGGGGGTGAGGCGGAAGCCGTCGGCGGGGGAGAGCAGCACCCGGCCGACGCGGTGCCCGGCGTCGCGCAGTGCCGCCTCCGGCTCGGTGAACTGCGGGTGCACCACCACGGCGTGACGGGGCGCCAGCACCCGGGCCAGCAGCACGAACGCCTCCGCCGCCCCCGAGGTCAGCAGCACCTCCTCCACCGGCCGCCCGTGCCGCCCCGCGACGGCGGCCCTGGCCCGGCTCCCCTCGGGGTACGCCGCCAGGTCGCCCAGCGTCGCGGCCAGCCGCTCCCGCAGCCACTGCGGCGGCGTCCCGGTCCGCACGTTCACCGCCAGGTCCACCAGCCCGGCCGCCCGCACCTCCGCGTCCCCGTGATGCCGCAGATCCGGCTCCCCGCCGGGCCCTCCCGGGAGGGCCGTGCCGGGCTCCGCCGTGTCAGGTCCGGTCCCCGTCGCGGTGCTTCCGTGCCCGTTCCCCTCGGCGGCCCTGGCCGGGCCCGGCGTCGCGATGGCGACGGTGGCGCGGGCGGAGCGGTGCTTGGGGGCGAGCAGGCGGGAGCCGGTGCCGGCGGCGAGCAGGGCGGCGGCTTCGGCCACGCTCGGGGTGCCGACCGCCGCCGCGGCCGTCCCGGAGGGGTGCGGGACCGGGACGGCGGCGAGCTGCTCGGCGGGGTAGCCGGTGAGCGGGACGGCGAGGGCGGCGGCCGCGGCGAGCAGCCCGGCCTCGGCGGTCTTGGCGCTGACGGTGGCCAGCCGGGCCACGTCGCGGCGGTCGCGGCCGAGGCCGGCCAGGGTGGCGTCGATCAGGGCCAGCACCTCGGCTCCCGGCACTCCGCTGCCGCCGCCGACGCCGATGACCAGGGAGGGCTGCTGCACGGGGGGCTTCTCCGGACTCCTGACGACCGATGGACCGCCGGAATCCCATCACGCCTGGCCAGAGGCGGTCAATGCCGCTCAGTCGGCCGTGGCGACCGTCACCTCGGGCCGGTGGTGCACCGGGAAGTTGACCGAGTTGGCGATGAAGCAGGCCCGGTTGGCGTCGGCGTGCAGGGCGATCGCCTTCTCCACCATGCCGGGCTCGGTCACCACCACCCGGGGCCGCAGCTCCGCCTCGGTGAAGCGCCCGTCCCCGGCCCCCTCGACCATGGTGCCGACCGGCTCGTCCACGTAGGCGGTGACCACCACCTTGTTCACCGCGCAGAGGTGCAGGTAGGAGAGCAGGTGGCACTGGGAGAGCGCGGCGAGCAGCAGCTGCTCCGGGTTCCAGCGGGAGGGGTCGCCCCGGAAGAGGGGGTCGGAGCTGCCGATGATGGTCGGCAGGCCCTCGGCCGCGACTTCGTGGGAGCGCTCGTAGGCGCGGTAGTTCGCGGTGCCGGCGCCGGTGTTCCCGGTCCAGGTCACGGCGAGGGTGTAGGTGTGCTGACGGCTCATCACGTCTCCGGAGGGTGCGGGGTGGTCGTGAGGTCTGGACCTGTCGGCCCTGGTCGCTGCATCAGTTCAGTTGTGTGGAACGGCAGTTCAGAGGGGGTGTGACGGTCTGTCGTTCACGAGACCGCCATGGGGGTTTCACCCGTCGATATGCGGTACGACTAATATCCATCCGTCAGAGTCCTATCAGATTCGACCAGTTGTGAACGACTGGTGCCACGTCCGAAGGAGCTAGCCCTGCGCACGCGCGCTTCCAGCCGGATCGTCACGGGCCGACTGTCGCTCCGCGCGACCCTGCTCGTGCTGGCCATTGTCCCCGGGCTGGCGCTGGCCGCCCTCTGGGCGGTCACCAGCGGACAGCTCCTCTTCGACTTCCAGCGCCAGGCGGCCCAGGGCCTGCTCGCGCAGGAGGCCGGTCAGCCGTCCAACATCGTGTACTACAACCTCCAGGAGGAGCGGCGCCTGAGCGCCGACGTCCTGGCCACGCACAGCGGGGTCAACGACGCGCTGCGGGCGCAGCGGGTCAAGACCGACCAGGCCATCGCCGACTTCCAGAAGCTCTCGGGAGTGTCGGCCGACGACGCGCCCGAGGAGGTCCGCGAGGCGGTCCGGCAGGCCCGGCAGGCGATCAACCAGCTGCCCGCCCAGCGGGCCCTGGTGAACAGCGGCAGCGAGCAGCAGCAGGCCGCCGTCTACGGCTACTACACCGACCTGATCGCGGTGGACCTCAAGCTGTTCTCCGCGCTCAGCCACGTCGACAACGGCCGGATCACCACCATCTCCCAGCCGCTGGTGAACCTGTTCTGGGCCAAGGAGATGATCTCCCGCTCGGACGCGCTGCTGGCCCGCGGCTGGCCGAGCGGCTCGCTCGCCCCCGACGACCACCTCCTGCTGCGGCAGGCGATCGCCGAGCAGACCTTCCAGTTCAACACCCAGGTCGCGCCCTACCTCCCGGCCGAAGAGACCGCGATGTGGCAGCAGATCGCCACCGGCCAGTCCTGGCAGGCCAAGACCCGGGCCGAGCAGGAGCTGCTCAAGCAGGCCGCCCCCGGCCGCGACGGCCGGATCGCGCTGACCGTCGACCGGGACGTCTGGCGCCAGTCGGTCGACGCCATCACCCCGCAGCTGGTCGCGCTGCTGGAGCACCGCACCGGGCTGGTGGTCGAGGAGGGCAAGGGCAGCATCATGTCCCTCGCGCTGCGGCTGCTGCTGACCACCGTGGTCGGCCTGATCGCGGTGGTCGCGGTCGCGATCACCAGCTGGCGGCTCACCCGCACCCTGCGCCGCCGGATCGGCCGGCTCCAGGAGCAGGCCGAGGAGCTGGAGAACACCCTGCCCGCCGTGGTCGAACGCCTCGGCAACGGTGAGCAGATCGACGCCGAGGAGCAGGCCCGGGCGATCGAGCCCGATCCCTGGGCCCGTACCGAGGACGAGCTGGCCAAGCTGGCCGAGGCCTTCAACCTGGCCCGCGCCAGTGCGATCCAGGCCGCCGTCGCCCAGGCCGACCAGCACCGCGGCTTCGAGCGGCTGCTCCAGCGGATCGCCCGCCGCACCCAGCTGCTGATCGGTCAGCAGCTGAAGAAGCTGGACGAGTTGGAGCGCCGGCACGAGGACCCGGAGATCCTGGAGGGCCTCTTCGACCTCGACCACCTCACCGCGCGCCTGCGCCGCTACGAGGAGAACCTGGTGATCCTGGCCGGCGGCACCCCGCACCGCCGCTGGCGCAAGCCGGTCCCGCTGCTGGACGTGATGCGCGCCGCCCAGGGCGAGGTGCAGGACTACCGCCGGGTCGTCATCGACCTGGACGGCAGCCCCTGGCTCTCCGAGCGCGCCGTCGGTCCGGTGGCCCACGTGCTCGCCGAGCTGATCGAGAACGCGCTCAGCTTCTCCCGCCCGCCGAACCCGGTCGAGCTCCGGGCCGGCCGGGTCAGCCGGGGCGTGGCGATCGAGGTCGAGGACCGCGGCCTCGGCATGGACGAGGACCAGATCGACGAGGCCAACCGCCTGATGACCCGTCCGCCCCGCACCGACGTGCTGGCCCGCGGCGACGACATCCGGCTCGGCTTCTACGTGGTGGCCCGCCTGGCGGCGCAGCACGGCCTGCGGATCGAGTTCCGCCAGTCCGCCTTCGGCGGCACCCGGGTCGTGGTGCTCGTCCCGGAGGAGCTGATCGTCCCGGACCCGACGGTCCGCCCGCTCGCCGTCGCCCCGCAGCAGGACGGCGGCCTGCCCACCCGCTCGCGCGGCCAGGCGCTGGCCGGCGTCACCGCCATCGGCAGCGCCGACCGGTACGCCACCGTCGAGCCGCTCCCGCAGCTCGGCGGGCCGCCGGCGGCACCGCTCGGGGAGCAGGTGACGGTCCGTCACGACCTCCCCGCGCTGCCCGCGGGGTTCGCCGCCCCGGAGCCGTTCCGCGCGGAGCCGTTTCAGCCGGAGCCGTTCCAGCCGGACCCGTTCCAGCCGCAGGCCCACCAGCCGCAGCCCTACGAGCCCGCGCCGTTCCAGCCGGAGCCCCACCGCCCCGAGCCGCAGTGGCAGGCCGAGCCGTACGGGGCGGAGTCGTACGGGACCGGGCCGTACGCGGCGGAGCCGCACCGCACCGACCCCGAGCACGTCCGGCCCGAGCCCCACCAGCCGGAGCCGTACCGCCCGGAGCCGGTGTCCGACCTTCCGGGCGGCGAACCGCCGCTGCCCCGCCGGGTCCGCCAGGCCAGCCTGGTGGACGAGCTGCGGATCGACCTCGACGGTCCGCAGCCCGCCCCCGTGCCGCCCCGTTGGGACGAGAACCCGCTGTTCCGACCGGCCCCCCGACGGGCCGGAGCAGCCATCGGTGCGTTCCAGCGGCGGTCCCGGGAGGCCCGCTCCGGTGACACCGGAAACCACCACACCACCATCCCGACGAGAGAAGACCGGACATGACGACGCGTACAACCGCCACCCACCAGGACCTCGACTGGCTGCTGGACGGCCTGGTGGACCAGGTGGCCGGGACGAGGCACGCCGTCCTGCTGTCCGACGACGGCCTGGTGGTCAGCCACTCCCGCACCATCGACCGCTCCGACGCCGAGCGGCTGGCCGCCGTCGCCACCGGCCAGCAGAGCCTGGCCCGCGGCGTCGGCCAGCTGTTCAACGGCGGGCCGGTGCACCAGGTGATCGTCGAGCTGGCCGAGCTCTGGCTGTTCGTCATCGCCGCCGGGCAGGGCACCCACCTGGCCGTGGTCGCCTCCCAGGACGTCGACGCCGAGGTGATGTCGCTGGCCATGCACAACCTGGTGCAGCAGGTGGGCCAGAAGCTCGGCGCCGCGCAGCGCGGCGAGTTCGACGCGTTCGCCGCCCGGAGCGGGCAGCGCGGGTGACCTCCTACTGGGACGAGGAGGAGGGCGACGACGGTGCGGACAGCATGGTCCGGCCGTACACCATCACCTCCGGCCGCACCGTGTCCGAGCGGGACGACCTCACCCTGATCACCCTGCTCACCAGCGTGCCGGCGCCGGTCGACGCCTACGGCGCGCCGGCCCGGCCCGGCCGGCTCCAGCCGGAGCACCGGATGATCCTGGACCGCTGCCGCCGCCCCGCCGCGGTGGCCGAGGTCGCCGCCGACCTGGACCTGCCGGTCTCGGTGACCAAGATCCTGCTCGGCGACCTGGTCGAGCAGGGGCTGCTGACCGCCCGCGCCCCGATCTCGGTGGCCCGGGCCGCCGGCGGGGCCGACCGGAGTCTGCTGGCCGCCGTACGCGAGGGCCTGAGGAGGCTTTGAGATGACGACCACTCAGGCGGGCGCCAACGCCGTCAAGATCCTGATCGCCGGCGGCTTCGGCGTCGGCAAGACCACCATGGTCGGGGCCGTCAGCGAGGTCGCCCCGCTGCGCACCGAGGAGTACCTCACCACCGCCAGCGTCGGCGTGGACGACCTGGCCGGGGTCGGCCAGAAGGAGACCACCACCGTCGCCCTGGACTTCGGCCGGATCACCGTCAGCCCCGAGCTGGTGGTCTACCTGTTCGGCACCCCGGGCCAGGAACGGTTCTGGTTCATGTGGAACGACCTGGTCAACGGCGCGCTCGGCGGGGTGGTCATCGCCGATACCCGCCGGCTGGAGACCAGCTTCGCCTCGATCGACTTCTTCGAGAGCCGCGGCATCCCGTTCGTGGTGGCGATCAACTGCTTCCACGGCGTCAACACCCGCACCCCGGACGAGATCCGGGCCGCGCTCGACCTCGACCCGCACGTCCCGATGCTGGTCGGCGACATCCGCGAACGGCCCTTCGGCCGGGACGTGCTGCTCGCCCTGGTCGACCACCTGATGGCCCTCCCCGTCGCCTGACCCCGTCCCCCGCGAACCTCCCCCGAACCAACGGAGACACCCCATGGCACAACCCCTGCGCGTCCTCGTCCACGGCGGCGGCATCGGCGGCCTGAGCCTCGCCGTCGCCCTCGCCCGACGCGGCCACACCGTCGAGGTCGCCGAGGTGCGCGATGAGCTCGACGCGCTCGGCGTCGGCATCATCCAGCCCTCCAACGCGCTGCACGTGATGCGCGAACTCGGCGTCCTGGACGACTGCCTGAAGGCCGGCTTCGAGTGGGAGGTGCTGACCATCTGCGACCCGGCCGGCGCCACCCTGGCCAAGATCCCGCAGCCCCGGATGGACGACGCCCCCGCCAACAACGGCATACCCCGCCCCGCCCTGGCCGGGCTGCTCGGCCGGGCCGCCGCGGAGGCCGGCGCCACGGTGCGCTTCTCCACCACCGTCGCCGAACTCGCCGACGACGGCGAGGGCGTGGAGGTCACCCTCTCCGACGGCACCGCCGGCCGCTACGACCTGGTGGTCGGCTTCGACGGGATCGGCTCCCCGCTGCGCACCCGCCTGTACGGCGAGCGCTACCGCCCCGAGTACACCGGCTTCGCCAACTGGCGGGTCACCGTGCCCCGGCAGCCCGAGGTGCAGGGCGTGGTGATGAGCACCGGGAACCAGGCCGCCAAGGCCCTGCTCACCCCGATCACCGACGACCTCATGTACCTGGGCGCCGTGTTCGCCGAGACCGAGGACTTCCGCCCGGACCCGGAGCGGGCCCACGAGCAGCTCGCCGAGCGCCTGGCCGGCTTCTCCGGCCCGGTCGCCGAGGCGCTCGGCCACGTCACCGACCCGGCCGCCGTGGTCTACTCCCGGATCTCCCAGGTCACCGTCGACGAGCCCTGGCACGTCGGCCGGGTGGTGCTGGCCGGCGACGCCGCGCACGCCTCCACCCCGCACCTCGCCCAGGGCGCCGCGATGGCCGTCGAGGACGCCCTGGTGCTCGCCCAGGAGCTGGACGCCGCCGAGTCCGTGCCCGCCGCCCTGGCCGCCTGGGAGGCCCGCCGCCGCCCGCGCGCGATGTTCGTGCAGTCGCTCTCCCGCGCCGTCCTCAAGCAGGAGACCGGCACCCCCACCACCCCCGAGGAGGACGAGCTCCTCAAGATCGGCATCCCCGGCGCCGCCCACGTCCTGGTGAAGCCCTACTGACGCACTCCCCGGCAGGGGGCTGTCCGGCCGATAACCGGTGGACAGCCCCCGTCCGGTGGGCGAGCATCCGTGCGTGACAGAACGATCAGCCCCGTGGACCTCCGCCCCCGACGCCCCGCTCCAGGTCAGCCTGGTGCAGGTGCCCCGCCCCGTGATGGGCCTCCTGATGGAGGGTGACCTCACCGCCGCCGTCGCCGAGTTGGGCCTGCCGTTGGCCGACTACGCCGCGGACGAGAAGATGCGCGGCACCTGGCGCCGCCGCTACCACCAGATCGCCGACGACCCCACCAGCGCCGACTGGGTCACCCGGGCCGCGCTCTCCGGCGAGGTGCCGATCGGCGCCGCCGGCTTCCACGGCCCGCCGGACGAGCGCGGCATGGTCGAGGTCGGCTACGGGGTCGACCCCGCCCACCGCCGCCGCGGCTACGCCAAGGCCATCCTCGCCGCCCTGATCCGGCAGGCGGAGGCCGAACCGGAGGTGACCGTCGTCCGCGCCACCATCAGCCCCGACAACGAGGCCTCCCTCGCCACCGTCGCCGCCTTCGGCTTCACCCACGTCGGCGAACAGTGGGACGAGGAGGACGGCCTGGAGCTGATCTACGAACTCCCGCTCCGGTAGCGCCCCTTCGGGAGAACGTGATGCTTCGGGGGCGCGAGGAACTGCGCGAAGCGGAAGGCACAGACCCGTGTGCCGGGTACGGAGATGCACTTGCACGTGAGCGTCCGTACCCGGCACACGGGTCGCCGCCTCCCGTCTCGCGCAGTTCCTCGCGCCCCTAAACCCCCTGCCGGGCGGCCGCCGCGGCGCGGACGAAGCGGACGGCCAACTCCGGTGCCCCCGCCCAGTGCAGGTGCAGGTACGACGCGTGGACCGAGCCCTCGACGAAGCCCTCGGTCTGCGGTCCGGTCGGGCTGCGCCAACCCCAGGCCGGGGCGGGCCCGGCGCCCGGTTCGCAGACCGTCCGGTGGAACTCGTGCCCCCGCAGCCGGGTCCCGGCAGGGGCCAGCACGCTGTCCGTCAACGCCACCGCCTCCCGGTAGCCGAGGGTTAGACGCTGCGTCATCCGGGAGGTGGTGTCCACCGCCCCGCACATCGCGACGCCGTCCAACTCCCGCCCCAGGTACAGCAGTCCGGCGCACTCCGCAGCCACCGGCGCCCCCGAGGCGGCCAGCTCCGCTATCGCCTTCCGCAGCCCCTCGTTGGCGCTGAGCTCCCCGACGTACATCTCCGGGAAGCCGCCCCCGATCACCAACCCGGCCGTGCCCGCCGGGAGTTCGGAGTCCCGCAGCGGGTCGAAGGGGACCACCTCGGCCCCGGCCGCCGCCAGCAGCTCCGCGTTCTCGGCGTACGAGAAGGAGAACGCGGCCCCGCCCGCCAGGGCGATCCGCGGGCGCCCCGGCACCACCTCGACCTCGTCCTCGGCGGACCACGGTGCCTCCGTCAGCTCGGGGGCCGTCCGCGCCAGCTCCAGCACGGCGTCCAGGTCCACCGAGGCGGCGATGAGTTCACCCATGTCCCGGACGGCCGTCAGGGCCGCCTCCGAGCGCTCCACGGCCGGGATCAGGCCGAGGTGCCGCGACGGGGTGGCGACCGAGGCCGAGCGCCGGACGGAGCCGAGCACCGGCACGCCGCCGCCCTCCTCCAGCGCCTCGCGCAGCAGCTGCTCGTGCCGGTCGGAGGCGACCCGGTTGAGGATCACCCCGGCCAGCCGGACCTCCGGGTCCCAGGAGGCGAAGCCGTGCACCAGCGCGGCCACCGAGCGGGACTGCGAGGAGGCGTCGACCACCAGCACCACGGGTGCCCGCAGCAGCTTGGCCACGTGCGCGGTGGAGGCCAGCTCCCCGCGCCCGGCGGCGCCGTCGTGCAGGCCCATGACGCCCTCGACGACGGCCACGTCGGCCCCGGCGGCGCCGTGCAGGAAGAGCGGGGCGATCCGCTCCGGCCCGCACATGAAGGCGTCCAGGTTGCGCCCGGGCCGCCCGGCGGCCAGGGCGTGGTAGCCGGGGTCGATGTAGTCGGGGCCGACCTTGTGCGGGGAGACGGCGAGCCCGCGCGCGGCGAGCGCGGCGATCAGGCCGGTGGCGACGGTGGTCTTGCCCGCCCCCGACGAGGGGGCGGCCACGACCAGACGGGGGATGTTCACAGACTCGGGCTTCCTACTACCACTCGATGCCGCGCTGGCCCTTGCGGCCGGCGTCCATGGGGTGCTTCACCTTGGTCATCTCGGTGACCAGGTCGGCGAGTTCGAGGAGCTCGTCCTTGGCGTAGCGGCCGGTGATCACCACGTGCTGGTTGCCCGGGCGGTTCTTCAGCACGTCCACCACCTCGGCCACGTCCACCCAGCCCCAGTGCATCGGGTAGGTGAACTCGTCCAGCACGTAGAAGCGGTACTTCTCCGCCGCCAGGTCGCGCTTGACCTGCTCCCAGCCCTCCTTGGCGGCCTCCTCGGAGGACTCGATGTCGCGCTGGACCCAGGACCAGCCCTCGCCCATCTTGTGCCAGTCCACCGTGCCGCCCTCGCCGGAGGCGCCGAGCACCTTGAGCGCGTTCTCCTCGCCGACCTTCCACTTGGCCGACTTCACGAACTGGAACACCCCGACCGGCCAGCCCTGGTTCCAGGCCCGCAGCGCCATCCCGAAGGCGGCGGTGGACTTGCCCTTGCCGGGGCCGGTGTGCACGGCGGTGATCGGCTGGGTGCGGCGCTGACGGGTGGTCAGACCGTCGTCGGGGACGGTCTCGGGCTGGCCCTTGGGCATGGGTTCAGGCTGCCTTTCGCATGGTCGTGGTGGGCCGGTGCGCGTGCACCAGGGCGGCGACGCCCTCGGCCCTCAGATCGTCCAGGGTGACGGCGGTGCCGCCGAGTTGGCCCGCCAGGGTGCGGGCCAGGCCGAGCCGGACGTGGCCGGACTCGCAGTCCAGCACCACGCTGGCGGTGCCCTGGGCGGCCAGCAGCCCGGCCGCCCGGCCGGCCTGCGCCAGGGCGTCCTTGCCGCCGGTGGCGCGGCCGTCGGTGACCACCACCAGCAGCGGGCGGCGGTGCGGATCGCGCATCCGCTCGATCCGCAGCGTCTCGTGGGCCCGCAGCAGCCCGGCCGCCAGCGGGGTGCGGCCGCCGGTCGGCAGCTGCTCCAGCCGGGCCGCGCCGACCTCCACCGAGGAGGTGGGCGGCAGCGCCAACTCGGCCCCGGCGCCCCGGAAGGTGACCATGCCGATCTTGTCCCGGCGCTGGTAGGCGTCCATCAGCAGGGAGAGCACGGCGCCCTTGACGGCGGTCATCCGCTGCCGGGCCGCCATCGAGCCGGAGGCGTCCACCACGAACAGCACCAGGTTGGACTCCCGTCCCTGGCGCACCTGCTCGCGGAAGTCGTCCTTGCGCAGCCGCAGCGCCCGCGAGTCGCGCCCCCGGGCCACCTGGTGCGGGGCGGCCGCCCGCAGGGTGGCGCTCAGGTGCAGCCGGGCCAGCTGGCCCTGCGGGCGGCGGGCCCGGATGGTGTGCCCGCCGTCGGTCTCGGCGGGGGAGCGGCGCCCCTGGGCGCCCTTCCCGGTGCCGGGCACCTTGAACAGCCTGGTCCGGTACGGCTCCCCGGCGGAGGCCACCGGCGCGTTCGAACTCCCGCCCTGGGAGGGCACGTTCGGCTCGGCCTCGGGAGCCTCCGAGGGGGCCTCCGGGGCGGAGCTGCCGTCCGGCGCGTCCCCCTGCGGCTCGGGAGCGCCACCGCCACCGTCCGGGCCGCCACCGCCGTCGTCCGGCCCGTCGCCCTCCGGCGGCTCCGGCTCGTCGCGGTGCTCGTCCAGGGTGCGGTCCAGCTGCTCCTCGTCCAGGCCCGGCGCGTCGAAGGGGTTGCGGCGGCGCCGGTGCGGCAGGGCCAGCTGGGCGGCCTTGCGGACGTCCTCCTCCAGCACCTCCGTCCGGCCCTCCCAGGCGGCCAGCGCGACGGCCGTGCGGGCCATCACGATGTCCGCCCGCAGGCCGTCCACCTCGAACGCGGCACAGACGGCGGTGATCTGACGCAGCGCCAGGTCGGTCAGCTCCACCTGCGGCAGCAACTCCCGCGCGGTGGTGATCCGTTCGGCCAGCGCCGTCTCCTCGGCGTCGAACCGCGCCGCGAAGCCCGCCGGGTCGGCGTCGTAGGCCAGCCGCCGCCGGACCACCTCGGCCCGCTCCTCCGGGTCCCGGGTGGCGGCGATCTCCACCGTGAGGCCGAAGCGGTCGAGCAGCTGCGGACGCAGCTCGCCCTCCTCCGGGTTCATCGTGCCGACCAGCAGGAAGCGGGCCGCGTGCCGCACCGAGACGCCCTCGCGCTCCACGTAGGAGCGGCCCATCGCGGCGGCGTCCAGCAGCAGGTCCACCACGTGGTCCTGGAGCAGGTTCACCTCGTCGATGTAGAGCACGCCCCGGTGCGCCCTGGCCAGCAGGCCGGGCTCGTACGCCTTCACGCCCTCGGCCAGCGCCCGCTCCAGGTCCAGCGAGCCGACGATCCGGTCCTCGGAGACGCCGACCGGCAACTCGACCAGGTACGCGGGCCGTTCGTCACCCGCCACCTCGGCGTGCGGGCCGTCCGGGCACTGCGGGTCCGGGCTCGCCGGGTCGCAGGCGAAGCGGCAGCCGGGCACGGTGGCGATCGAGGGCAGCAGCCCGGCCAGCGCGCGCACCATGGTCGACTTGGCGGTGCCCTTCTCGCCGCGCACCAGCACCCCGCCGACGGCGGGGGAGACCGCGTTCAGCAGCAGCCCGAGCCGCAGGTCGGGCATCCCGACGATCGCGGTGAAGGGGTAACGCACGTCGGTCATCGCTCGGTCTCCACGGTGTGCGGCGCCCCCGGCGGGACGAAGGGCAGGCCGGCGGGTGCGCCGGATTCGATCATTCTCCACAGGGCGTCGGTGTCGGCGTGCTCCTCAATCAGGTCACCGAGCCGGTCCAGCCGCTCCTCGCGGGCGGCCGCGAAGGAGGTGTCCGGCGCGGGCACGAACGCCCGTCCGGCCAACTTCGCGACCATCCGCAGCAGTTCGCGCCGGAAGCCGTCGTTCTCCAGCGCCCCGTGCCAGGTGGTGCCGTACACCGGGCCGACCCGGCAGCCGTCCAGGAAGGCCTCGGCGGACTCCTCCACCGTCACCACGCCGTGGTGGATCTCGTACCCCTCCACCCGCTCGCCGAAGGCCTCGCCGACCGGCCGGGCCAGCACCTTCTCCCGGCCGAACACCACCCGGGTCGGCAGCAGCCCGAGGCCGTCCACCCGCCCGGCCCTGGACTCCACCTCGTCCTCGATCTCCCGGCCGAGCATCTGGTACCCGCCGCAGACCCCGAGCACCGGCAGCCCCGCCGCCACCCGCTCGCGCAGCACCGGCTCCAGGCCCCGCTCGCGCAGCCAGGCCAGGTCCGCCACGGTGGCCCGGGTGCCGGGCAGCACCACCAGGTCCGCGTCGGCCAGCTCCTCGGCCCGGGTCGCCCAGCGCACCAGTACGCCCGGCTCCTGGGCCAGCGCGTCCAGGTCGGTGAAGTTCGACAGGCGCGGGAAGCGCACCACGGCCACCCGCAGCACGTCCTTGCCGACCGGCCCGCGCACCGCGCCCCGGTCCACCACCGTGGTCAGGTCCAGCGAGTCCTCGGCGTCCAGCCACAGGCCCGGCAGCATCGGCAGAGTGCCCAGCACCGGACGGCCCGTCAGCTCGTGCAGCATCCTCAGCCCGGGCTCCAGCAGCCGCGCGTCGCCCCGGAACTTGTTGACGAACCAGCCCGCCACCAGCGCCTGGTCCTCCGCCGAGAGCAGCGCCAGCGTCCCGTACATGGCGGCGAACACCCCGCCCCGGTCGATGTCGCCGACCACCACCACGGGCAGCTTCGCCGCCGTGGCCAGGCCCATGTTGGCGATGTCCCGGTCCCGCAGGTTGATCTCGGCCGGCGAACCGGCGCCCTCGCAGACCACCACCTCGAACCGGCTGCGCAGGTCCGCCAGGCACTCCAGCGAGCGCTCCAGCAGGTACGGCTTGCGCTCCCGGTAGTCCAGCGCGCCGACCTCGGCCACCGGCTTGCCCAGCAGCACCACCTGGCTGCGCGCATCCGCCCCGGGCTTGAGCAGCACCGGGTTCATCGCCGCCTCCGGCTCCACCCGGGCCGCCTGCGCCTGCATCGCCTGGGCCCGGCCGATCTCGGCGCCGTCGGCGGTGACGAAGGAGTTCAGCGACATGTTCTGCGCCTTGAACGGGGCGACCCGCACCCCCTGCCGGGCCAGCCAGCGGCAGATGCCCGCCGTCACGACGCTCTTCCCGGCGTCCGAGGTGGTCCCGGCGACCAGCAGCGCGTTGCTCACGTTGTCCTCCTCTTCCGGCCCGCACCGGAGATGACGGCCCGTCCGACCAGTGCGACGCCCAGCGCCAGCACGCCCACCCGGCGCGACAGGGCGCACGCCCGCTCGATGTCCCGCACGCCCACGGGGCGCAGCTCCGCCCCGAGCACCGGCCGGTGCTCCACGCGCTCCCCGTACTGCAGCGTGCCCCCGAGGCGCACCCCCAGGGCCCCCGCGAAGGCCGACTCCGCCTGCCCGGCGTTCGGGCTCGGGTGTGACGAACCGTCACGCCGCCACACCCGCCAGGCCGTCCCCGGCTCCGGCGCGGCCGCCACCGTCAGCAGCGCGGTCAGCCGCGCCCCCGGCCAGCCCGCCACGTCGTCCAGCCGCGCCGAGGCCCAGCCGAACCGCAGGTACCGCGCCGAGCGGTGGCCCACCATGGCGTCCAAGGTGTTGACGGCCCGGAAGGCCAGCAGCCCGGGCGTCCCGGCCAGCGCCCCCCAGGTGAGCGCGTTCACCACGGCGTCGGCGGTGTTCTCGGCCACCGACTCCACCACCGCGCGGGCGATCTGCTGCCCGTCCAGGCCGCTCGGATCCCGCCCGCACAGGTGCGGCAGCCGCTCCCGGGCCGCCGTCAGGTCCCCGGCCTCCAGCGAGGCCCCGATGGTCCGGGCCTCCTTCGTCAGCGAGCTGCCGCCCAGCACCGTGAAGGTCGCGGCGGCGGCCAGCGCCGCACTCGCCACCGGGCTGCGGCGCGCGGCCCGCCCGGCCAGCGAGGCCCCCGCGGCGACGGCCCCGACGCAGACGGCGGTGTACGCGGCACCCACGGCGCGGTCGTCGCGCCAGATCCGGCGCTCCAGCCGCGTCGCGGCCGTACCGAACAGCGCCACCGGATGGCCGCGCCGGGGATCGCCGAAGCGGGCGTCCGCCAGGTAGCCGGCGGCGGCGCCCAGCAGAAAGGGGGTCAGACGGCGCACGGTGCGGGCGAGTCGGCGTGGCTCCGGGCAGGCGGCATCAGTGCGTGTCCTCACTCAGGGTCCGCGCCCTGGATCGACGTAGCGGGGGCGAGAGTCTCCTGGCTTCCGGGTCGGACACACCCTCGGGCCTTCCAACAGCCGCCTGGGCGGGCCGTCGTGACCATGGTTCGAGCGTGCTCCCCGGTGACAGTGGCGGGACCGCGCCGGATTCGCACCGGCTTCCTCTCCTTGCCTCCGATTGGCTGAAAGATCCCACCACGCCCCTCGACCGGGCGTCAACAACGGTGGCGGAGGGGTTGGTCACACGGTTGTCCGCCCCGCCGTGCGGCGCGCCTGCGGCGGCGGCAGGCTGGCCGTGGCACGGCACCGTCGCCGTACCGGACCCGGAAGAAACAAGAGGGACGGCGATGACCGATCTCGGCAAACTCCTCAGCGGCCTGCTCGGCGGCAGCGGCGGTGGGAACGCCAGCGCGGGGAACCTGCTCTCCATCCTGCTCGGCTCGCTGGCCGCGAACGGCGCCGGGCGGGGCAACGGGCTCGGCGCCCTGCTCCAGCAGCTGACGGAGGGCGGTCTCGGCTCCCAGGCCCGCTCCTGGGTCGGCACCGGCGACAACCACCCCGTCACCGGCCCCGAACTCGCCGCCGCCCTCCCGCCCGGCGAACTCGAGATGCTCGCCCGCAACGCCGGCATCACCCCCGACCAGGCCGCCGACACCCTCGCCACCCACCTCCCGTCGACGGTCGACCGCCTCACCCCCAACGGCGAACTCCCCACCCCGGCCACCATCGAGGAGCTCTTCGGCAAGATGTGACGCCCGGGAGCGCCCCGCAGGGGCGCGGGGAACTGCGCGAGTCGGAAGGCGGTCCACCTGCAACTCAAGGCACGTCAGCCAGTTGCACGTGCTGCCGTTCCCCCACGCGCAGTTCCCCGCGCCCCTGCGGGGCGCTCCTCGCCGTCGTTATCTCCGAGCGGCCCTGGGTGATCACCCGTCAGTAGTGGGAGGATCCTCCAGCGCCGCGCCCCGGGCCGGGAATCCGGTTCGTGCGTTCAGCGGGTGCAGGCGGCAGCCGGGCCGCACCTACGGTCTGGGCATGCGCCGCAGACCGCCCACCCCCACGCCGGTCCCGTTCTCACCCGCCGCCGCGAGGGCCCACCGGGTGGGCCTCGGGCTGACGCCCGATCAGGTCGCGGCCGGCATGGCCGCGCACGGGGTGCGGCTGCTGCCCACCCACGTGATCGGCTGGGAGACCGGGGAGTACCGCCCGGACGAGACCGAGTTCATCGCCCTGGCCCGCGCCCTCTGGTGCCCGCCGGCGCAGCTGATGGGCACCGCCCCGTCGAGCCTGCGCGACTTCCGGGTGGCCCGGGAGCTCACCCAGGAGCAGGCCGCCCGCCGGATCGGCGTGGCCCTGCGCGTCTACGAACAGGCCGAGCTGACCGGCAGCTGGCCCGGAGACCCGGAGCAGTCCTGGGAACTCGCCCAGGTCCTCGGCCTCACCCTCCGGGCCTTCGCCTGGGTGACCAACCGTCAGGACGCCCTGGAGAAGTGCCTGCGGCAGTGCGTGGACGGCCGCTGGCAGAGCCAGGTGAAGCCGGTCGCCAAGCTGCTGCCGGTGCCCCGCTCCGTCCTGGAGAGCGTCCTCGCCGACCTCCAGCAGGACCACGTCGTGCCGATGCACTGGGGCGCCGCACCCGCCCCCGTCGCCGAGCAGCAGCCCGACGTGCCGCCGCTCCAGCGCTTCTGGGAACTGCTCGCGGCCCGCCCCACCGACATCCCCGTCTGACGCACCGTCCGCTCCCGTTCCCGTACGGCGGCACTCCGGTGGCACCCCGCTCCCGCCCCCGGTCGAATGGACCGCAACGTCCGAGACCCGCCCTCACACCCGGGAGCGCCCATGCGTTGGGGAACCGCGGCCATGGTGGCCGCCGCCGTCGTCGGAGCCGGTGGCGCGGCCGTCCTGCTGATCGGCCGCCGGGCCTCCCAGAACGTGGTGCGGCCCGGACGGCCCGAGCCCGGCAGCGCCCCCGAACTGCGGGTGCACGACCTGGCCCCGGGCGCGGTGGTGCTCACCCGCAGCTCCGCCACCGCCCTGTCGGGCCGGTACGCGCTGGAGTGGCCGAACGGCGGGCACGCCGTGGTGGGCGAGGTGCTGGCCACCGGGCCGCAGACCGTCACCCGCCGCCTGGAGCTGGTCGACGGCGGCTCCCTCGACCCCGGCACCAAGGTCGAGTTCACCCCGCGGGTGCTCACCGGTGACCCGCGTACCGCCCTCGGCATCGACCACACCGACACCATCGCGGCCGGTGAGCACGGCGACCTCCCCGCCTGGTACACCCCCGGCAAGCGCGGCACCTGGGTCCTGCTGGTGCACGGCCCCGGCGCCGACCGCACCCAGGCCCTCCCGGTCATCCCGACCCTGCGCGCCCTGGAGCTCCCCACCCTCACCGTCACCTACCGCGGCGACCAGGGCGCCCCGGAGTCGCCGGACGGCCTCACCCACTTCGGCGAGACCGAGTGGGAGGACGTCGAGGCGGCGATCCGGCTGGCCCTGGAGAGCGGTGCGGGCAAGGTGATCCTCTACGGCTGGTCCACCGGCGCCACCATGGCGCTCCAGACCGCCGCCCGCTCGGCCTTCCGGGAGTCGATCGCCGGGCTGGTGCTGGACTCGCCGGTGCTCGACTGGTCCCGGACGGTCCGCCGCGAACGCGCCCGGGCCGGCGTCCCGGCCGCCGTCGCCGAACTCGGCGCCCTCGCGGCCGAGGGCCGGGCCGGCGTCGACCTGGCCGGCTTCGCCCGCCTCGCCTCCGGCACCGACCTGCACGTCCCCACCCTCCTGCTGCACAGCCCGGACGACTCCATCGCCCCCTGGTCCGCCGCCGCCCGCCTGGCCGACCTCCGCGGCGACCTGGTCAGCCTCCACCCCGTCCCCCACGCCGAACACGCCGCCCTCTGGAACGCCGCCCCCACCCCCTACACCGAATCCCTCCGCCGCTGGCTCACCCCGCTCCTCTGACGGTGGCAGCGCGTCGCCAGTGAGCGCCCCGCAGGGGCGCGGGGCTCTGCTGATCTGCGGCTCCGCCGCGCGGGCGCGCGGGGGAACGGCAGCACGTGCAACTGGCTGACGGCGGTTAAGTTGCAGGTGAGCCGCCTTCCGCTTCGCGCAGTTCCCCGCGCCCCCGGTGTGACCACCACCGCCGGCCAGGCCGGTTCTGCTGCCCGTTGCGCGCCCGCGCGGCGGAGCCGCACATGATCAGAGCCCCGCGCCCCCGAGGTCGCTGCCCTACCGGTTCGCCTGCCTCCAGTGGCCGGGGATGACCGAAGAAATGACCTTCTCGGTCGGGTTTGCACCGCTCGCGCGAAAAGCCGATGTGACAGGAGGCCCGTACACGGGGAAGACTGCACGGCGTGACGTCTCGGAATCCGCGCGACCGTGATGCCCCGCTCCCGCCGAAGACCGGTACCGGTGCGACGGTGACCCGTCTCCCCGGTTCGGCCCGTCGGCCCGACACAGTGCAGCCGGGCGCCCCGCGCCGCCGCACGCCCGCACCCAAGCCCGGCCGGGGCCGGGTGCCGGTTCCCGATGGCCTCCCGGCCCCCTCCGAGCTGGCCCCGCTGGCCCGGCGGATGCTCGCCGACGCGGTCCGGATCGCCCGCTGGGCGGGTGAGCTGGAGCACGTGGACAAGCGTGGGGAGCTCCTCCCCGAGGACGCCCGCGCCGCCGGGAAGGCCCTGGCGATGACCGTGGGGGCCGCTGCCCGCGCCTGGGGCCAGGCACTGCTGGTCGGCCTGGTGGAGGCCCGCGAGGGCGGCGCCGCACCCGGCTGGCGGCTGCACGCCTGGGAGCACGACGACGAGGCCGTGATCCGCGGCTGGTCGGCGCTGTTCGACGCCTGGACGCTGGTCGCCCCGATGCCGCCCGCCGCGATGCGCGGCGTCTTCGCGGTGCTGGCGGGCCAGGCGGTGGACCAGGCCCCGCAGCTGCTGTCCTTCCTGCACCTGGTGGACGGCCCGGTCCCCGACAGCGAGCTGCTGGAGCTGCTCCGCCGGGGCCTGGACGAGCGCCGGGTGGCGGCGGGCACCAGCCCGCTCTCGCCCGTCCCGCACGCCGCCTCCGCCGTCTCGGCGGTCCGCGGCACCTGCCGCGAGCCGCAGATCGACACCCCGCACGCCCCGGCCGAGGTGGCCGCGGTGCTGGACTGGATGCTGGACGGCCTGGCGGCCGTCGGTGCCCTCACCCGGCACGACGAGGCGGCCGAGCTCTCCCCGCTGGGCCACTGGGCGGTGCGGGCCAAGCTGGAGGAGATCTGCACCGTCGCGCAGACCGCCGCCGGGCACATCGAGCAGAGCGCCCTGGAACTGCTGGACGCCTGCGCCAACTACTCGCCGGGCCCGGCCCGCGCCGAGTACCGGGCCTGGGTCGCGGCCCGGCCGGTGGACCGCGCGGTGGCCGAGCTGCTGGACGCCGCCCGGGGCGAGGACGCGCTGCTGCGCGGTCTGGCCTTCGAGGCGCTCCGGGTGGCCGGCGGCACCGCCGAGCAGGCGGTCCGGGCGGCCGTGGACGAGCCCGTGCTGCGCCCGTACGCGCTGCTCTGGCTGGCCGAGCAGTCGGACGAGGCGGGGGTGCTGCCCTCGGACGTGCTGACGGCGGAGGACGCCGCCTGGCTCTGGGTGGACACCGCCGCGGCGGTGCTGGACCACGGGGAGACCAGCCTGCTGGTCGGCCACGTGGAGGGCGCCTCGGCCGGCGAGCCGGTCCGGCTGTTCCACCGGGCCCGGCAGTCCGGCCACCCCAGGGCGGCCTCGGTGCTGACCGCCGTCGCCTCGGTCCACCCGGACCCGGTGGTGGCCCGGGCGGCCCGCCGCAGCGCCTTCAGCGTGCACAACGGCGGGGCGTAGCGCGCACGACATGACGGAGAAGGCCCCGAACCGGGATCCGGTTCGGGGCCTTCTCTTCGTGCGTGGGGCGGCGTCAGCAGCCGCTGCGCGACTCCGCGCGGCGGGCCCGGACGTCGCCGACCTTCTGGCCGACCTTGCGGCGGATGACCAGCAGCGGGGCCATCGCGGCCAGCGTGATCTGGGCGACCGCGCCGACGTGCATCAGGGTGTTGCCACCGGGCAGGCCGGCCGCCCAGGCGGCGAGGCAGCCGATGGAGACCACGATCCAGCACAGGGTGGCGGTGGCCAGCATGCCCTGCGGCTTCGGGTACTCGATCCGACTGACCATCAGGTAGGCCACGCCGAAGATCATCAGCAGGCCCGGGACGAACGGCGGGTCGAGCAGCACGATGGCGATCACCGTCATGGCACCCATCGGGCAGGGCATGCCCTGGAAGATCCCGGGCGCCATCTTGACCGCCGAGAAGCGGGCCAGCCGGAGCACCACCGCGAGCAGCACGGTGAGCGCGATCAGCGCCGAGAAGCGCTGGTCCGAGCCCGGGCTGACGATGCCCCAGACCGCGACGAAGTACGCGGGGGCGATGCCGAAGCTGATCAGGTCGGCCAGGTTGTCGAGCTCCGCGCCCAGCGCCGAGGAGCGCAGCTTGCGGGCCACCAGGCCGTCGAACAGGTCGCACATCGAGCCGATCAGCAGCAGCGTCACCGCGGTGGCGGCGCTGTGCTTGTCGGGCCCGGCCGCCGAGGCGCCGGTGATGTGCGGCATCAGGACCCCGGTGGTGATCGAGTAGATCGCCAGGAAGCCGCAGACGGCGTTCCCCAGGGTCAGGAAGTCGGCGGTCGACAGGTGCTGGGGCGAACGGGGAGCACGCAGCTCCCGGTCGCGGGCCCAGCGGCGACGGCGCAGCGCCGTCTCCTCGTCGTCCAGCCCGACCAGGGTCTCAGGATCAGTCACGGTCAAGGCGCGTCACCCCGGCAGTGGTCTTCTGGCCGACCTCGACGCCGACCTCGACGCCGGCCGGCAGGTAGGTGTCGACGCGGGAGCCGAAGCGGATCAGACCGATCCGCTCGCCCTGCTCGACCTTGGTTCCGGCGTCCACGTACGGCACGATGCGACGGGCCACGGCCCCCGCGATCTGCACCATCTCGATGTCGCCGAGCTCGGTGTCGAAGTGCCAGACGACACGCTCGTTGTTGTCGCTGTCCTTGTTGAACGCCGGGACGAAGTTCCCGGGCACGTGCTCGACGGACGTCACGGTGCCGGGCAGCGGCGCGCGGTTGACGTGCACGTTGAGCGGGCTCATGAAGATGGCCACGCGGGTGCGGCCGTCCGGCCACGCGTCGATGGACTGGACCACGCCGTCGGCCGGGGAGATGACCCGGCCCTGCCCGATCTCCCGCTCGGGGTCACGGAAGAACCACAGCATGCCCGCGCTGAGCGCGCAGGCCGGTACGGCCGCCACGGCCCACTTGCCGCTCCGCCGGGTGAGGGCGGTGGTGATCGCGGCCGTTGCCAGGGTGGGCACGAACCAGGGGGTGGCTCCTCGCGCGATGGTGACGCGCGGGCGTCGACCGTTCGCCGGGGCGAGGGCATCGCCAGCCGGAGCGGAGGAGTGAGGGGACGGGCTGATGGGCATCGAATACCTTAGTCGCGGGCCCCGGCCGGCAGAGCTTGGCACCTGGACGGGGGCCACCGCGGGGATCGAGTGATAAAGGGACGGCATGCTGTCCCGGTGGATGGTATCGGGACCAGGCGGTAGGTGGGCAAGCCGCCTGCTGAGCTGGGTGTCCGGTGCGGTGCCGATCCGTGCCTGCTATGTGTACGACCGTAACGCGGCGGACTGCGGTTCCCCAAGGGTCCGAGCTCGCCTCGTGACCCACGTCTCAATACGAACACGGCTGACGGGTCGTCAATCAAGAGCGTACGGAAGCAGCCGTAGGGCGCATACCCCGGGGGTACACGCCCTACGGCCGGACCTGGCCCGGCCCGCACGCCGGGCCCGGTCGGACGGTGGTCTCAGTCCGCGATGCGGTACTCCTCGAGCAGGCGGCGTCCCACGATCATCTTCTGGATCTCCGCCGTACCTTCACCGATCAGCAGCATCGGGGCCTCCCGGTAGAGGCGCTCGATCTCGTACTCCTTGGAGAAGCCGTAGCCGCCGTGGATGCGGAAGGCGTCCTCGACGACCTCCTTGCAGTACTCGGAGGCCAGGTACTTGGCCATGCCGGCCTCGAGGTCGTTCCGCTCGCCGCTGTCCTTCTTGCGGGCGGCCATCACCATCATCTGGTGCGCGGCCTCGACCTTGGTGGCCATCTCGGCGAGCTTGAACTGGATCGCCTGGTGCTCGGCGATCTTCTTGCCGAAGGTGGAGCGCTGCTGGGCGTAGGAGATGCCCAGCTCGAAGGCGCGGCGGGCCACGCCGCAGCCGCGGGCGGCCACGTTGACCCGGCCGACCTCGACGCCGTCCATCATCTGGTAGAAGCCCTTGCCCGGGACGCCGCCCAGGATGCGGTCGGCCGGGATGCGGACGTCCTGGAGCACCAGCTCGGTGGTGTCGACGCCCTTGTAGCCCATCTTCTCGATCTTGCCGGGCACGGTGAGGCCCGGGACCTTCGGGTTCGGGCCGAAGCCCGGCTCCTTCTCGATCAGGAAGGTGGTCATGTTCTTGTACGGGGTGGAGCCGCCCTCGTCGGTCTTGCACAGGACCGCGACCAGGGTGGAGGTGCCGCCGTTGGTCAGCCACATCTTCTGGCCGTTGAGGACGTAGAAGTCCCCGTCCTTGACGCCCTTGGTGGAGATCGCCGCCACGTCGGAGCCCAGGCCCGGCTCGGACATCGAGAAGGCGCCGCGGATCTCGCCGGCGGCCATCCGGGGCAGGAAGTACTCCTTCTGCTCCTGGGTGCCGTGGGCGTTGATCATGTGGGCCACGATGAAGTGGGTGTTGACGATGCCGGAGACGGACATCCAGCCGCGGGCGATCTCCTCGACCACCAGGGCGTAGGTCAGCAGGGACTCGCCCAGGCCGCCGAACTCCTCGGGGATGGTCAGGCCGAACAGGCCGAGCTGCTTCATCCCCTCGACGATCGCGGTCGGGTACTCGTCCTTGTGCTCCAGCTCGGTCGCGACCGGGATGATCTCCTTGTCGACGAAGTCCCGCACGGTGGCGAGGATGTCCCGCTGGATCTCGGTCAGGCCGTCGGTCTGTGCGAGGCGTCCCATCGTGCGGCTCCAGGAAAGGTCTGAGGGTGGAGGGGAGTTGTGGGGCCCCGCAGGCGTGACTCTGCGGGGCCCCGTGACCGGGAGAGGGGCCGATGACGGCGGCTCCTCGGCCGGGGTCTAGGAGAGGGGCTCGGGTCGGCCGGGCTGGTCGCCGCCGCGCTCCTTCAGGTACTGCTCGGTCGGCACCATCACCTTGCGGCGGAAGATGCAGACGACCGTGCCGTCCTGCTTGTAGCCCTTGGTCTCGACGTACACGATGCCCCGGTCCGGCTTGGAGGTCATGTTCTTGTCGAGCACCACGGTCTCGCCGTAGAGGGTGTCGCCGTGGAAGGTCGGCGCGATGTGCCGCAGCGACTCGATCTCCAGGTTGGCGAGCGCCTTGCCGGAGACGTCCTCGACGCTCATGCCGAGCAGCAGCGAGTAGATGTAGTTGCCGACCACGACGTTCTGGCCCTGCACGGTGGTGGTCGCGTAGTTGGCGTCCATGTGCAGCGGGTGGTGGTTCATCGTCAGCAGGCAGAACAGGTGGTCGTCGTACTCGGTGACGGTCTTCCCGGGCCAGTGCTTGTAGACCGCGCCGACCTCGAACTCCTCGTAGGTGCGTCCGAACTGCATGGTCTTACGCCTCCGGGATCTCGAACTTGGAGGTGCGCTGCATGCCCGCGGCGCGGCCCTTGCCGGCGATGACCAGGGCCATCTTGCGGCTGGCCTCGTCGATCATCTCGTCGCCGAGCATCGCCGAGCCCTTGGCGCCGCCGGCCTCGGAGGTGCACCAGTCGTAGGCGTCGAGGATCAGCTCGGCGTGGTCGTAGTCCTCCTGCGAGGGCGAGAAGATCTCGTTGGCCGCGCCGACCTGGTCCGGGTGCAGCACCCACTTGCCGTCGAAGCCGAGGGCGGCGGCGCGGCTCGCGACCTCGCGGTAGCCCTCGGGGTTGCGGATCTGCAGGAAGGGGCCGTCGATCGCCTGGAGGTCGTGCATCCGGGCGGCCATCAGGATCCGCATCAGGATGTAGTGGTAGGCGTCGGCCGGGTAGCCGGGCGGCTGCATGCCGACCACCAGGGACTTCATGTTGATCGAGGCCATGAAGTCGGCCGGGCCGAAGATGATGGTCTCCAGCCGGGGCGAGGCGGCGGCGATCTCGTCGACGTTGACCAGGCCCTTGGCGTTCTCGATCTGCGCCTCGATGCCGATCTTGCCGACCTCGAAGCCCATGGTCTTCTCGATCTGGGTGAGCAGCAGGTCGAGCGCCTTGACCTGGGTGGCGTCCTGCACCTTGGGGAGCATGATGCAGTCGAGGTTCGGGCCGGCGCCCTCGACCACGGTGATGACGTCCCGGTAGGTCCAGTGCGTGGTCCAGTCGTTGACCCGGACGACCTTGGTCTTGTTGCCCCAGTCGCCGTTGTTCAGCGCGTCCACGATGTTGTGGCGGGCGCTCTCCTTGACCAGCGGGGCACAGGCGTCCTCCAGGTCGAGGAAGACCTGGTCGGCCGGCAGGCCCTGCGCCTTCTCCAGGAAGCGCGGGTTGCTGCCGGGGACGGCCAGACAGGAGCGGCGGGGGCGCAGGCGGTTCACAGTCATGAGGGTGGGTCAGTCCTTCCGGGTCAGCTGGTCGCGGCGGTCGAGGTCGCGGCCCAAGGCTGGAGCCTGTTGGCCAGCCGGATCTCGTCCACGATCCGGCCGATGATGGTGGTGATGCCGAAGTCCTTCGGGGTGAAGACGGCGGCGACGCCGGCGGCCTTGAGGACCTCCGCGTCCGCTGCCGGGATGATGCCACCGACGATCACGGGGACATCCTCCACCCCGGCCCGCCGCAGGCGGGAGAGGACGTCGGGCACCAGCTCCGGGTGGGCGCCGGAGAGGATCGACAGGCCGACGCAGTGCACGTCCTCCGCGACCGCCGCCGAGACGATCTGCTCCGGCGTCAGGCGGATGCCCTGGTAGACCACCTCGAAGCCCGCGTCGCGGGCCCGGACGGCGATCTGCTCGGCGCCGTTGGAGTGCCCGTCCAGGCCGGGCTTGCCGACCAGCAGGCGGAGCTTGCCGGTGCCCAGCTCGGCCGCGGTGGCGGTGACCGCCTCGCGGACGGCGGCCAGCTCGCCGCCGGGCTCGGCCGGCACGGCGACGGGCGCGCCGCCGACCCCGGTGGGGGCGCGGTACTCGCCGAAGACCTCGCGCAGGGCGAAGGCCCACTCGCCGGTGGTGACCCCGGCACGGGCGCAGGCCAGCGTGGCGGGCATCAGGTTGGCCGTGGTCCCGGCGACGGTCTTGAGCTCGGCCAGGGCGGCCTGGGCGGCCGCCTCGTCCCGCTCCCGGTGCCAGGTCTGAAGGGCCGTCAGGACGGACTGCTCGGAGGCCGGGTCGACCACCATGATGGCGGTGTCCAGGTCGGCCGTGAGCGGGCTCTCCTCGGTGGTCTCGTAGCAGTTGACCCCGACGATCTTGTCCTCGCCGGACTCGATCCGGGCCCGCCGGGCGGCGTGCGAGGAGACCAGGTTGGACTTCAGGTAGCCGGACTCGACGGCCGGGATCACCCCGCCCATCCCCAGCACCTTGGCGATCTCCGCCTCGGCGCCGGCCAGCAGCTCGGCGGTCTTGGCCTCGATCACCTCGGAGCCGTTGAAGATGTCGCCGTACTCCAGCAGGTCGGACTCGAAGGCCAGCACCTGCTGGATGCGCAGCGACCACTGCTGGTCCCAGGGCCGGGGAAGGCCCAACGCCTCGTTCCAGGCCGGGAGTTGGACGGCCCGGGCGCGGGCGTCCTTGGAGAGCGTGACGGCCAGCATCTCCAGCACGATCCGCTGGACGTTGTTCTCCGGCTGGGCCTCGGTCAGGCCGAGCGAGTTGACCTGCACGCCGTAGCGGAACCGGCGCTGCTTGGCGTCCTCGATGCCGTAGCGCTCGCGGGTGACCTTCTCCCAGAGCCGGGAGAAGGCCCGCATCTTGCACATCTCCTCGACGAAGCGGACGCCCGCGTTGACGAAGAAGGAGATCCGGGCGACCACCTCGCCCATCCGCTCGGCCGGCACCTGGCCGGAGTCGCGGACGGCGTCCAGCACCTCGATCGCCGTGCACATCGCGTACGCGATCTCCTGGACCGGGGTGGCCCCGGCCTCCTGGAGGTGGTAGCTGCAGATGTTGATCGGGTTCCACTTGGGGATGTTGCCGACCGTGTAGGCGATCATGTCGGTGATCAGCCGGACCGAGGGGCCGGGCGGGAAGACGTGCGTCCCGCGCGACAGGTACTCCTTGACGATGTCGTTCTGGGTGGTGCCGGTGAGCTTGGCGATGTCCGCGCCCTGCTCCTCGGCGACCACCTGGTAGAGCGCCAGCAGCCACATGGCGGTGGCGTTGATCGTCATGGAGGTGTTGGTCTGCTCCAGCGGGATGCCGTCGAACAGCGTCCGCATGTCGCCGACGTGGCCGACCGGCACCCCGACCCGGCCGACCTCGCCGCGGGCCAGCACGTGGTCCGAGTCGTAGCCGGTCTGGGTCGGCAGGTCGAAGGCGACCGAGAGGCCGGTCTGACCCTTCGCCAGGTTCTTCCGGTAGAGCGCGTTGGAGTCACTCGCGGTGGAGTGGCCCGCGTACGTGCGCATCAGCCAGGGACGGTCCCGGTCGGCGCCCATCAGATGTTCCGGAAGCGGTTGATGGCGGGGAGGTGCTGCTCGCGGAGCTCCTGGTTGCGGACGCCCAGGCCCTCCTGCGGGGCCAGGCAGAGCACGCCGACCTTGCCCTGGTGCTTGTTGTGGTGCACGTCGAGGGCGGCCTGGCCGGTCTCCTCCAGGGTGTAGACCTTGGAGAGGGTCGGGTGGATCTTGCCCTTGGCGACCAGGCGGTTGGCCTCGAAGGCCTCGCGGTAGTTGGCGAAGTGCGAGCCGACGATGCGCTTGAGCGACATCCACAGGTAGCGGTTGTCGTACTGGTGCATGAAGCCGGAGGTGGAGGCGCAGGTGACGATGGTGCCGCCCTTGCGGGTGACGTAGACCGAGGCGCCGAAGGTCTCGCGGCCCGGGTGCTCGAAGACGATGTCCACGTCCTCGCCGCCGGTGAACTCGCGGATCTTGGAGCCCAGGCGCTTCCACTCGCGCGGGTCCTGGTTGTTCTCGTCCTTCCAGAACTTGTAGCCCTCGGCGGACCGGTCGATGATCGCCTCGGCGCCCATGGTCCGGCAGATCTCCGCCTTGGCCTCGCTGGAGACCACGCAGATCGGGGTGGCGCCGCCGGCCAGCGCGTACTGGGTGGCGTACGAGCCGAGGCCGCCGCTGGCGCCCCAGATCAGGACGTTGTCGCCCTGCTTCATGCCCGCGCCGTTCTGCGAGACCAGCTGGCGGTAGGCGGTGGAGTTGACCAGGCCCGGGGAGGCGGCCTCCTCCCAGGTGAGGTGCTTGGGCTTGGGCAGCAGCTGGTTGGTCTTGACCAGGGCGATCTGGGCCAGACCGCCGAAGTTGGTCTCGAAGCCCCAGATGCGCTGCTCCGGGTCCATCATCGTGTCGTTGTGGCCGTCCGGGGACTCCAGCTCGACCGAGAGGCAGTGCGCGACGACCTCGTCGCCCGGCTTCCAGGCGTTGACGCCGGCGCCGGTGCGCAGCACCACGCCCGCGAGGTCGGAGCCGAGCACGTGGTACGGCAGGTCGTGACGCTTCGTCAGCGGCGAGAGGCGGCCGTAGCGCTCCAGGAAGCCGAAGGTGGAGACCGGCTCGAAGATCGAGGACCAGACGGTGTTGTAGTTCACCGAGCTGGCCATCACGGCGACCAGGGCCTCGCCCGGGCCGAGCTCGGGCAGCGGCACCTCGTCGAGGTGCAGGGACTTGCGGGGGTCCTTGTCGCGGCTCGCCTGGCCGGCGAACATCTGCTCCTCGTCCTTGTGGAGCGTGACCGCCCGGTAGGACTCCGGCAGCTTGAGCCCGGCGAAGTCCGCCGAGGTGCTGTCGGGGTTGAGGATCGCGTCGAGGATTTCCTTCATGGCTGCCTCCGAAGGCGTACCTGTGTGAGGGCGCACAGGGCGTCTGGGGGAGCCGGGAGCGGACACCGGCTTCGCTTGTCGGTCTGGGTGGGAACTGCTGGAAAGTCTGCGGGCTGCGACGGCTGGTGGTGTCGCACCTGACACGGCGCGCCGAGGTGGGGAGCCGCGGCGCCGCGCTGGTGAGCAACAAGGTAGTGGCACCCTGTGCCACTCGTAAAGACACCGCGTGCCAGGAATTCGAGTGAACCAGCACACGCTCCGCGGCGCCCGCCGGGGGCGTGCGAAAGGCCCGCCCCGAGGAGTCGGGACGGGCCTTCGAAACTGCTCTGACCTGCGGAGACGTTAGCCGGTGGGCGCGCTGAGGGCGGCCTTGATCCGGTCCACGACCTGCTCCAGCGGGGCGTCGGTGCGGGTGACTGTGATGAGCACCTCACCTCCTGAGCCGCCCGGGACGGCACCGAGTGCATCGGCCGTCATGACCTCGAAGGCCGGCGACGGTGTCACATTGGCACCGGGTGCCACACCGGTGCCGCGCCGCCTCATGCCGTTCGGCGCGGTGGCCCAGAAGGTGCCGCGGATGACGTCGAAGGAGTGGTCCAGCTGGGCCTCCACGTCGCCCGAGCCGCCGGCCCGCAGCCAGCGCCGCAGCACGTGGTTGTGGGCCGCGACCACGGCCGCCGCCGAGACCTCGGCCAGCATCGAGTCGTCGTCCCCGCCGCGCTGCCAGCCCGGCGGGATCTCCTCGGCCGCGTCGAAGCGGCCCAGCAGGTACCGGGTGAACAGCCGCTCGTACCGGGAGACCACCGCGATCTCCCGCTCGCGCAGCGCCGGGACCTGACGGATCAACTGGTACCGGGCCACCGAGACGCCCGGGGTGGAGGCGTACATCCGGAGCACCTCCTTGATGCCCCGGCAGACCACGTCCAGCGGGTGCTCCTCGGAGTCGGCGCTGGCCAGCAGGTCGGCCACCCGGACCAGGGTGTCGTCGTGGTCCGGGAAGATCGCCTCCTCCTTGGACCGGAAGTACCGGAAGAAGGTCCGCCGGGCCACCCCGGCGGCGGCCGCGATCTGGTCGACGGTGGTCTCCTCGTACCCCTGGGAGGAGAACAGGTCCATCGCCGCGGTCGCCAGGTCCTGGCGCATCTGGAGGCGCTGGGCGGCCGCCCGGCGGCTGCCGGCCCCGGTGTCGGCGGCCGTCCGGCCGCCCTCCGCCCGCTCCGGGGCTGACGTTTCGGATGACTGTTCCCGGTCCATGCCCGGAACGCTACACGTACCGGGAGGCCCTCCCGCGGGCTTCGGACGCCGCAGCGGCGGCACGGGCGCGGAGACCGCCGGGCGGGGCCACCGCCCGGCCGCCGCGCCGGGCCCCCAGGCGGGCCGGACGGCTCTCGCCGGGGCGGCCGCCCGGCCGTCCGGGGACGGTGCCCCGGCGGCCGGCTGACGGCCCGTCACCGGCGCACGTGGTCGCGGAAGCCGCGACCCGTCTTGCGGCCCAGGCACCCGGCCGCCACCAGGTGCTCCAGCAGCGGTGCGGCGGCCAGGCCGGGCTCGCGGAACTCCTGGTGCAGCACCTTCTCGATGGTCAGCGAGACGTCCAGGCCGACCACGTCCAGCAGTTCGAACGGGCCCATCGGGTAGCCGCAGCCGAGCTTCATCGCGGTGTCGATGTCGTCCACCGTGGCGTAGTGCTCCTGGAGCATCCGGACGGCGTCGTTGAGGTACGGGAAGAGCAGCGCGTTGACGATGAAGCCGGCCCGGTCACCGCACTCCACCGGGTGCTTCTTCACGCGCGCGCAGAGCTCCAGCACGGTGGCGGTGACGTCCGGCGCGGTCAGCACGGTGGAGACCACCTCGACCAGCTTCATCGCCGGGGCCGGGTTGAAGAAGTGCATGCCGATCACGTCCTGCGGCCGCGAGGTGGCGGTCGCGCAGCTGATCACCGGCAGCGAGGAGGTGGTGGTGGCGAGCACCGCGCCCGGCTTGCAGATCTTGTCCAGGGTGGCGAACAGCTCCCGCTTGACCGCCAGGTCCTCGGCCACCGCCTCGACCACCAGGTCGGCCTCCGCCAGCTCCTGGTACGAGCCTGCCGGGGTGACCAGGGCCAGCGCGGCGTCGCGCTGCTCCTCGGTCAGCCGGCCGCGCTTGACCGAGCGCTCCAGCGAGCCGGCCAGCTGGGCCTTGGCGGCATCCGCCTTGGCCTGGCTGCGGGCGGTGAGCACCACCTGGTAGCCGGCCTTGGCGAACACCTCGGCGATGCCGGTGGCCATGGTGCCGGAGCCGCAGACGCCGACGGTGCGCACCTCGCGCCCGGCCGGGCGCTCGACGGCGGCGGCGCCGGCCTCGGCCACCACCCTGGAGGAGCCGGGGGCCTGGTAGGTGTAGAAGCCGCGCCCGCTCTTGCGGCCCAGCAGCCCGGCCGCGACCAGCTGGCCGAGGATCGGGGCGGGGGCGTGCAGCCGGTCCCGGGACTGCTCGTACATCGCCTCCAGGACGGTGCGCGCGGTGTCCACGCCGATCAGGTCGAGCAGTGCCAGCGGGCCCATCGGCAGGCCGCAGCCGAGCCGCATGGCGGCGTCGATGTCCTCCCGGGTGGCGTACTTGGACTCGTACATCGCGGCGGCCTGGTTGAGGTAGGCGAACAGCAGCCCGTTCACCACGAAGCCGGCCCGGTCCCCGGCGGCCACCGGCTCCTTGCCCAGGTCGCGGGCGAACTCGGCGGCCTGCTCGGCCACCTGAGGGGTGGTCAGCACGGTGCGCACCACCTCGACCAGCTTCATGGTGTGCACGGGGTTGAAGAAGTGCAGGCCCAGCACCCGCTCGGGGCGGCTGGTGGCGGCGGCGATCCGGGTGACCGAGAGCGCGGTGGTGCCGGTGGCCAGCACCGTCTCCGGCGGGCAGATCCGGTCCAGCTCGGCGAACAGCTCCCGCTTCAGCTCCAGCTGCTCCGGGACCTCCTCGATCACCAGGTCGGCGGTGGCCGCGGCGTCCAGCTGGTCGCCGACCGAGACCAGCGCGAGCAGGGCGGTGCGCTCGTCCTCGGTCAGCCGCTCCCGGCGGACGGCGGCGGCGGTGGCCTCCTCGATCCGGGCCAGCGCGGTGGCGGCCTCGGCGGGGCCGGCCTCGATGCCGATCACCCGGCGGCCGCTGCGGGCCACCGCGACGGCGATGCCGGCACCCATGGTGCCGAGGCCGACCACGGCGACGGTGGGGAAGGGACGCTCCATTGTCCTGACTCCTTGTCATGGGGACCGCGCCGCCCTCCCCGGCCCGGCGCGCGGCTCGTCGTCGAGCGGCGGCCCGTGTGGGGCGGGGGAGGAGGGTGTGGCGGCGCGGAGGCGGGAGATGACGGTTGCGGCGTCACGCGGGCAGGCCGGTCCGCTCCGGCTCTGGCGTTGGACTGCCGTGGTTCTCAGGCGCACTGGTGAGGTGTGCCGGGTCCGCCAGGGTGCGATGGCACGGCGGACGCGGCCCCGCCGGTGCGGCTCCCGAAGCCCGGCGGTGGTGCGTGCGGGTCACTGTAGCGAAGTTACTTCCAGGTAGGAAGAGTTCCGAGGTGACAAGGCATCGGTGAATTTCCGCCGGGACGCGGCTTCCCCGCGCGCGGAGGGCGATGCTCGGCCGGTAGGCAGGGACAGGCGTAGGACACGAGAGTCGGGGACAGGACATGAACGACTTCGGCACGGCGGAGCGGATCGCCCAGATCAAGGCGGCCTCCGACCGACTGGGCGCACTGATCGCGGAGCTGACCGACGAGCAGGCGCGGGAGGCCACCGAGCTGCCCGAGTGGACCAGGGGCCACATCCTGGCCCACCTGGCCGGCATGGGCCCGGCCTTCGCCCGCCAGGCGGAGTACGCGCTGCGCGGCGAGCAGATCGCCGTCTACGACCGGGGCCCGGCCTCCCGCAACGGGCTGATCGAGGCCAACCACGACAAGCCGGCCCAGTGGCTGCGGGACGCCTTCGCCCAGGGCTCCGAGACGCTCTTCGCGGCCTGGGAGAAGCTCGGCGAGGAGGACTGGCAGCTCCCCAGCCCCTACCGGGGCAGCCTGCTGGCCACCCAGCTCTCCTACTGGCGCGAGGTCGAGCTGCACGCGGTCGACCTCGGCCTCGGCTACCGGATCGACGCGGTCACCGACGAACTGGCCGACCACCTGCTGCAGTTCCTCGCCGTCCGGCTGCCGGCCGGGGTGGCGGCGGTGCCGGGCGACGGCGGCCCGGCGATCGGCGACCCGCAGGCCACCGTGACGGTCCGCGGCACCCGCCGCGAGCTGGCCGGCTGGCTCTCCGGCCGCCCGGCCGCCACCGCGCCCACCGCGGACGGCTCGGCCGTCCTGCCGGAGATCGGCGACTGGCCGTGATGGCGTAGCGAAAGCACGAGGGCCCCGCCTCCCGGAAAGGGAGACGGGGCCCTGATGCCACGTCAGGTCAGTGCGCCATCACCGGGACGGCGTCCTCCTGCGCGGCACCGGCGGCCGGGGCCTCCGGCTTGCCGGTGTTGATCAGCAGACCGGCGATCGCGGCGGCCAGCACCATGATCCCGAAGGACCACCAGATGGCGGTCTGGAAGCCGTGCACCATGCCGTTCAGGCCGAACAGCTGCGGGTTGCCCGCGGCCTGGGCGGCGTTGTCCTTGAGCCAGGCCGTGGTGGCGCTGGCCGCGATGGTGTTGAGCAGCGCGGTGCCGATGGCGCCGCCGACCTGCTGCGAGGTGTTGACCATGGCCGAGGCCACGCCCGCGTCCCGCGGCTCGACGCCGTGGGTGGACAGGCTCATGGCCGGCATGAACGAGGTGCCCATGCCGAGGCCCATCAGCACCAGGCCGGGCAGGATCAGCGAGACGTACTTGGTGTCGACGTCGATCTGGGTCAGGATCAGCAGCCCGAGCGAGGCGAGCAGGAAGCCCGGGACCATCAGCATCCGGGGCGCCACCTTGGTCATCAGGCGGGCGCCGATCTGGGTGGAGCCGGTGATCATGCCCGCCACCATCGGCAGGAAGGCCAGGCCGGTGACGATCGGGGTGTACTTCAGCACGACCTGCAGGTAGTAGGTCAGGAAGAGGAACAGGCCGAACATCCCGATGATCGCGACGCCGAGCGAGGCGTAGACGCCGGCCCGGTTCCGCTCGGTGACCACGCGCAGCGGCAGCAGCGGGGCCTTGACCTTGCTCTCGACCAGGACGAAGGCGGCCAGCAGCACGGCGGCGGCGACGAACAGACCGATCGTCACGCCGGAGCCCCAGCCGTCCGACTCGGCCTTGGTGAAGCCGTAGACCAGGGCGACCAGGCCGGTGGTGACCAGCAGCACGCCGGGCACGTCGAGCTTGTTGCGGTTGCGGCCCTCGGTGGGCTCGCTGATCACCAGCACGGCGCCGGCTATGGCGACCAGGGCGAACGGGATGTTGACGTAGAAGGTCCAGCGCCAGTTCATGTACTCGGTGAGCAGGCCGCCGAGGATCAGGCCGATGGCACCGCCACCGCCGGCGATGGCGCCGTAGATGCCGAAGGCCTTGGCGCGCTCCTGGCCGGAGGTGAACATCACCGCGAGCAGGGAGAGCGCGGCCGGCGCGAGCAGGGCGCCGAAGACGCCCTGGAGGGCGCGGGCGCCGAGCAGCATCGCGGTGTTGACCGCGGCGCCGCCGAGCGCCGAGGCCAGCGCGAAGCCGACCAGGCCGACGATGAAGGTGCGGCGCCGGCCCCAGAGGTCGGCGATCCGGCCGCCGAAGAGCAGCAGCGAGCCGAAGGCCAGCGCGTAGGCCGTGATGACCCACTGGCGGTTGCCGTCGGAGATGTGCAGGGCGGTCTGCGCGGAGGGCAGGGCGATGTTCACGACGGTGGCGTCGAGCACCACCATCAGCTGGGCCAGGCCGATGAAGACCAGGGCTTGCCAACGGCGCGGGTCGGGCGCCGTGTTGGTTCCGGACAAGGGGATACCCACTTAGGTGCGAGAGCGTGCGAAAGACGAGCGGTGTGCTCGGGAAGAAGTCACGGGACGCGCTCGGGCTCTGCCGGGCGCGGGTTTCCGACGGAACGTCAGTGCTTGTGGCGCTTGAGGTCCTCCATGGCCGCGGGACGGCCGGGCAGTTCGGAGCGGGCCGGGGCCCGCATGCCGTCCAGCAGGAGCAGCAGGTGGCGGCGGGACCAGCCCTCCGCCGTGAGGCAGCCGGTGCCCGGCAGCGGCCTGGTCAGTTGGGTCACCGCGACAAGGTAGTCGCCGACACCGACATCGGTGCGGAAGACCCCGGCCTGCTGGGCCCTGGTGATCACCTCGGTCACCAGGGCCATCAACTCCGCACCGGCCTGGGCCAGTTCGGGATGGTCCGGATCGGCGTGCTCACTGACCAGCGGGCAGAGCGCGCTGATCTGCTCCTCGGCGGCGGCCATGGTGAAGCGCACCACGGCCTGGAAGGCGTCGGCCTCCTCGGCCATGGCGGCCCGGGCGTGCTCGGAGACGCGGCGCATCACCGAGCAGGCGACGTGGTGGACCAGCTCGCGCCGGTCGGCGAAGTTCCGGTAGACGGTCGCGTTCCCCACCCCGGCCCGGCGGGCGATCTCGTCCAGCGGGACGTCCGGCCCCAGCTCGACGAGGGCCTCGCGGGCCGCGTTGACGATCCGCTCCCGGTTGCGGGAGGCGTCGGCCCGCAGTCGTGGTGCGCTCGCCTCGGTGGCGGTGGCTGTCATCGGTCCAACTCCTCTCCGACCCCCGTTACCGGGGACGGATTCCCCGGATGTTCAGAACATAGCGTCAAACGGGGAGGATGTCCCCGGATATTTCGAGCCGCGGTGTGACCTGCGTCATGTCTGTCGCCGCACTTCTTGACAGGACACCGGCAGCTGTGACCGGGTGGCCCAGGGGCTGTCTCCTTGGTGGGGCCGGGCGGCCGCCGCCGGGGCACGCACCTCGACGCCTTCTCGTCGGTCGCCGATGCTCCGCATGGGCTCCCTCCTCGGCGGCGCCGATGCACGCACCCCAACGACGCCCGCTATCCGACCCCACCAAGGAGACAGCCCCTACCCGATGGAGTGGCACCGCACCGCCGGGCGAGTGACGCGGGCCCGGTGCCCGCCCCGCGCGCGGGCAGCATGAGCGGCATGAACAGCGCACCGTCGCGCGCCGAGCGCGCCGCCCGGGCCCGCCTCGTCGCCTCCCGGCTGACCGCCCAGGGCGTGGACGGAGTCGCCGTCAGCTGGGTGGACAACTCCGGGATCGGCCGGGTGAAGACCTTCCCGGTCGGGCAGTTGGAGCACGCCGCCGAGTGGGGGGTGGGGGCGGCGCCCTGCTTCGACGTCTTCCTGATGGACGACTCGGTCACCTCCAGCCCCTTCACCCGGGGCCCCGACGGCGACCTGCGGCTGATCCCCGACCTGGACCGGCTGGTGCCGCTGGCCGCCCAGCCCGGCTGGGCCTGGGCCCCGGCCGACCGCTACGCCCAGGACGGCACCCCGCACCCGGGCTGCCAGCGCCGCTTCGCGGCCCGGATGGTGGAGGACGCCGCCCGGCGCGGGCTGACCCTGAGCACCGGCATCGAGGTCGAGTGGGTGGTCACCGACGCCGCCGGCGCCCCGGCCACCACCGCCCCCGCGTACGGGCTGCACCGCTTCGCGGACTTCTCCGACTACCTGCGGGACGTGCTCCGGGCGCTGGGCGAACAGCAGCTGACGGTGCTCCAGCTCCACCCCGAGTACGCGCCGGGCCAGTTCGAGGTCTCGGTGGCCCCGGACGGGCCGCTCGGCACCGCCGACACCACCGTCCTGGTGCGCCACACCATCCGGGCCGTCTCGGTCCGGCACGGCCTGCGGGCCGGGTTCGCCCCCGCGCTCACCCCGGAGGGCGTGGGCAACGGCGGCCACCTCCACCTCAGCCTCTGGCGGGACGGCCGCAACCTGGGCACCGGCGGCTCCGGCCCGTACGGCCTGCACCCCGCCGCCGAGCACTTCCTGGCCGGGGTGCTCGACCACCTCCCGGCCCTGCTGGCGCTGGGTGCCCCGAGCGCCGCCAGCTACCTGCGCCTGCGCCCCTCCCGCTGGTCCGGCCCGTACCGCTGCTGGGGGCTGGAGAACCGGGAGGCGGCGCTGCGGCTGATCACCGGCTCCACCGCCGGGCAGGCCAACGCCGAGGTCAAGTGCTTCGACGCCACCGCCAACCCCTACCTGCTGGTCGGCGGGGTGATCGCGGCCGGGCTGGACGGGCTCGACGCGGGCAAGCCGCTGCCCGGCGAGGTGAGCGGCGATCCGGCCGAACTCGGCACGGTGGAGCGGCTGCCCGCGAGTCTGGACGAGACGGCGGACGCCTTCGAGGCCTCGGTGGTGCTCCGCGAGGCGCTCGGCGCCCAGCTGCACGCCGCGGTGCTGGCGGTCCGTCAGGCCGAGGCCGGGCTGTTCGCCGACCGGGCCCCGGAGGAGGTCATCGCGGCCACCGTCGGGCGCTACTGAGGCCCGGCCCTCCTAGAGCCTGTCTGACAATTCCCGTCGGGGGCGGTCCGCCCGGCACGCACGCTCGCCGCACGGCCGAAACGCCCAAGTAGCTCCGCTACGAGGGCGTTCCTGCCGCACGCCGATCGCACGCACCGAACGACCCGCCCTGATCCGACGCGAATTGTCAGACAGGCTCTAGTGGAACTGACGCTCCGTCGGAAGACCTACCTCCCGGTAATCGCCCGTCCGTGGCCACAGCTGACGGAGACCGGGTGTTGTCCTGGCCGCGACGACGGGGCGCTCCCTAGTGTCGTTGGTGAAGGAACGAACGCACACGGAGCCGAGGAGAGCGCCATGGGCCGCAGAGCCGTCAGACCGTAGGCCCGGCGGGTTCGCGCAGCCGCTTGCTGTGCCGGGCGACCCGTACCCGGTTCCCGCAGGTGGTGGTGCACCACTCCCGCCGCGCGTGGCTCCGGACGAAGTACAGGATGCAGCCCGGTGCCGGGCAGGCCCGGACCTGCTCCGCGGCCGGGCCGGTGAGCAGCTCGACGCCGGAGGAGGCGATCTCGCCCAGGGCCACCAGCCGCAGGTCGGGCTCGGTCCAGCGGGCCGTCGCGGTGCCGCCGTCGGGTGCGAACTCCAGCCATCCGGCGGCCAGTCGGGCGGTCCGGTTCACCACGGCCAGGGCCGGGTGCGGCGCGGCGGCGCCGGCCACCAGGGTGCCCGAGAGCTCGCGCAGTGCGGCGCGCAGCTCCAGGGAGCGCTCCAGGTGACCGGGGCCGGCCGGCAGGTCGTCCAGCAGGGCGGCCAGGCCGGGCCGCAGCCGCGCGCCGAGCCGGGGCAGGCAGGAGCGCAGCCAGTCGTCCAGCTCGGTGGGCTCGGTCAGGGCGTCCATCAGGGTGCCCCGGGTGCCGCCGTGCACGTAGGTCGTGTTGACAAGGTCGAGTGCGAGCGGTTCGCCGGTGAGGGGCAGTAGGTCCGTCGCCGTCCGGGTGCCGCGCTGCCGAGTCGTGCTGCTCATGAGCCCATCATGCCTCTCCGCCCGCCGCGTCCGGTCCCGGTCCCGGAGGAGGCGCGAAGGCCACCCTCCAGCTAATGTGTACCATGCCGAAAAGGCATTAGCAGCGTCTCGCGACGAATCCGAGGGAGTCCTCATGACCAACCTCTCCGCCCCGCCGGCGGCACCGTCCGCCGCCCAGCCCGCCCCCAAGGCGAGCCCGTTCGCCTCCAAGGCCCCGGCCCGGCCCGCCCTCTCCGCCATCGGCGTCGGCACCCTCGGCTCGGTGGCGGCCCTGGTCGCCCTGGTCGCGATCGGCGTGGCCCTGCACCAGATCGTGCTGATCCCGCCGCTGGCGGCCAGTGCCGCGCTGGTCTTCGGCGCGCCCGCACTGCCGCTCTCCCAGCCGCGCAGCGTGATCGGCGGCCAGCTGATCTCCGCGCTGGTCGGCTTCGTGGTGCTGGCCGTGGCGGGCCACTCGATGTGGGCCGCCGGGGTGGCCGGCGGTCTGGCGCTCGGCGCGATGATGCTGGCCCGCACGCCGCACTCGCCCGCCGCCGCGACCGCCGTGATCGTGGTGCTGACCCAGCCCCACACGGTGAAGTTCCTCGCCCTGCTCGCGCTCGCCACCGTGGTGCTGGTGGTGGTCGGCATCGTCGCCGGGCGCAGCGGCAGGACCGCCAGGTACCCGAGCTACTGGTGGTAGGCACCACCGCCCGCTGAGCCCCGTACCGCTCAGCCCCGTACCGCCGCGCACCACCCTGCTGTGCACCACCCCGCCGTGCTCCACCCGCCCCCGACCACTTGTGAGGAGCCACCTGATGGCCGTTCAGATCGCCGGCATCGAGATCCCGGACAGCAAGATCGCCAACGAGGCGACCGAGCTGATCCGCGAGGCCACCACCGACCTGGTGTTCCACCACTCCCGCCGGGTCTTCCTCTGGGGCGCCCTCCAGGGCGAGCGCCGCGGCCTCACCGTCGACCGCGAACTCCTCTACGTCGGCGCGCTCTTCCACGACCTCGGGCTCTCCGAGCAGTTCCGCGGCTCGGGCCGCCGCTTCGAGATCGACGGGGCCGACGAGGCCCGCAAGTTCCTGCTCGGGCACGGCGTGCCGGAGGAGTCCGCCCGCCTGGTCTGGGAGGGCATCGCGCTGCACACCACCCCCGAGATCCCCACCTACATGGCCCCCGAGGTGGCCCTGGTCACCGCCGGCGTCGAGCTCGACGTGCTCGGCATCGGCTACCACGACGTCTCCGACGAGGTCCGCGCGGCCGTCACCGCCGCGCACCCCCGGCCGGGCTTCAAGCAGCAGATCCTGGCCGCCTTCAACGAAGGCATCGCCCCCCGCCCCGCCACCACCTTCGGCAACATCAAGGCCGACGTGCTGGCCCACTTCGACGCGGACTTCGTCCGGCCGAACTTCGTCGAGGTGATCCTGCAGTCCGACTGGCCGGAGTGAGCCCCGGCTCGTGACGGCCGCCCCCGTGACCGACGACCGGTCACGGGGGAGACCATGCAAGGCAACTTGGAGAAGGAACGTGAACCCCACCAGCACCTTCCGAACCACCGCCCCGGGCCGCCGGTTACCGGCCGTGGTGACGGCGGCAGCGCTCGGCGCGGCCCTCCTCACCGTGGTGACCGGGGCCCCCGCGGAGGCCAGGAGCGACCTGGCCGCCCCCCGGCCGGGGGACAACGCCGTCCTCCAGTGGAACACCCAACTGCTCGACGCCCTGAGGACCGCCACCGCGACCTCCGGCAAGAACACCCCGCCCCCCGTCGGCCCCCGGGCCATGGGCGTCCTGAACGCCTGCGTCTTCGACGCCTGGGCCGCCTACGACGGCCGCGCCCGGGCCACCCAGCTGGGCGACCGGCTGCGCCGCCCCTGGTGGCAGCGGACCTCCGCCAACGAGCGGGCCGCCGTCAACTACGCGGCCCACCAAGCGCTCAACGACCTCTTCCCCGCCCAGCGCGCCACCTTCGACAAGAAGCTGCGCGAGCTCGGGTACGACCCGGCCGCCGCCCGGCCCGACGCCACCGTGGAGGAGGCCCGCAGGGCCGGCACCCCGGCCGCGGTGGCCGGCGCCTCCTGCGGCGCGGTGCTGCGCGACCGGCACGCCGACGGCTCCAACCAGCTCGGCACCCCGCCGTACTCGGCCGCGCCCGGCACCTACGTCCCGGCCAACCCGCCGCAGGACGAGAACCACTTCGACCGGGCGGCCCTGGTCCACCCGGAGCGCTGGGCACCGCTGGTGCAGAACGGCGTCGTCCAGCAGTTCATCACCCCGCAGTTCCCGGACGTCCGGCCGTTCGTGCTGAAGGACCCGGCCTCCTTCCTGCCCGCCCCGCCGCCCGCCCCCGGCACCCCGGAGTCGGACGCGGCCGTCGCGAAGCAGCTGGAGCGCAACGCCGCCCTGACCGACCGTCAGAAGGCCATCGCCGAGTACTGGATGTTCCCGGCGGAGACCTCGGGCGGCATCACCCTCGACTGGGCCCGCTACCTCTCGCACCGCGACCGGCACTCGCTGGACGAGGACGTCAAGACGCACTTCGCGCTCGGCCTCGCCGAGGCGGACGCCGGCGTGGTGATCTGGGACTCCAAGCGGACCTTCGACTACGCCCGCCCGATCACCCTGATCCGGTACGAGAAGTCCGGGCAGCAGGTGCGCGGCTGGGGCGGCCCGGGCCAGGGCACGCAGACCTTCGACGGCTCGCAGTGGCGCCCCTACCTGCCGACCCCGGCCTTCGCGGCCTACGTCTCCGGGCACACCGGCTTCACCGCCACCGGTGCCGAACTGCTCAGGCTCGCCACCGGGAGCGACCGCTTCGGCGGCTCCGCGGTGATCAAGGCCGGAAGCTCGAAGTTCGAACCGGGGCACCCCGCCACCGACGTGCGGCTGTCCTGGCCGACCCTCAGCGCCGCCGCCACCGAGGTGGGCACCTCCCGCCTCTACGCGGGCGTGCACTGGGAGTTCGACCACGAGGCAGGCACCGCAGTAGGACACCAGGTCGCCCGTGCGGTCTGGTCCGAGGCCCAGCGGTTCATCAACGGAGGCTGACGCACCCGGGCCTCGGTGACCCGGGGCCGCACCGCGACGGCGGAGCGGCCCCGGGTTCTGCCGCTCTCAGCTGCCGGGGCGCTGCTGCTGACTGCTCTTCGGACTGCACCACTCCGTGATGGTCTGCTTGGGCTTGTACGCGTGTTCGGTCAGTGCCCGGTCGCCGGCGGCCGACCCG
Source organism: Kitasatospora sp. NPDC001664 (assembly GCF_053596675.1). Classification (NCBI taxonomy): domain Bacteria; kingdom Bacillati; phylum Actinomycetota; class Actinomycetes; order Kitasatosporales; family Streptomycetaceae; genus Kitasatospora; species Kitasatospora sp. NPDC001664. The sequence continues at coordinate 202,530 of NZ_JBSFGS010000011.1, forward strand.
AACCAGGTGCTGAACGAGCGGAACCACCGCTCGTCGCCCAGGTACTGGTCGAGTGCGTGGTCGATCTGCAGGCACAGGGCGCTGTCCTCGGGGCGCAGGGCGATGCCGTAGAGCTGGGGCGAGGACCCCGGGTCGTAGTCGATGTACCGGTACAGGTCCCTTCCCGGAGTGGCGATGCTGCGGCCCAGGAGGATGACCGCGTCCGACAGGAAGACCTGGTCCGAGTGGTCGCGGATGGCGGTCAGGCAGTCGTCGGAGTTCTGCCGGGGGATCGCGTTGAAGGGCTTGTCCCCCCGGCCCTCCGGGCCGAGGAGCTTCTTCACCGCGTCGGCGGCCGTGGTCTTCTCCACGTAGCAGACGTTCAGGTTCTTCAGTCCGTCGAGGTCCGCCCTGGTCAGCGGGCTGTCCTTGCCGACCATGATCCCGAGGCTGGTCTGCAGGTAGGGGCCGGCGAAGATGTGCGTCGCGTTCCGCTCCAGGGTGTAGGAGATCGTCGAGACGGCGACCTGGATCTTCCCCTTGTCCAACTGGGCTTCCCAGCTGTTCACGTTGATCGGGGAGAACGTCACCTGGCGGCCCAGCAGGTCGCTCAGCACCGCCTTGGCCATGGACGGTTCGAAGCCCACCGGCTCGCTCGCATCGGCCGGCAGCTGGCTCAGGTTGGGCTGGTTGTTCTTGAACCCGACGATGAGTTGGGGGGTCGGCGTCGACCGGCTGGGGCTGGGCGAGGCCGTGTTCGATGCAGGGGGGGAGGGACTGGGGTCCACCCGCCCCGTCCCGGGCCCGCAGGCGCAGAGCAGCAGGACCAGGACCAGCCCGTTTCCGGTGCTCAGAATTCTCCGCAACAAGTCGGCCGTCACTTCCCGGAGTTGTGGAACTTGGCCAGCTGGATGTACGCCGTCAGCTCGCAGTTGCGGTCCGGATGCACCGTCAGGAGCAGGTCCACCTGTTTCACCTTGGGCGGGATCCGGACGGTGACGGTGTCGCCGCTCCTCGCCTTGGTGGGTTCACCGGGTCTGTTCCGGTCCTTCGCCGGCACCACGTCGCCGAGCCGCAGCACGTCGAAGGTGGAGGCACCGCAGTCGCCGAGTCCGGGATACCGGTCGACCAGTGCGACGCTGATGTCCAGGCTGTTGAGGTTCTTCGGTACGGCCAGCCGGGCGGTGGCCGTGACGGTGGGCTCGTTCCGGTCGGCCGGCCAGTCGATCTGACTGGTCACGTCGACCGGTTGGTTGGCGAAGTAGTGCTGCCCCGCGATCCCGATCGAGACGGTCAGGGTGGTGGCCATGAGCAGCGCGGCGACCGCGTAGCCGGGGCGCAGCGTCCAGCGGTTGAAGGCGATCACGCTGCTGGAGAGCAGGGTGGCGGCGGCCAGGATGAAGGTGCCGGCGGCCAGGCCGTCGGCACCCAGCGCGACGGCCCGCCAGACGCCGAGGGCGGCGCTGGCGAGGACGAGTGCGGCGAGGACGGCGCCGGCCGATTCGCGGAGCTTGGACCGGCGTGCGGGGGTGGCGGGAGGTGCGGGTGCGCCGGAGGCGGGGCCGGCGGGCGGCGGTGGGGGAGCGGCCGGCCCGGAAACCCCGTTCGAGGTCGGTGGCATGGCCACGAGTATGGCGGCGGCACGGCCGGTGTGCACACGTATTCGAGGATTGATGAAGTGTTTGAAAAAGCCTACGCAGAACGGGTGTTGAGGAGTATGACGATCCGTCAGCGGGTCTGCGGCTTGCCGCTCAGGTCCGGGACGTCCTGCAGCCAGGCCGGGCGGCCCGCCCGGGTGGCCGCGGCCCTGGAAGCGGCGGTGTGCGCCAGTTGCTCGGGGGTGGGGAAGTCCTCCGGCAGCCAGGCCGCCGACTCGGCGGCCCGGGCCGCCAGTTGGGAGACGTAGGCCTCGCGCAGCAGCTCGGTGGAGTCGAAGCCCGGCTCGTCCGCCAGCCACTCCTCGGGCACCAGGGCGACCACCTCGCGCAGCAGCTCCGGGGTGACCAGCGGGGCCAGCGCGGCGTCGGCCGCCTTGACGTCCGGGGCGTACCGGCCGAGCGCGTGCTCGCTGAGGTCGTAGCGCTTGAGCAGCGAGGCCGCCGCGCCGGACCAGCGGTGGTGGAAGACCAGGCCCGCGCCGTTGTCGATCAGCCAGAGCTTCCCGTGCCACACCATCAGGTTGGGGTTGCGGTAGCTGCGGTCCACGTTGGCGGTGAGCGCGTCCAGCCAGACGATCCGGCCCGCCTCCACCGGGTCGACCTCCAGCAGGCCGTCCGTGAAGTCCCGGGCGCCGGGCAGGTAGTCCATGCCGAGGTTGCGCCCGGCGCTGGCCCGCAGGATGTCCTGGATCTCCTGGTCCGGCTCGTGCGCGGCGACGGCCGGGTCGAAGTCCACCAGCACCAGTTCGGGCACCCGCAGGCCGAGTCGGCGGGCCAGTTCACCCACGATCACCTCGGCCACCAGTGCCTTGTGTCCCTGGGCCGCACCCGCGAACTTGACCACGTAGGTGCCCAGGTCGTCGGTCTCGACGATGCCGGGCACGGAGCCCCCGGCGCGCAGCGGGTCCAGGTAGCGGAGAGCGGTCACCTCGGTCAGCACACCGGCCAGCCTAACCCGGTGCCCGCTGTGATTGGCTTGGGCCGGCGGCGGTACCGCTGCTGTGCGAGGGAACGGAAGAGGAGAGTACAGAGATGGGACAGGTGCAGGCCACCACCGAGCGGGTCCTCCCCGGGGCGGCTCCGGAGCGGGTGTTCGAGGCGCTCGCCGACTACGCGGTGATCCGGCCGAAGCTGCTGCCGGAGCAGTACAGCGAGTACGAGGTGCGGGCGGGCGGGCGCGGGGCCGGGACGCAGGTGCACTGGAAGCTCCAGGCCACCGAGAAGCGCGTCCGGGACTGCCTGTTCACCGTCACCGAGCCGGGCGGGCGCACCCTGGTGGAGACCGACGCCAACTCCTCGATGGTGATCACCTGGACGGTCGCCCCCGAGGGCACCGGCAGCAAGGTCACCGTCCGGGCCACCTGGACCGGCGCCACCGGCATCGGCGGCTTCTTCGAGCGCACCTTCGCACCCAAGGGCCTCAACCGGATCCACGACCAGATCCTCGTCAAGCTCGCCACCGAGACCGCCTGAGGGCAGCGCAGCGACCTCAGGGGCGCGAGGAACTGCGCGAGTCCGGAAGGCGGCCCGGGGCGAGGTCGGGGCACGTCAGCCAGTCGCCCGTGCTGCCGTTCCCCGGCGCGCCCCGCGGCGGAGCCGCCGATCAGCAGTTCCCCGCGCCCCCAGGGTGACCACTGACGCCCGCGCCCCGGGGTGACCACCTTCGCCCGCAGACGGCGGCCCGCCGTTCCCCGTACGGGTGGTCGTTGTCACCGGTACGGGTGATGGTGCCCCGGACCGGTGCGGCGGCGAACCTAGGCTCGCCGCCGTGCCGATGACTATCCTTCACGTCTCCCAGCCCGTCGACGGCGGCGTAGCCCGCGTCGTGGTCGACCTGGTCCGAGGTCAACGCGAGGCCGGCTGCCGGGTGTTGGTGGCCTGCCCGCCCGAGGGCAGGCTGGCCGCCGAGGCGGCGGCCGCCGGGGCGCTGGTGCTGGACTGGGAGGCCGGGCGCTCGCCCGGGCCGGGCACCGCGGGGGAGGCCTGGCGGCTGCGCCGGATCGTCCGCGGCACCAACCCCGACGTGCTGCACCTGCACAGCTCCAAGGCCGGTCTGGCCGGACGGCTGGCGGTGCGCGGCTCGGTGCCCACCGTCTTCCAGCCGCATGCCTGGTCCTTCGCCGCCGTCACGGGCGCGGTGGCCGCGGCCACCCTGCGCTGGGAGCGGCTGGCCGCCCGCCGGTGGTCGCACGCGGTGCTCTGCGTCAGCGGGCAGGAGCGGGCCGACGGCGAGGCCGCCGGTCTGACGGCCCGTTGGCAGGTGGTGCCGAACGGCGTGGACCTGCGCCACCACGCCCCCGCGGACTCCGCCGCGCGCCGGGCCGCCCGGATGTCGCTCGGCCTCGACCCGGCCGCGCCGCTGGCGGTCTGCGTCGGGCGGCTCTGCCGCCAGAAGGGCCAGGACGTGCTGCTGGCCGCCTGGCCCGCCGTCGTCTCCGCGCTGCCGCAGGCCAGGCTGGCCCTGGTCGGTGGCGGCCCGGAGGCCAACGCGCTGGCCGCAGCCGTCCGCGAGCTGCCCGAGCCCTCCTCCGTCCGGCTGGCCGGGGACGTCGCCGACCCACGGCCCTGGCTGGCCGCCGCCGATCTGGTGGTGCTGCCCTCGCGCTGGGAGGGGATGGCGTTGGCCCCGCTGGAGGCGATGGCCACCGCCCGCCCGGTGCTGCTGACGGACGTGCCCGGGGCCCGCGAGAGCCTGCCGCCGGAACTCCTCGCGCACGGGCTGGTGGAGCCGGAGGACCCGGCCGCGCTCGCCCGACTGGTCGTGCGTGCGCTGAGCGATCCGATCGAATGCGAACGCCTCGGTCTGATCGCCCGGGAACGAATGTCCGATCATCACGATGTCCGAGGGGTCGTCCGGCAGGTGGGGGACCTCTATCGAACCCTCCTCCGGGAGGAGGTCCCCGCGCCGAGGCTCGCCGAGGAGTCCGACACCCGTGTCCCCGGGCGGTTCTGATCGTTTCTCAGACCGTGAATGCTCGCCGCGAGGGCGCTGCCGTGTTCGCATCTCGACCAGGCGGCCGAGGATTCAAAATCCGAAAGTCTTATTAATGGGCGGGTGGAATGAAATGGCAAGTCAGCTTCCTGGAACCAAGCCAGCGTTCGGTATTGTCTGATTTTGCCTGCTTCGCTGTCATTTCTGAGCGCCGTACTCGGAAATACCCGAATAGCCGCCCGTGGCAGCAGGCGCTACCTGGACCGCATCCGTCGGCCGGGATTACCTCGTCGGTCCGACTCGGGTCCGGGTGTCCCGTCAAGACGGGTACACAGCAGGGGAGTTCGTGCGCTGATGACCATTGACCACGAGAGTGTGCCTCGGCCGGGCCGCCCGGTGCCGCCCCCCTCCCGCCGGGTCGCCACCGAGCTCCTGGAGCGGCGACCGCCACGACGACCGGCCACCTCCCGGCCCGCCCCGCCGATCAGTCGGCGGTACCGCCGCCGGGCCCCGTTCCGGATCGTCCGCCCGGCCGCCCTGGTCACCGTGGACTGCCTGGCCCTGGCCGCCGCCATCGCCCTCACCGACCCGCTGCACGCGGCCGCCGCCGTGCTGCCCTTCCTGCTGGCGCTCAACCTGGCCGGCGGCCTCTACCGCAACCGGCTCACCCTCTCCGCGCTGGACGAGTTCCCCGCGCTCGCCGCCCGGGCCACCGTCGCCACCGCCTTCGCCGTCACCCTGGCCGCCTGCCTGGAGGGTTGGCCCGACAGCCCCGCCTCCCCGCTGCGGCTGCTCGCCCTGCTGGCCGTCTTCCTGCCCGTCGCCGCCACCGGCCGGGCCCTGGTCTACCGGCTGCTGCGCCGCGGCCGCCGCCGCCGGCCCAGCCCCACCCTGGTGCTCGGCGCCGGCCAGCACGGCCAGAAGGTCGCCGCCGCCCTCGCCGAGCACCCCTCCTACGGCCTCAGCCCGCTCGGCTTCCTGGACTCCGAGCCGGTGCTGCTGGCCGAGGACGCCAAGCTGCCGGTGCTCGGCAGCCGGGAGGAGATCGGCCGGGTGATCCGCCGTCACCGCATCCGGCACGTGATCGCCACCGACAGCACCACCGACGACCCCGAGACCGCCGCCAGCCTGCGCAAGGCCGCCCAACTCGGCTGCGAGGTCTGGCTGGTGCCCTCCCTCCGGGAGTACGGCGCGGTCCGCAGCAAGGACCAGGACCACCTCTGGGGCTTCCCCTGCCTCCAGGTCGGCCGCCCGGCCATGCAGCGCCCCGGCTGGCTCGCCAAGCGCATGCTCGACGTCGCCGCGGCCGGGTTCGGCCTGCTGCTGGTCTCCCCGCTGCTCGGCGCGGTCGCCCTCGCCGTCCGGCTGGACACCGGCCCCGGCGTGCTCTTCCGCCAGCAGCGCACCGGGCTGGACGGCCGGGTCTTCACCGTCCTCAAGTTCCGTACCCTGCGCCCGGCCAACGAGCACGAGTCGGCCACCCACTGGAACATCTCCCAGGACCACCGGATGAGCCCGGTCGGCCACTTCCTGCGCAAGAGCTCGCTGGACGAGCTGCCGCAGCTGTGGAACGTGCTGCGCGGCGACATGAGCCTGGTCGGCCCGCGCCCCGAACGCCCGTACTTCGTCATGCGGTTCGGCCAGGCCTACCCCGAGTACGCCGACCGCCACCGCGTCCCGGTCGGTCTCACCGGCCTCGCCCAGGTCAACGGCCTGCGCGGCGACACCTCCATCGAGGACCGGGCCCGCTTCGACAACCGGTACATCGAGAGCTGGAGCCTCTGGCTCGACGTCAAGCTGCTCTTCCGTACCGCCGCCCTCATGCTGCATCCGGACGGGAGCTGACGACCAGGTGGCCCTGACCCTTCCTCACCACCGGGTGTTACCCGCCCGGTTGACGGCCCGCACCCACCGGCTCCAGCGGCCCAGCCTGCTGGCCGCGGCCACCGTGCTGCTGGTCTGCGTGCCCACCGGCGAGAAGGACGTCACCGCCGCCGTCCACGTCACCGCCGCCGACCTCGCCTCGCTGGCCCTGGTCGCGGTGACCGGCCTCGCCCTCCTGCGGGGCCGGCTCCCGGCGCTGAACCGCACCGTCTGCGTGCTCTTCGGCGCGGTGGTAGTGGCCGCCGGGGTCGCCACCGTGCACTCCATCGACCCCTCCACCAGCGTCACCGGCTTCGTCCGCCTGGTCCAGGTCTTCGTCCTGGTGCCGGCCGCCGTGCTCTGCTCCCTGCGGGACCGGACCGACCAGCAACTGGTGCTCGGCTCCCTGGTGCTGGCCGCCCTGGTGCAGGGCGTGGTCGGCGCCAAGCAGTTCCTCACCGGCACCGGCGCCTCCTACACCGGGCAGCCGATCCGGGCCATCGGCACCTTCGGTGCGCTCGACGTCATGGCGATGTCGACCGTGGTCAGCTTCGGCCTGATCGCCGCGCTCGCGCTCGCCCTCGGCGAGCGGGGGCCCGGCGGGCGGCGCGGCCTGCGGCTCTCGCTGTACGCCTCCGCCGCGTTCCTGCTCTTCCCGCTCGCGGTCTCCTTCAGCCGCGGCAGCTGGATCGCCACCGCCGTCGCCGTCGCCGTCCTGCTGCTGCGGGCCGACGCCCGGCTCGCCCTGCGCGGCGCGGTCATCGCCCTCGCGCTCGGCGTCGTCGCGATCGGCGGCCTCGGCCTCGGTGGCGCGGGCGTCACCGACCGGCTCACCAGCATCGGCTCGGTCTCCTCCGCCCCCGACCAGTCCGTGACCGACCGCTACGACCTCTGGGGCACCGCCGTCCGCATCTGGCAGGACCACCCCACCACCGGAGCCGGCCCCAAGGCCTTCCAGCAACTCCGCGACAGCCACGCCCCGATCCGCCTCTCCTCCGGCAGCGACGCCGCCGACTCCCAGATGGGCTTCACCCGCGAGCCCCTCCTCTCCCCCCACAACATGTACTTCCTCGTCCTCAGCGAACAGGGCCTGATCGGCGCCCTCGCCTACCTGGCCCTCTTCCTGACCCTCCTCCTCAACTGCCTCCGCAACGCCGGCCCGGACGCCTCCGGCGGGAGCGGCGCCGCGTCGGCCGTTCCCCGCGGCGTGCGGCTGGCGGCGCTCGGACTGCTGGCGTGGGTGGTCGTCGACTTCCTGTACGCGGACATCGGGGGAACCACCACCGTGCTGACCTCGGTGATCCTCGGCCTGGCGATCCGGGCGGCGTTCCCCGGGGAGGCGGCGCAGCGGTGAGCACCGATCAGCAACTGGCCGTCGCCGAGGTCCCCGCGCCGCGGACGGAGAGCACGCCGCCCCGCCGCGACTTCCTCGCCCGGGCCTTCGGGGTCACCGCACTGCTCACCGCCGCCGGCTCCGCCTTCGGCCTGCTCCGCGACCTCCTGCTGGCCCGCTACTTCGGCGCCAACCAGGGCACCGACGCCTTCCTGGTCGCCTGGACCGTCCCCGAGACCGCCGCGCCGCTGCTGATCGAGGACGCGATGGCCTTCCTGATGGTCCCGGCGTTCAGCCTGGCCCTGGTGCTGCGCGAGGAGCGTCCCCACGGCCCGGACCCGGTCCGCCAGTTGGTCCGCGCCACGCTGCCCTGGCTGCTGCTCTCGCTCTGCAGCCTCTCGGCCGCCGTCGCCGTAGGCGCCCCGCACCTGGTCGGCTTCCTGGCCCCCGGCCTGGCCGACCCGGCGCTCGCCGTCAGCTGCACCCGGATCACCGCCCTGACCATCCTCCCGTTCGGTGTGGCCGGCTACCTCGGCTCCGCCCTCCGGGCGCACCACAGCTTCACCGCCCCGGCCGGCATCTACGTCGCCTACAACCTCGCCATCCTCGGCATCCTGCTCACCGGCCACACAGTCTGGGGCGTCAAGTCCGCCGCGATCGGCGTGGCGACCGGCAGCGTGCTGATGGCGGCGGTGCTGGTCGGCCCGTTCCTGAAGAAGCTCCGCGGGGCCAAGCGCCGCAAGTCCCGCCGGGGGACGGCCGGGCTGGTGCTGATCCCGCTGGCGATGCTGCCGGTGGCGGGCTTCACCCTCACCCGGCAGTCCCAGGTGTTCATCGAGCGGCACCTCGGTTCGGGCCTGCCCCCGGGCACCATCTCGCACCTGAACTACGCCGCCAAGATCTCCCAACTCGCCATGACGGCGGCCATCCTGATCTGCACCGTGACCTTCCCGGTGGTGGCCCGCGCGCTGGCCGCCGGTGACCTGGGGGCGGCCCGGGACCGGGTGGAGAAGGACATCGGCCAGGCCACGGCGCTGGTCCTGATGGGCACCGCGTTCATGATGGCCTGCGCCCCGTCGGTGGTGGCGCTGCTGTTCGAGCGCGGAGCCTTCACCGCCCACGACACCGCCGCCACCGCCGCGGTGATCCGGGTCTACAGCTTCGGCCTGCCGGCCCAGGCCCTGATCGGGGTGATGGTCCGTCCGTACTTCTCGGTCCGCCCGGTGGTCCGCCGGGCCGACGAGGACCCGGCCAGCTTCCGGGTCACCCGGCTGGACTGGTACCCGGTCGGTGCGATGGCGCTCGGCCTGGTGGTCACGGTGGCGGTCGGCCTGGCCGCCACCCCCCGGTACGGAGGCCTCGGCCTGGCGGCCGGGAACGCGGCCGGGATCACCACCACCGCGGCGCTGCTGATGCGCGGTCTGCTGCTGCGCGGGATCGCGCTGCGGGTGCCGAAGGTGATCAGCGGTCAGGCCCGGTTGCTGGCGGCCGCCTTGGGCGCCGCCGTCCTCGGCTGGCTGATCGACGGTCTGGTCCGGGACCCGCTGCTGGCCACCCTGCTGGGCGGTCTGACCGTCCTCACCGTCTTCGCCGCCCTCGCCGCCGCCCTCGGCGCCCCCGAGGTGCGCGCCCCCCTCCTGGCCGCCACCAAGGCCCTCCAACCTTCGCCCGCAGAAGGGAAGCCCCATGGACGTTGACTCAGCCCAGCACCTGCGCCTGCCGGCGCAGGCCCGCTCCGGCAGGCCGAAACCCCCGGCCGGCCTGGGCCGGACCGCACCGTGGATCCTGATGTACCACTCGGTGGCCGACGAGGAGGAGGACCCGTACCTCCTCACCGTCAGCCCCAGCCGGTTCGCCGCCCAGATGGAGTGGCTGCACCGCACCAACCGACGCGGCGTCAGCGTCCGCGAACTGCTCAGGGCCCGCGCGGCGGGCCGGGCCGACCGGCTGGTCGGCCTGACCTTCGACGACGGCTACGCCGACTTCGCCCGGCACGCCGTCCCGGTGCTGCACCAGTACGGCTTCACCGCCACCGCCTACGTGGTGCCCGACCTGCTCGGCACCGAGAACGGCTGGGACATCGAGGGCCCGCGCAAGCAGCTGCTCACCGTCGACCAGGTGACCGATCTCGCCCGGGCCGGATGGGAGATCGGCTCCCACGGCCTCGGCCACCGCGCCCTGCCCGGCCTCTCCGCCGAGGCGCTGGCCGTCCAGACCAGGGAGAGCCGGCGGGCCGTCGAGGAGCTGATCGGCGGCCCCGTCACCGGCTTCTGCTACCCGTACGGCGCGGTGGACCTGGCGGCCACCCTGGCGGTCCGGGACGCCGGCTACGACTACGCCTGCGCCATCGCGCACGGCGGGCTCACCGGCCGCTTCGCCCTGCCCCGGAGCTACGTCGGCGACCGGGACGGCGCATGGCGGCTGCGGGCCAAGCGCGGCCGCCACCGGTTCCGCGACGTGGTCACCGGCCTGCGCCGCAGCCCCCGGAGGTCGGTCCGGTGAGGGTCCTGCACGTGATCACCGGCCTGGCCTCCGGCGGGGCCGAGCGCCAGCTCGAACTGATGGTCCGCCACCTCCCGCCGCGGTACGAGTGCGAGGTGGCCACCCTGACCAACCCCGGCAGCGTGGCCGAGGCCCTGCGCGCCGACGGCGTCACCGTGCACGACCTGCGGATGCGCGGCAACCGCGACCTCGGCGTGCTGCCCCGCCTCACCGGCCTGATCCGGCACGGCCGGTACGACCTGGTGCACACCCACCTGTACCGGGCCATGCTCTACGGCCGCCTCGCCGCCCGGCTGGCCGGGGTCCGCCCCGTGCTGGCCACCGAGCACTCGCTGCACGCCACCGTGATCGAGGGCCGCCCCGTCACCCGGGGCGTCAAGTCCCTCTACCTGGCCGCCGAGCGGCTCGGCACCACCACCGTCGCGGTCTCCCGGCAGGTCGCCGCCACCCTCGCCGACTGGGGGGTCCCCGAGCACCGGGTGGCGCTGCTGCCCAACGGCATCGACGCCGCCCGCTACGCCCTGCCCACCGCCTCCCGCCTCGCCCTGCGGCAGAACCTCCGGGCCGAGCTCGGCCTGCCGCAGACCGCCTGGGTGATCGGCGCGGTCGGGCGGCTGGTGCCCGGCAAGCGGTTCGACCTGCTGGTCACCGTGCTCGCCGAGCTCACCCGGCTGGCCTCCGAGTACCCCGCGCTGCGGGAGCCCTGGCTGCTCCTGGTCGGCGCCGGCCCCGAGCGGGACGCCCTGCTGCGGCAGGCCGCCGATCTCGGCGTCCGGCACCGGATCGTGCTCACCGGCGAACGCGGCGACGTGCCCGAACTCCTCACGACCGTCGACGCGTTGGCCGCCCCCTCGGCCGAGGAGACCTTCGGCCTCACCGTCCTCGAGGGCCTGGCCGCCGGGCTCCCCGTCCGCCACAGCGCCTGCCCCGCCCTCGACGACCTCCCGCCGACCGCCGCCCCCGAGGCGGCCCGCCTCCCGCAGACCGCCGCCGCGTACACCACGGCCCTGTGCGAGCTCTGGTCCCGCCGCAGCGCCCCCCTCCCGATCCCGGACGCGGTCCGCCACTACGACATCGCCTCGATCGCGGAGCGGCTGGGGACGGTCTACGACCAAGTGACGCGCGCCCAGGGGCGCGAGGAACTGCGCGATTCGGAAGGCGGACCAGCGTTCAGCCGGGCTCGGTGAGCCAGATGCACGCGCTGCCCTGACGCCGCGCGCCCACGCGGCGGAGCCGCACATGTCACAGCCTCGCGCCCCCGGGGTGACCACCCTCGAAGGAGTAACCACATGTCCGTTCTGAGCCGAGCCCGCCGTTGGTGGCCGATCGCCGTCGCGGTGCCGCTGGGCGCCGTCGCGGGGGCCGGCTACGCCGTGGTCTCGCACCCGAGCTACGCCGCCAACTCCTACGTCGTGGTGGTGCCGCAGGGGCCGGGGGAGAGTGCCACGGCCGTCAACTTCGCGCAGGCGTACGGCCGGCTGGCCGGCCAGCCGCAGGTGCTGGTGGGGGCGGTCGCGGAGACCGGCCGCTCCGTCACCGAGCTGGAGCAGCAGGTCCGCGGCACCACCTCGCCCGACGCCCCGGTGATCGAGATCACCGGCACGGGCCGCCGCGCGGCCGACGCCGCCCGGGCCGCCGACGCGGTCGCCAAGTCGCTGATCGCCTTCGCCAACACCAGCAGCAAGGAGACCGGCGTCCGGCTGGTGCCGCTGGCCACCGCCGCCGAGCCGGACCGCCCGGCCACCCCCTCCGCCGCGCTGGACACCGCGGTCGGCACGGCCGGCGGCCTGCTGCTCGGCGCCCTGGTGATGATGACCCGTCGCCCCCGCCCCGCCACCGAGGAGCCGGCCCCGGCCCCGACCCCGGCCCCGGCCGAACCGGTCACCCCCGAGGACTCCGAGCGCACCGTCGCCCTCTCCCTCGACGTGCCCAAGCGCCGGGCCGAGGACGGCGAGAAGAAGGCCGCCGACAAGGAGCCGCAGCAGGCGGGGAGCCGGCGATGACCACCGAGATCTCCGGCATCAGCCTCCCCAGCCAGACCGGATCGGGCGCCCCCCGGTGGAGTGCCGAGATCCGCCGCGAGGACGACGCCCTCGAGCAACTGGCCGACGAGTGGGACGGGTTGGCCGCCCGCTGTGCCACCGCGACCCCGTTCCAGGCCGCCTGCTGGCTGGCCTCCTGGTGGCGCCAGTACGGCACCCCGGGGGGCCTGGTCCTGATCCTGGTCCGCCGGGACGAGCGGCTGGTCGGGGCGGCGGCGCTGCAACGCCGGGGCCCGTTCGGGGGGTTGACCAACCTCGGGGCGGGGCTGGTGGACTTCACCGACGTCCTGCTGGACGACTCCTGCGCCGACCGGGCCGCCGCCGAACTGGCCGCCGCCCTCCCGCTGCACCGCCCGTGGCACTCCCTGGAGCTGCGCGAGGTGCACCCGGAGGCCGCCGTCCAGCAGGTGTACCGGCACTGGCGCGGCCGCGGGCACCGCTTCGAGGACTCGCTCTGCCAGTACCTGCCGGCGGTGCCGATGGACGAGCTGCTCAAGCGGCTCCCCGGCAAGACCGCACAGCGCAGCCGGGTGAAGCTGCGCAAGAACGCCGAGGTCGGCGTCCAGGTGCTCACCACCGCCGCCGAGGAGGTCCCGGAGGTGGTGCGGGAGCTGCTGCGGCTGCACTTCGAGCAGTGGCAGGAGCGCGGGATCACCCCCGAGCACCGCACCGAGCGCTTCGCCGCCCACCTCACCGACTCGACCCGGGGGCTGGTGGCCTCGGGCCGGGCCGCGCTCCACCGCTTCGTGCTGGACGGGGAGTTGGTGGCGGTCAACCTGGTGCTGCTCTGCCCGTCCTTCGGCGGCCTCTACATGTACGGGGCCACCCCGGTGCTGCGCGAGCGGGTGGACATCGCCGGGCTGCTGTTCGGGGCCGCGCTGGACGAGGTGCGGGCGGCGGACATCCCGGTGCTCAGCCTGCTGCGCGGCCAGGAGCCGTACAAGCAGCGGTGGCGCCCGGACCAGCGCACCAACCAGCGGCTGGTGCTGGGGCCGGGGAGGCTGGCGCCCTGGGCGGCGGCCCGGGCCGTCCGGGTCCGGGTCCGGCTGGCGCTGGTGCACCAGCTGCGGACCCGGATGCCGGGGCTGAAGCGGGCGCTACTGGCCCGGATGCGCGGCTGACGGGGCGGTGGCGCCCTTGGAGCCGGTCATCAGGTCGCGGTAGACGCGGCTGGAGCGCGGGTTCCGGTCGCACTGCCAGAAGCCGTGCGGGCAGTAGTCGGTGACGGTCTGGTAGGCGGTGTCGTGGGTGCGGATCCAGTCCACCATCCGCCGGACGAACTCGGGGTTGTCGCCGTTGCGGAACAGCCCCCACTCCGGGTACGAGACCGGCTTGCCGCGCTTGGCGGCGAACTCCACCTGGTCCTGCAGGCCGTAGGGCTCGGAGACGTACTCGTCGAAGGTGGCGCCGGCCGGCTGGTCGTAGCTGTCCATGCCGATGATGTCGACCACGTCGTCGCCGGGGTAGCACCTGGTCCAGGGGATCGCGTCCAGCCCCCGGGTCGGGTTGAAGTCGAACTGGAAGTGCTGCCCCGGCACCGAGCGCATCACCGTCACGATCCGCCGCCAGTACGCCTTCCAGGCGGTCGGGTCGGGCTTGCAGCGGCTGGTGTAGGTGATGCCGTTCATCTCCCAGCCCAGGGTGATGACGGTGTCGTGGCCGCCGAGCGCGACCAGCTTGCGGGCCAGCTTGAGGAAGTGCTGGTCGAACTCGCCCTTGTTGGCCCGGGCCAGCAGCCGGGCCACCTCGGGGTCGGGGGTGTTGTTCTCGTTCGGCACCAGCATCGGCACGCCGAGCACCAACTTGCGCTGCGGGTCGGCCAGTTTCCACTGCGACCAGAGGCCGAGCACCACCGTCTCGCCCTCGACGTCGTTCCAGCCGTTCCCGGCCAGGTAGGTGTGGCCGACCTGCATGTTGGCGCCCTTGAGCCAGGTGGCCATCCGGGCGATGTTGGGGATGTAGTTGTCCCAGGAGCCGACGAAGGCGCCGAACGGCGGCTCGTGCCTGGCCCGCTGGACGTTCGGACGGGGCGCCGCGCCGCGCGGCTCGATGGCGTCCGAGGAGAGCCACGCGTGCCGCTCGGTCTGGCTCAGCGGGGTGCCGGCGGGGACGCTCGCGGTGGTCACCAGCAGCAGCGCGGCGGCGGCCAGCGTGAGGCGGCCGATTCGCATGGGTCTTCTCCTCGGGGGACGTGCCGACGGGCCCGGGCAGGCCCGCACGCACGACGGTAATCCCACAGACCGTCAGAAAAGCCTCATGTCACTCGATAGTGGTAGGTCGCGGGCGGTCCGTCCGGACGGATCAGCCGAAGGTGTTGCACTTGGCCATGTCCCCGGTCCGGAACCCGGTGGTGAACCACTGCTGGCGCTGGGCCGAGGAGCCGTGGGTCCAGGTCTCCGGATTGACCCGGCCGCGGGCCTGCTGCTGGATCCGGTCGTCCCCGACGGCGGCCGCCGCGTCCAGCCCGGCCGCGATGTCGGCCTCGGTGAGCGAGGTGATCAGGGGGCGCCCGGTGGTGGCCAGCGGCGTGCGGGTCGCGTTGTACGCCCACACTCCGGCGTAGCAGTCCGCCTGCAGCTCCAGCTTCACCGAGCCGCTGTCCGCGCCCTGCCGGTCGTTGCCGACCTTCTTCATCTGCCCGGTCAGGTTCTGGATGTGGTGCCCGTACTCGTGCGCCACCACGTAGGCCTCGGCGAACGGGCCGCCCTTGGCGCCGAAGCGCGTGCTCAGCTCGTTGAAGAAGCCGAGGTCGAAGTAGGCCTTGCGGTCGCCCGGGCAGTAGAACGGGCCGACCGCGGAGCTCGCCGCCCCGCAGGCGGTGTTCACCTGGTTGGTGAAGAGCACGGTCTGGGCGGGGGAGTAGGCCCCGGCCCGCCGGGTGAACTCCTGGCGCCAGAAGTCCTGCACGCTGTTCACCACGGCGACGATCCGGCAGTCCTGCCGCCGGTTGGCGTCCGCGCCGGTCTTGCAGGTGTCGTCCACCTGGCTGGCCGTGGTGGCCCCGCCGGAGGTGCCCGTCGAGCCGTCGGTGAGCCCGACGCTGCCCGGATCGATCCCCAGCAGCAGGGCCAGCACCAGCCCGATCAGGCCGACCGCCCCGCCGCCCACCGCGATCTTCCCGCCGCCCGACATCCCGCGCCGGTCCTGGACCTGAGAGGTGTCCAGATCCGCCTGGTCGTCAAACTGCATCGAGTACCACCTCTGTAACAGTCCGTCGGGTGACCGCAGTCGCACCCTAGCCCCGGGTGAGGGCGCCCGCCCGCCGAGAGTCCCAGGTCCGGAGGGTGCCGGGCGGACCTCGGAGAACCCGTCAGTCTTCCGGGTGGACGGCCGAGCCTGGCTGACGGACCCGGCCCGGCCCGGGTACGCTCCGCCCGTGTCCTGGAAGCTGCCTGCCCCCGTCCGACGATCCGTGCTGCCCGCCGTCGCCGTCCTCGTGGTGCTCGGCGCGGGCGCCGCGGCACACGCCAACAAGCCCGTCCCGTTCGGCGACGTCCTGGTCAAGCCGGGCGCCGTGGACGCCAGCCCCGTGGGCGCCCAGCCCCGCGACTCCGGTGCCCTGGAGCTCAAGGTCGGTCCCGGCCTGGAGGCCTACGACCGGCTGACCGCCGAGCACCTCTGGTCCTACCGCCGCGAGGGCGCGACCGCCCTGCACCTGTCGATGGTCGGCGAGAACGCCGTGGTGGTCTGGGACGACGGCATGGTCACCTCCGTCCGGCCCAGCGACCACGAGGTCCGCTGGCACCGGGCCGTCCCCGGCCTGGACGAGTGGCTGGCCGGCAGTGACCTCAAGGAGACCGGCAGCCGCACCGAGGCCGAGAAGCTGGCCACCGCCGTCCGCCGCGCCGCCGCCGCGCTCCAGCCGGTGAACGACCCGGACGGCGGCTGGGTCGCCGTGGTGACGCCGGCACTGACCATGGGCTTCCGCGACAGTGACGGCGACCTGCGGTTCAACTCCCGTCCGCTGTCCGGCTGTTCGTACGACCCGCTGCGGGCCGTGCACACCGACTACGCGGTCCTGGTACCGCGCTCCTGCACCGGCAGCACCAGCGCGGGCGGCCAGCTGCCCGGCGGCGTGACCGGCTTCAAGCTCAACGGCCGGGGCTTCCAGCTCGGCGTCGGCCCCAACGTGCAGCTGCGCCGCCTGGACGAGCAGCGCGTCTCGCTGGAGGACGGCCCGGTCCTCGGCACCCGCGTCTACGACACCCGCCTCACCACCCCCGAATCCGCCTGCACCACCGACTTCGCCGCCCTCCACCCCCGCCCGGGCTGCCCCACCGGCTGACCCCGGTGGCCCCGAAGGGGCCATGGGGGCGCGAGGAACTGCGCGAATCGGAAGGCGGACCAGGGCCAGATCGGGGCAGGCGAGCCAGTTGCACGCCCTGCCGTTCCCCCGCGCGCAGTTCCCCGCGCCCCTGCGGTGCGCAACCACTCACGCCGGCTGCACCTCGGCTCCGGAGGTTTAATCCTTCCGGGGTTCCTCCGGGCTGCCGGTAGACTGGCCCGCATGGCTGTTCCCTCCCGGCATTAGCGCGCGCAGCGCCCGCCAGATGCCCGCCGTCCGCTGCCCCCGCCAGTCCCAGGAGTACCCACAGCCATGATTGCTGCCAACGCGCTCGAACTGCGTGCCGGTGCCCGCGTCCTCATCGAGTCCGCCTCCTTCCGGATCGCCCCCGGCGACCGGATCGGCCTGGTCGGCCGCAACGGCGCCGGCAAGACCACCCTCACCAAGGTCCTGGCCGGCGAGGGTCTGCCCGCCGCCGGCACCGTGACCAGCTCGGGCCAGGTCGGCTACCTGCCGCAGGACCCGCGCACCGGTGACCTGGACGTCCTCGCCCGCGACCGCATCCTCTCCGCCCGTGGCCTCGACACCGTGCTCAAGAAGATGCGCGAGAACGAGGAGCGGATGGCCAACGGCAAGGGCGCCACCCGCGACAACGCGATGAAGAAGTACGCCCGCCTGGAGACCGAGTTCCTCACCAAGGGCGGCTACGCCGCCGAGGCAGAGGCCGCCACCATCGCCGCCGCGCTCGGCCTGCCGGACCGCATCCTCGGCCAGGAGCTGCACACCCTCTCCGGTGGTCAGCGCCGCCGCGTCGAGCTGGCCCGGATCCTCTTCTCGGACTCCGACATCCTGCTGCTCGACGAGCCGACCAACCACCTCGACGCCGACTCGATCGTCTGGCTGCGCGACTTCCTGAAGACCTACAAGGGCGGCTTCATCGTCATCTCGCACGACGTCGACCTGGTCGAGACGGTCGTCAACAAGGTCTTCTACCTGGACGCCAACCGCGCCGCCATCGACATCTACAACATGGGCTGGAAGCAGTACCAGCAGCAGCGCGAGGACGACGAGAAGCGCCGCAAGCGCGAGCGGGCCAACGCCGAGAAGAAGGCCGCCACCCTCAACGCCCAGGCCGACAAGATGCGCGCCAAGGCGACCAAGACGGTGGCCGCGCAGAACATGGCCCGCCGCGCCGAGAAGCTGCTCTCCGGCCTGGAGCAGGCCCGGGTCTCCGACAAGGTCGCCAAGCTGCGCTTCCCGGACCCGGCCCCGTGCGGCAAGACCCCGCTGACCGCCAGCGGCCTCTCCAAGTCCTACGGTTCGCTGGAGATCTTCACCGACGTCGGCCTGGCCATCGACCGCGGCTCGCGCGTGGTCATCCTCGGCTTCAACGGCGCGGGCAAGACCACCCTGCTGCGGATGCTCGCGGGCGTCGAGCAGCCGGACACCGGCGAGGTGATCCCGGGCCACGGCCTGAAGATCGGCTACTACGCGCAGGAGCACGAGACCCTCGACCCCGAGCGGACCGTGCTGGAGAACATGCGCTCCTCCGCCCCCGACACCGACCTGGTGCAGATCCGGAAGATCCTCGGCTCCTTCCTGTTCTCCGGCGACGACGTCGACAAGCCGGCCGGGGTGCTCTCCGGTGGCGAGAAGACCCGTCTGGCGCTGGCCTCCCTGGTGGTCTCCTCCGCCAACGTGCTGCTGCTCGACGAGCCCACCAACAACCTCGACCCGGCCAGCCGCGAGGAGATCCTCGGCGCGCTGCGCACCTTCACCGGTGCGGTGGTCCTGGTGACCCACGACGAGGGCGCGGTCGAGGCGCTCCAGCCGGAGCGGATCATCCTGCTCCCGGACGGCGTCGAAGACCTGTGGAGCGCCGACTACGCGGACCTGGTCTCGCTGGCCTGAGTGCCCGGGTGAGGGGCCGAGTAGACGCCTCCTCACTAATCCGACGTAGAAAAGCCGGTCTCTGACGGAATCCGGGAATGGGAGACTCCCGGATTCCGTTTGAGGAGTTCCACTCGTGTCCGGGCGGTGTTCATCCCCCCGCCCGCCCGTGCTGATCAGCTCTTTCTCTCTTCACCCCATCCCCTCGTGTGCCGTCCGAGGGGGCGCGAGCACTCTTGGTGAGCGCCCTTGTGCGCTGCGATCACGACCGGCAGACTGCGCTTTCCCGGTATCGACCTTGTCGAATGGGTGGCCAGGAGCCTGGCTATGGGTGATCATGGGAATCTGACCGAGCAGCACAGTTACGAGGAGGCACGGGTGGCCGAGACTCTGAAAAAGGGCAGCCGGGTGACTGGTGCCGCGCGTGAGAAGCTCGCGGCCGATCTCAAGAAGCAGTACGACTCCGGAGCGAGCATTCGCGCGCTCGCGGAATCCACCGGCCGTTCCTACGGCTTCGTGCACCGCATGCTCAGCGAGTCCGGGGTCAATCTCCGGGGCCGTGGCGGTGCCACCCGAGGCAAGGGCAAGACCGCTGCTGCTTCCGGTTCCTGACGGACCGTCGGGCCAGTGGTCCGGCAAGGCAGCGCCAGTTGACCCGAGCGCCGGCACGTCCGTAGGACCACGCGGCTGATCGCCGCACACGCGCACGCATCACCACTCAGCTCCCAGCTCCAGACGAATCGGCGGCCGGAATCCCGGACCGCCGATCGTCGTTCCCGGCACCGCGGGCGGCCCCGAACGGGCACTGTCCGGCGGTGCCGGTTTTTGTTACTCTCCGGTAGCCAGTCACCCCGCTGCCGGAGGTACCGCTCATGACCAGCCCCGCCGTCGACCTCGACCCGCAACTCCTGGAGCAGGCCGGGATCCGGCTCGAAGTCGAGGGCGACACCGCCGTGGTGACGCTCTGCCGCCCGGACCGCCGCAACGCCCAGTCGCCCGCCATGTGGCGTGCGCTCACCGCCATCGGCCGCAGCCTGCCCGGCACCGTCCGGGTGGTGCTGCTGCGGGGTGAGGGCCCCTCCTTCTCCGCCGGGCTCGACCGGGCCATGTTCACTCCCGAGGGCATCCCAGGGGAGCGGAACTTCCTCCAGCTCGCCGCCGCGGACGACAAGGACCTCGACGAGACCATCGCCTCCTACCAGGACGCCTTCACCTGGTGGCGCCGCCCCGACCTGATCTCGATCGCCGCCGTCCAGGGCCACGCGGTCGGGGCCGGCTTCCAGCTGGCGCTCGGCTGCGACATCCGGGTGGTCGCGGACGACGTCCGGTTCTGCATGAAGGAGACCTCCCTCGGGCTGGTCCCCGACCTGGCCGGCACCAAGCCGCTCACCGAACTCGTCGGCTACGCCCGGGCCCTGGAGATCTGCGCGACCGGCCGGCAGGTCGGTGCGGAGGAGGCCGTGGCCACCGGGCTGGCCAACCTCGCCGTCCCCGCCGCCGAGCTCGACGCCGCGGCGCGCGACCTCGCGGCCGCGCTGCTCGCCGCCCCGCGCAGCGCCGTCATCGAGACCAAGGCCCTCCTCCAGGGCGCCGCCACCCGCACCTACGACGAGCAGCGCACCGCCGAACGCGCCGCCCAGGCCCGCCGCCTCCGCGACCTCGCCGGCCTCGGCGACTGACGCCCCCTCACGAAGGGCCCGTTCCCACCCCGGGGGCGGGCCCTTTTTCGGTAGTGGTTACGCCCTCGGGGGCGCGGGGAACTGCGCGCGGGGGAACGGCAGTACGTGCAACTGGCTCGCATGCCCCGATCAAGCGCTGAGCCGCCTTCCGTACTCGCGCAGTTCCTCGCGCCCCTGAGGGGCGCCAACCGGGGCGCGAGCGGGGACCACTGGGCCGTACGGTCCTCAGAGCGGGCGCGACCCGTGGCGGAATGTCAGAGTTGGGCTGGTTTGCGATATAGCTGGACCCGTACCGCGAGGAGCCCACTGATGCCCGAGAGCCCGACGCCCGCCGCCCTGGCCAAGAACGACACCGCGAAGCCCGCGGCGGCGGAGGAGCGTGGCCGCACCGCCCTGGCCG
This sequence comes from Kitasatospora sp. NPDC001664, assembly GCF_053596675.1. Classification (NCBI taxonomy): domain Bacteria; kingdom Bacillati; phylum Actinomycetota; class Actinomycetes; order Kitasatosporales; family Streptomycetaceae; genus Kitasatospora; species Kitasatospora sp. NPDC001664. Next base: position 223,093 of record NZ_JBSFGS010000011.1, read on the forward strand.
TCGGCGTGGTCGAGAAGATCGCCGGCATGGCCGCCCGCGAGGTGACCGGGATCCATGCGCTGGGGTCCGGGTTTTCCCGGACCTTCGGGGCGATGCGGGACCGGGTGCCCGGCGGGAAGTCGAGCGTGGGCCGGGGGATCAAGGCGGAGGTGGGGGAGAAGCAGACCGCGATCGACATCGCCCTGGTGGTGGAGTACGGCGTGGTGATCCCCAAGCTGGCGGCCGAGGTCCGGGCCAACATCGTCGCGGCGGTGGAGAAGATGACCGGCCTGGAGGTGGTCGAGGTGAACATCGCCGTCAACGACGTCCACCTGCCCGACGAGCCGGACGAGGACGAGCAGGAGCAGGCCGAGGCCGAGAGCGGCCGTCGGGCCAGGGTGCAGTAGACCGGAGAGCGAAGGGGAACGGCGTGAATCTCGGCCTGATCGGGCTGGTGGTGGGGATGGCCCTGGGCTTCGCCGGGTACTTCGGCGGGTTCGCCGCCTTCCTGCTGGTGGCCGCGCTCGGTGCGGTCGGCTTCGTGGCCGGCCGTCTGATCGACGGTGACCTCGAACTGGGTGACCTGAGCGAGCTGCTGCGCGGCCGGGACCGGCGTCGTTGACCACCGCGGTTCCGGTGCCGGCGCCCCAGCGCGGCCAGCTGCGGATCGCCGACCGGGTGTTCACCCGGCTCGCCGCGCTGGCGGCGCGTCAGGCGCTGGCCGAGGACGACGGCACGGTGCAGCGTACCTCGGTGGTGGAGCAGCACGGTGAGGTGCGGCTGACGGTCGGGGTGGAGCTGCCCTTCCCGGCCGATCTGGCGGCGCTGGCCGAGCGGGTGCGGGCGGCCGTGCAGGAGCGGCTGTCGGAGCTGACCGGGCGGACCGTCGGCGAGGTGGTGGTCGTGGTGGAGCGGCTGGTGCCGCGTGGCCGGTGAGCTGACGGGGGACCGGCCCCCGGCCGCGGCGCGGCGGTTGCGTTCGGACCGGACCTTCTGGGCCGGGCTGGTGGTGGTCGCCGGGCTGGTGGTCGCCGGGGCGCTGCTGTACGACGCGGCGGCGGTGCGGGCCGGACGCACGGCGCGGCCGTGGCGCTCGGAGACCGCCGACGAGCTGGCGCGGCGTCACCTGGACGACCCGGTGGTGCTGATCGCGGCGGGGGCCGCCGTGCTGCTCGGGCTGGGCTGCCTGGTGCTGGCGCTGACGGCCGGTCAGCGGCGCTGGCTGCCGCTGACCCGGCCGGGCGCGGTGATCGACCGGGCCGGGGTCTCCGCGCTGGTCACCCGGTGGGCCCGGCGGATCGACGGGGTGGACTCCGTGAAGGTCCGCACCGGGCGCGGCCGGACCGTGGTGCGGATCGACGGCGCGGCCGAACCGGCAGCCGTGGAGCGGGAGTTGCGGGCCGAGCTGGCCCAGGTGCCGCTGGCCGGGGAGCACCGGCTGGACGTACGGACCCGACGGGGGAGCCGATGAGCCGGGCCACGGTCAACCGCGCGGTCCTGCTGCTGGCCGGTGCGGCCCTGCTGGCGGGCGGCGTGCTGGTGCTGGCCGGCGGGCTGGACCTCTACGGGCGGCTCGGGTGGACCCCGCCGTCCTGGTGGCCGCTGACCTCGCCGGACCAGCCGGTGTTCAGCGACGCCTCGCGGACCAGGTGGTCCGGTGAGGCCTGGTGGTGGCCGGTGGTCTTCGCGGTGCTCGGGCTCGCGGTGGCCGGCGGGCTGTGGTGGCTGTTCGCCCAGGCCCGCCGCAGCGGCCCCACGGCCGTCACCCTGCCCGTCGCGGCCCCCGGGCTCACCCTGCGGCTGCGGGCCAAGGCGTTGGCCGACGCGGTGGAGACCGAGACCATCGCCCTGCCCGAAGTCGCCCGGGTACGGGCCCGGTTGACCGGCACCCCGAAGCGGCTGCGGCTGTGCGCCGCCGTCCGGCTCACCCCGGACGCCGACCCGGCCGCGACCCTGGAGCACCTGCACGACGGACCGCTCGCCCACGCCCGCACCACGCTGGCCCGGGACCTCCCGGCCGAGCTGCGGCTGCGGGTGGTCCGCCCGCCCGCCCCGCCCAGGCGGGCCGGGACCAGACCCCGGGTGATCTGAGCACCCGCACGGGGCCCTCTGCCCGCACGCCGACGGGGGACGAGGCGGCTCGTCCTGCCCGTCGGCGGGTGGGAGACGGCCCGGGAGAGGGCCCGGGACGACGGCTGCCCCTGCGGCGGAGCGGCCGGTCGCGGGGTCAGAGGGCGCGCAGGGCGCCGCCGTCGACGGGGATCATCACGCCGGTCAGGTACGAGGCGGCGGGGGAGAGCGCGAAGGCGGCGACCTTGCCGAACTCCTCCGGGGTGCCGTAGCGGCCGAGCGGGATGGTGGCGGAGGCCCGGGCCCGGGCCGCCTCCGGGTCGCCGCTCAGGGCGTCCAGCTCGCGCAGGCGGTCGGTGGCGATCCGGCCGGGCAGCAGGCCCAGGACGCGGATGCCGCGCGGGCCGAGCTCGTCGGCCAGCGACTTGGCCGCCATCGCGAGGCCCGGCCGCAGGCCGTTGGAGATGCCGAGGCCGGGCACCGGCTGACGGACCGAGGTGGAGAGCACGAAGGCGATCACCCCGCCCTCGGTGAGCGAGGCGGCGGCGGTGCGGGCGATCCGCAGGGCGCCGAGCACCACGGACTCGAAGGCCGACTGCCACTGCGCCTCGGTGGTCTCCAGCACCGTCCCGGCCGCGGGGCCGCCGACGCTGACCAGGACGCCGTCGAGCCGCCCGAACTCGTTGACCGCCGCGTGGACCAGCTGGGCCGCCGCCCCGGGGTCCGCGTTGTCGGCCGCCACGCCGAGCACCCGGCCCGGCGCGCCCAGGGCGTTGGCCGCCGTCTCCACCGCCTCCTTGGTGCGGCCGCTGATCACCACCTGGGCGCCGTCGGCGAGCAGCTCGCGCGCCGTCGCGAAGCCGAGGCCGCGGGTCGCCCCGGTGACCACGTACACCTTGTCCTGAAGTCCGAGATCCATGGGGCACATCCTGCCGCAAACGGAGCGTCAGGGAGTGACCGGTTCCGGTGCGTTCACGTCCGCCGTCCCGGCGGCCTTCGCGGCGGTGGCCGCCCGCTCGCGGGCCTCGCGGCGGGCGAGCACCACCAGGCCGACCGGCAGCAGGCCGGCGAACAGCCACCACTGCACGGCGTACGCCATGTGCGGGCCGATCGAGGAGTGGTCGGGCTCGGCGAGCAGCAGCGGTGAGTCGCCCTGGGCGGGGGAGGACGCGGTGAGCTCGACGAAGCCGCCGAGCACGGGGGTGCCCAGGCGTTCGGCCTGCTCGGTGCTGCTGATCAGCTGGTACTGACGGTCCGGCAGCTTGCCGCGGGCCTTGAGGCTCTTGCTCTCGGCGGACTCGTCGGCGCGCAGCCGGCCGGTGACGCTCACCTGGCCGGCGGGCGGGGCCGGGACTGTGGGGTAGCTGGTGGCGTCCCCGGCCGAGTCCACCCAGCCGCGGTTGACCAGGACGGTGCCGGCGCCGTAGGCCAGCCGGAGGGGCGTGATCACGAAGTAGCCGATGCTGCTGCCGCCGGGCTCCGTGCGGTTGCGGATCACGAACTCGGCCGCCGGGTCGTACTGGCCGGTGGCGTTGACGGTCCGCCAGGTGAGGTCCTTCGGGACGGCCGCACCGGGGCGCGACAACGAGTCGAAGGGGACGGCGGGGGCGGTCAGGCTCTGCGCGATCAGCTCGTTCCGGGCGACCCGGGCCTCGTGGCGGTGGTACTGCCAGAAGCCCAGCCGGACCATGGTCGGGATCAGCAGCAGCACGAGGAGGGCGATGAGCGCCCAGCGCCGGGACAGCAGAAAACGGTACACATCGGCAAACTACGCGCACTCACACCGCGATCACACACCGGGGTCCGCAAGTGGGTCGGCAGGGCAGCGACCCAGGGGCGCGAGGAACTGCGCGAACCGGAAGGCGGCCCAGTGTGAGGTCGGGGTACGTCAGCCAGTTGCAGTTGCTGCCGTTCCCCTGCGCGCAGTTCCTCGCGCCCCCGGTCGCTCGACCACGTGCCCCGGTCCTACGCCTCGTGCGGAGCGACCTCGCGGAGGAGGTGGAGGAAGGCGTCCTCGCCGATGACCGGGGTGCCGTACTCGCGGGCCTTGCGGGCCTTGCCGCTCCAGCTGTCGGCCTCGTTGGTGACCAGGAGGCTGGTGAGCCGGCTGACGGAGGAGGCGATGTGGAGGCCGGCCTCGATGGCGCGGTCCTCCAGCAGCTCGCGGTCGGTGGCGGTGTCTCCGGTGATGGCGACCCGCATGCCCTGCATCAGGGGGCGGCCGTCGACCCAGCGCCCCGGGTTGGGGTAGGGGCAGGCGGGGCGCTTGCGGCCGGGGCGGTAGGAGGAGCCGTAGGAGCGCCCGGCGGAGGCCGGGGCGGGGGAGTCGTCGAAGTCGGTGACGGCGACGCAGGTGGTGAGCGGGAGCGGGATGGCGAACTGACGGGCCAGCAGCAGGCTGGGGCGGAAGGCCTCGGCCAGCACCCGGGCGTCGTCGAGCGCGTTGTGGGCCTGGCGCTGCTGGACGTCGAAGTGGGCGGCGAGGCTGGCCAGCTTGCCGTTGGGCAGCGGCAGGCCGAGGTCGCGGGAGAGCACCATGGTGCAGATCCGCTGCTCGACCGGGGCGCGCAGCCCGGCGCGGGAGAACTCGCGCGAGATCATGTTCCAGTCGAAGAGCGCGTTGTGGGCGACCATCACCCGCCCGGCCAGCCGCTCGGCGAACTCGGCGGCCACCTCGGGGAAGGTCGGGGCGTCGGCCAGGGCGGCGCTGGTGAGGCCGTGGATCCAGGTCGGCCCGGGGTCGCGCTGGGGGTTGACCAGGGTGTACCAGTGGTCGGTCACCTCGCCGTGCGCGTCCAGCTGGTAGACACCGGCGGAGATCACCCGGTCCTGCCGGCCGAGGCCGGTGGTCTCGACGTCGACCACGGCGAAGCCGGGGCCGTCCTCGGGGGTGCGCTGGGCCGGGAACGGCGCGGCCCAGGAGGGCTCGTCGTCCGGGGGCTGGATCGCGTACATGGAGAACCACTTTAAGGGCGCGCGCCCACACCGATGGCCGAACGGCCCGTTCAGCGGCGGTGGGGGCGCGGAAAGTGGCGAACCCGACATCGGGATCCATCAGGAATACCGTGGGGGAGGAAGAACGTCCTACCGGACGGCACCACCTGAACACCAGCACGAAGGAAGACCCCTCATGCGCGCCACCGTCATCCACGGCCCCCACGACATCCGGATCGAGGAGGTGCCCGACCCGCAGGTCAGCCGGCCCACCGACGCGGTGGTCCGGGTGCTCAACGCCTGCATCTGCGGCAGCGACCTCTGGGCGTACCGCGGCGTGGCGAAGCGTCAGCCCGGCCAGCGGATCGGGCACGAGTTCCTCGGCGTGGTCGAGGCGGTCGGCTCCGAGGTCTCCACGGTGAAGGCGGGCGATCTGGTGGTGGCCCCCTTCGTCTGGTCCGACGGCGTCTGCGACTACTGCCGGGAGGGCCTGCAGACCTCCTGTCCGCACGGCGGGTTCTGGGGCGAGCCGGGCTCCGACGGCGGCCAGGGCGAGGCCGTCCGGGTGCCGTTCGCCGACGGCACGCTGGTGCGGCTGCCCAAGGAGGCGGCCACCGACGAGGCGCTGCTGCCGCACCTACTGGCGCTCTCCGACGTGATGAGCACCGGCCACCACGCGGCGCTGGCCGCGGGCGTGCGCCCCGGCTCCACCGTCGCGGTGGTCGGGGACGGCGCGGTCGGCCTGTGCGGGGTGCTGGCGGCCCAGCGGCTGGGCGCCGGGCGGATCATCGCGCTCGGCCGGCACGAGGCCCGCACCGCGATCGCCCGCAAGTTCGGCGCCACCGACGTGGTGGCCGAGCGCGGCGAGGCCGCGATCGAGGCCGTCCGCGAGCTGACCGGCGGTCAGGGCGCGCACGCCGTGCTGGAGGCGGTCGGCACCGAGGAGTCGATGCGCACCGCGATCTCGATCACCCGGGACGGCGGCGGGGTCGGCTACGTCGGCGTGCCGCACGGCGGCAGCGCGGGCGTGGACATCAGCCAGATGTTCAACCGCAACGTCCGGCTCGGCGGCGGTGTCGCCCCGGCCCGCGCGTACATCCCCGAGCTGCTGGCGGACGTGCTGGCCGGGAGGATCGAGCCCGGTCTGGTCTTCGACCGCACCGTCGGCCTGGACGAGGTCCCCGAGGGTTACCGGGCGATGGAGGACCGCGAGGCGCTGAAGGTCCGGATCAGCTTCTGAGGCGCCGGCGCCTGACGCACCATCAAGAAGGCGGTACCGCTGCGGCGGTGCCGCCTTCTTGATGTTGTGCGGCCCAACCTCGGCCCGGGGTCTGTCGTGCCCGCCTCAGCAGGCCCTACCATGCAGCGGCATCACGACTGTGACGCCCCTCACGTCCATTCGTTCCCCACTGTGCCGCCGACACATCACAGGAGACGCCGAGTGGAAACCCCATCGACCGCCGAGGACGCGACGCCCACGGAAGTCCAACTCATCGAACAGAGCGAGGAGTTCGCCGCCCTGAGGAGGGCGTTCCGGGGGTTCGTCTTCCCGGTCACGGCGGGCTTCCTGCTCTGGTACCTGCTGTACGTGCTGCTCTCCAGCTACGCCCACGACTTCATGGCGATCAAGCTCTTCGGCGCGATCAACATGGCCCTGCTGCTCGGCCTGCTCCAGTTCGCCTCCACCTTCGGCATCGCCGCCTGGTACGCCCGGTACGCGGACCGCCGACTCGACCCGAAGGCCGCCGCGATCCGCGAGCGCGCCACCGTCGTGAGCCCGCGGGAGGCCGCCGAATGAACGCCCTCGCCACCACCCACCTCGCCACCGCGGCCACCGAGCACCGCGGCCTGACCATGACGCTGTTCGGCCTCTTCGTGCTCGCCACCCTGGGCATCACGATCTGGGCCGGCCGCCAGACCAACGACGCCGCCGACTTCTACGCCGGCGGCCGCGGCTTCACCGGCTTCCAGAACGGCCTGGCGATCTCCGGCGACTACATGTCCGCCGCCTCCTTCCTCGGCATCGCCGGGGCCATCGCGCTCTTCGGCTACGACGGCTTCCTGTACTCCATCGGCTTCCTGGTGGCCTGGCTGGTCGCCCTGCTGCTGGTGGCCGAGCCGCTGCGCAACTCCGGCCGCTACACCATGGCCGACGTGCTGGCCTTCCGGATGCGCCAGCGCCCGGTGCGCACCGCGGCGGGCATTTCCACCATCGTGGTGTCGATCTTCTACCTGCTGGCCCAGATGGTCGGCGCCGGCTCGCTGGTCGCCCTGCTGCTCGGGGTGAGCGGGGACGGCGCCAAGCGCTGGACCATCGTCGCGGTCGGCGCCCTGATGGTGATCTACGTCGCCATCGGCGGCATGAAGGGCACCACCTGGGTGCAGATCGTCAAGGCCGTGCTGCTGATCGCGGGCACCGCGCTGATGACCGTCCTGGTGCTGGCCAAGTTCGACTTCAACGTCTCGCACCTGCTGCAGGCCGCCGCCGACCAGGCGGGCAAGGGCTCGGCCTTCCTGGAGCCCGGCCTCAAGTACGGGGCGACGGGCACCAGCAAGCTGGACTTCCTCAGCCTGGGCCTGGCCCTGGTGCTCGGCACCGCGGGCCTGCCGCACATCCTGGTCCGCTTCTACACCGTGCCCACCGCCAAGGCGGCCCGGAAGTCGGTGCTCTGGGCGATCGGCATCATCGGCGGCTTCTACCTGATGACCCTGGCCCTGGGCTTCGGTGCCGCCGCCCTGGTCGGACCGAAGACCATCAAGGCCTCCAACGCGGCCGGGAACACCGCCGCCCCGCTGCTGGCCGAGAACCTCGGCGGCGGCGCCGGGACCACCGGCGGTGCGATCCTGCTGGCCGTCATCTCGGCCGTCGCCTTCGCCACCATCCTGGCCGTGGTGGCCGGTCTCACCCTGGCCTCCTCGGCCTCCTTCGCCCACGACCTGTGGGCCAACGTGATCCGCAAGGGCAAGGCGGACGAGAAGGAGGAGGTCCGCTCGGCCAAGCTGGCCGCGATCGGCATCGGCGCGGTGGCGATCGTGCTCAGCCTCTTCGCCGACAAGCTCAACACCGCCGCCCTGGTGGCGCTGGCCTTCGCGGTGGCCGCCTCGGCCAACCTGCCCACCCTGCTCTACTCGCTGTTCTGGAAGCGCTTCAACACCACCGGTGCGGTCAGCTCGGTCTACGCGGGCCTGATCAGCTCGGTGACCCTGGTGTTCTTCTCCACCGTGGTCTCCGGCGGCAAGAACTCGCTCTTCCCGCACAGCGACTTCCACTGGTTCCCGCTGGAGAACCCGGGCCTGGTGTCCATCCCGATCGGCTTCCTGGCCGGCTGGCTCGGCACCGTGCTGTCCAAGGAGCAGGCCGACCCGGCCAAGGCCGCCGAACTGGAGGTCCGCTCGCTCACCGGACTGGGAGCACACTGACAGGAGCTGACCTAGTCGCAGCCGGTCGGTCCCGCCCACCGGATACGGAGCGGCCGCGAGGGATCGCGGCGTTAAGCTGGCCCGGCCCGCCGACACCGGCGGCCGGGCCAGTCGCGCTCCAGGGAAGGGGGCCGAGCACCGTGCTCCTCGACACCTACGGCCGGCAGGCCGTGGACCTCAGGGTCTCCCTGACCGACCGCTGCAACCTCCGCTGCACCTACTGCATGCCCGAAGAGGGTCTGCAGTGGCTCGGCAAGAGCGAGCTGCTGACGGACGAGGAGATCGTCCGCCTGGTCTCCCTCGCGGTCCGTGAGCTCGGCGTCCGCGAGGTCAGGTTCACCGGCGGCGAGCCGCTGCTCCGCCCCGGCCTGGTGGGCATCGTGGCCGCCTGCGCCGCGCTGGAGCCCCGCCCCGAGCTCTCCCTCACCACCAACGGCATCGGCCTGGCCCGGACCGCGACCGCCCTCAAGGCGGCCGGCCTGGACCGGGTGAACGTCTCGCTGGACACCCTGGACCCGGAGCTGTTCCACACCCTGACGCGCCGTCACCGTCACCACGACGTGCTGGACGGTCTGGCCGCCGCCGAGGCCGCCGGGCTCACCCCGGTCAAGCTCAACGCGGTGCTGATGCGCGGGGTCAACGAGCACGAGGCGCCCGCCCTGCTCGGCTGGTGCCTGGAGCGCGGCTACCAGCTGCGCTTCATCGAGCAGATGCCGCTGGACGCCCAGCACGGCTGGGACCGGTCGCAGATGGTCACCGCCGAGGAGATCCTGGAGCAGCTGCGCACCCGCTTCGAGCTCACCCCCGAGCCCTCCTCGATCCGCGGCGCCGCCCCGGCCGAGCGCTGGCTGGTCGACGGCGGCCCGGCCACCGTGGGCGTGATCGCCTCCGTCACCCGGCCGTTCTGCCGGGCCTGCGACCGCACCCGGCTGACCGCCGACGGCCAGGTCCGCAACTGCCTCTTCGCGACCGGGGAGACCGACCTGCGCACCGCCCTGCGGGACGGCTCCGGCGACGCCGAGCTGGCCGCGCTCTGGCGGGCGGCGATGTGGGGCAAGAAGGCGGGCGCGGGGATCGACGACCCGGACTTCCTCCAGCCCGACCGGCCGATGTCCGCCATTGGCGGCTGACGGAACGGTCGCCATTGGCGGCTGACGGCACAGTCGCCATCGGCGGCTGACGCTGCGGTCGCCATTGGCGGCTGAGGGGGCGTCAGGCCCCTTCGGGCTCCTGCCAGTCGGCGAGGGCGACGGTGTCCTTCAGGAACCCGCGCACGCCGAGGAACTGGCCCAGGCTCTCCCGGTGGTCCTCACAGGCGAGCCAGGTCTTCTTGCGGTCCGGGGTGTGCAGCTTCGGGTTGTTCCACACCAGCACCCAGACGGCGGGCTGCCGGCAGCCCTTCGCCGAGCAGACCGGCGGACCCTCCGGGCCGTCAGCCGGGCCGAAGAGGTTGATCGAGGGGCTGTCCATGGAGCTGCCGTTCCCAGTACCCGAACACGACGACGCCGGGCAGCCACGGGGGGAGCCGCCCGGCGTCGGTCAGTCGCTCCGACGGGGGATGCGGAGCGCGTACGCAGTATGTCACGCCAGGCGGCCCGCGTGGCTAGGTTCCGTCGAGATTAATCTGAGCTTGTTCTGAGCTTTCTGTCCGGCAAATCGGCTGAACAGCCGTCAAACCGGGCATGAGCCTCAGCTGCGCGCCTGGTCGCCGCCGCCACCGGAGCCGCCGGGGCCGAGCATCAGGGGGGTGTCGGCCGGGATCGCGAAGGTGCTCGGCAGGCCCGGGGCCTTCTCCCGGCCCGCGTTGGCGATCAGCACCGCGAAGTACGGCAGCAGCACCGCGCCGGCCAGCGCGCCGTAGGCGACGAAGCGCTCGACGTTCCACATCGCCACCGCGAGCAGCACGCAGAGGGTGCGCGCCAGCATCGAGATCACGTACCGGCGCTGGCGCCCGCGGACGTCCTCGCTCAGACTGCTCCGCGCCCGGGTGATCCGGAAGACCTCGTCCCGCTTGCCCATGCCTCTAACCGCCCTCGTCAGCCCCCGCACTCCGGCCCGGTGCGGCCATCTCACGGTACGCCCGCCTACGCCCGTACAGGAGGGTGGGGGCACGGGAACGGCCCACCCGGGGTGCGGGTGGGCCGTACGGGGCAAAAACTGTGATCCACGGGGAGGAGCACCGCCGAGGGTCGGCGGCCGCGGCCTCCGGGAGCTGACTATGTGGGCGATCATCTCGGCGCTGATCGAGGGTCTGATCCTGGGCGGCATCGCCCGGTTGCTGATCCCCGGGAAGCAGGACATCCCGCTCTGGCTGACCATGGTGCTCGGCATGGTCGGGGCGATCATCGGGAACCTGGTGGCGCACCTGTTCGGGGTGGCCGACACCCGGGGCTTCGACTGGTGGCGGCACGCCTTCCAGCTCGGCGCGGCGGTGCTGCTGATCGTGGTGGTGGCGCCGGTCTGGGGTGCCCGGAAGAAGTCCTGACCGGCGCCTGACGCGGCCTCAGGCCGGCAGCCGGCCGAGGTAGCCGGGCGGTACGGCGTCGGTGAGCCAGACGCCGTTCGCGGAGATCCGGAACTCGTGTCCGGCCGCGTGCAGGCCCGCCGCGTCCACCGTGAGCACCACCGGACGGCCGTGCCGGGAACCGACCCGCACGGCCGTCTCGGTGTCCGCCGACAGGTGCACGTCCTGACGGCTCATCGGGCGCAGGCCCTCGCGGAAGATCGCGTCCAGGGACGCCCCGGTGGTGCCGTGGTAGAGCACCGCCGGGGGCTCGGCGGCGGCCAGACCGAGGTCGACCGCCACCGAGTGCCCCTGGCTGGCCCGGATCGCCGAGCCGTCCTCCGAGAAGGCGAAGCGCTTCTTGTTGTTGGTCGCCACCACGTGGTCCAGCTCGTCCCGGGTGATCCGGGTGCCTTTCCGGCGCAGGGCGTCGAGCAGCGTGTCCACCGGGACCCACCCGGCCTCGTCCAGCGTGATGCCGATCGAGGCCGGGTCGTGCCGCAGGACCCGGGAGAGGGTCTTGGAGACCCGTACGCCGCGCTTCTCGTCCATCGTTACCGCTACTCCTCAGCTCGCTTGGCTGACCGAGCTCATGTTGAAGTCCGGCACCCGGACCGGCGGCATGGCCGCCCGGGTGAACCAGTCGCCCCATTCACGGGGGAGGCAGGGCTCGGTCTTGCCCGCCTCGGTGATGCGGCCCAGCAGGTCCACGGGGGACTCGTTGAAGCGGAAGTTGTTCACCGCGCCGACGACCTCGCCGTTCTCCACCAGGTAGACGCCGTCCCGGGTCAGCCCGGTGAGCAGCAGCGAGGCCGGGTCGACCTCGCGGATGTACCAGAGGCAGGTGAGCAGGAGGCCCCGCTCGGTCCGGGCGATCATCTCGTCCAGGGTCGGGGCGGCGTCCTGGTCGGCCGTCTCCAGCACCAGGTTGTCGATCGCGGGGGTGAGCGGCAGGCCGGTCAGGCCGCTGGTGTGACGGGTGGTCAGCAGGTGGGCCAGCTCCCCGTCCTTGATCCAGTCGGTGGCCGTCAGCGGCTGCCCGTTGTCGAAGACCGAGCTGTCGCCGTTGGAGGAGTGCGCCAGCACGAACGGCGCCGCCTCCAGGCCGGGCAGGGCCGGGTCCGAACGGAGCGTCAGCGGCAGCTCGCTGAGCCGCTCGCCGATCCGGGTGCCACCACCGGCCTTGGAGAAGACCGTCCGGCCCTCGGCCGCGTCCCGGCCGCCGGAGGACCAGCTCAGGTAGACCATCAGGTCGGCCACGGCGGTCGGCGGCAGCAGCGTCTCGTACCGGCCGGCCGGCAGGTCGATCCTCTTGCGGCCCCAGCCGAGGCGCTTGGTGGCCTCGGCGTGCAGGGCGGCCACGTCCACGTCGGTGAAGTCCCGGGTGGCGGCGCCGACCCAGGAGGAGGCCGACAGGTCCTCGGTCTTGGCGTTCAGCTCGACCGTGCCGGTGGGCTGGTCGTGGCGCAGCCGCAGGCCGGTGGAGGTGCCCAGGTAGCTGGAGACCACCTCGTGGCGGGCGAAGCCGTAGAGCAGCTGGCCCTCCTTGCGGGCCCGGGCGAAGGCCTCGCCGAGCGCCGGCGCGAAGGCGGTGAAGACCTCGATGGAGGTCTCGGCCGGGGGAGCCGTGAAGCTCTTCTGGTGAGGGGCCGCGGAGGACTCCCGGGACGGCAGCAGCGGCTGGGCGTCCTCGGCCGGGCCGGCCTCGCGGGCGGCGGCCTCGGCGGAGCGGACCAGCGCCTCCACCTCGTCCAGGGTGACGGCTTCCGCGGCCACCACGCCGGAGGCGGTGCCCTCGGCGCCGTCCACGGTGGCGATCACGGTGAGCCGGCGGCCCTTGGTGACCCCGTTGGTGGTCAGGGCGTTGCCGGCCCAGCGGAGGTTGGCGGTGGTCTCCTCGTCGGCGATGACCACGCAGCCGTCGGCCTCGGAGAGTTCGAGCGCGCGCTCGACCAGTTCGTGCGGGTGGACGATGGGCATCAGTGACCCGCCTCCTGCTGGGTGTTGAGCACGTTGACGCCGCGGAAGAGCGCGGACGGGCAGCCGTGGCTGACGGCGGCGACCTGGCCGGGCTGGGCCTTGCCGCAGTTGAACGCACCGCCGAGCACGTAGGTCTCGGGGCCGCCGACGGCGCTCATCGAGCCCCAGAAGTCGGTGGTGGTGGCCTGGTAGGCGAAGTCCTTGACCTGGCCCGCGAGTTCGCCGTTGCGGATGGCGAAGGCGCGCTGGCCGGTGAACTGGAAGTTGTACCGCTGCATGTCGATCGACCAGGAGCGGTCGCCGACGATGTAGAGGCCGTTCTCCACCTGGGAGATCAGGCCCGCGGTGTCGGGGCCGCCGGCCACCGGCTGGAGCGAGACGTTGGCCATCCGCTGCACCGGGACGTGGCCGGGGGAGTCGGCGAAGGCGCAGCCGTTGGAGCGGCCCAGGCCCTTCTGCTTCGCCATCGCGCGGTCCAGCTGGTACCCCGTCAGGACGCCGTCCTTGACCAGGTCCCAGGACTGGGTGGCGACGCCCTCGTCGTCGTAGCCGATGGTGGAGAGGCCGTGCTCGGCGGTGCGGTCACCGGTGACGTGCATCAGCTCGGAGCCGTACTTCAGCGAGCCCAGCTTGTCGAAGGTGGCGAAGGAGGTGCCCGCGTAGGCGGCCTCGTAGCCCAGCGCGCGGTCCAGCTCGGTGGCGTGGCCGATCGACTCGTGGATGGTCAGCCAGAGGTTGGACGGGTCGATCACCAGGTCCAGGTGGCCGGCCGTGACGCTCGGGGCCTTCATCTTCTCGGCCAGCAGGACGGGCATCTCGGCCAGCTCGGCGTCCCAGTCCCAGCCGGTGCCGAGCAGGTACTCCCAGCCCCGGCCGACCGGCGGCGCGATCGAGCGCATCGAGTCGAAGGCGCCGGTGCGCTCGTCGACCGAGGTGGCCTCCACCGTGGGGTGCAGCCGGATCCGCTGCTGGGTGGTGACGGTGCCCGCGGTGTCCGCGTAGAACTTGTTCTCCTGCACCGTCAGCAGGCTGGCCGAGACGTGCGAGACGCCGTCGGCGGCCAGCAGGCGCCCGCTCCAGTCGGCCAGCAGCGCGGTCTTCTCGGCGTCCGGCATCTCGAAGGGGTTCACCTCGTACGAGGAGACCCAGGTGACGTCCGCGTGCACCGGCTCCTCGGCCAGCTCCACCAGGTCGGTGCCGCCGGCCGCCCGGCTGATGCCGCCGGACAGCTTCGCCACCGCGACGGCCTGCTCGGCCACCCGCTGCGCGGCCTCCGGGGTCAGGTCCACCCCGGCGGCGAAGCCCCAGGCGCCGTCCAGCAGCACCCGGACGGCGAAGCCGAGCTGCACCGTGTCGGAGGAGCCGGAGGGGCGGGCGTCGCGCAGCCGCCAGGAGGCGGAGCGCACCCGCTCCAGGCGGAAGTCGGCGTGCGAGACGCCGAGCTGCTTCGCTCGGCTCAGCGCGGCGTCCGCGAGGGTGCGCAGCGGATAGGCGAGGAACAGCGGGTCGACGGCACGGCCTTGGGTGCGGCCGGCGCTGGGCGTCGGGGGCATCGGGCTCCCTGAGTCGGGGACGAACGGAGGGTCGGGGCGCCCCGCTCACGAGGCACCCCGTACCGCATCATGGACCGCTCAGGGTTTTGGGGCCAGCAGATTAACGGCGGGTCAGCGGACGGCGTGTCAGGCCACCGTCTCCCACCAGCCGTCCAGCTCCGGAGGGCTGTCCACGTCCACCCGCTGGCCCGGGCGCGGCACCGCGACCGGCACCGCGTGCTCCTTGGCCGCCACCAGCAGCCGCTCGACCGGCTCGGCCCACGGGTGCAGGCCCAGGCGGAAGGTGCACCAGTGCACCGGCACCAGCAGACCGCCGCGCAGCTCGCGGTGGGCCAGCACGGCGTCCTCCGGGGTCATGTGGATGTCGGCCCAGGCCGTGTCGTACGCGCCGATCTGCACCAGCGCCGCGTCGAACGGGCCGTGCTGCTCGCCGATCCTCGCGTAGCCCTCGAAGTAGCCCGAGTCCCCGGTGTAGTAGACCTTCCGGCTCGGACCGGCGATCACCCAGGAGCCCCAGAGCGTGGTGTTCCGGGTGGTGCCGCGGCCGGAGAAGTGGTGCGCGGAGGTGAGGGTGACGGTCAGGTCCCCGAGGGTGCAGGTCTCGTCCCAGTCCAGCTCGATGATCCGGTGCTCCGGCACGCCCCAGCTGCGCAGGTGGCCGCCGATGCCCAGGGGCACGGCGAACGGCGCGGACTGGCTCTTCGTCAGCCGCTGGACGGTCGGCATGTCCAGGTGGTCGTAGTGGTCGTGCGAGATCAGCACCACGTCCACCGGCGGCAGGTCCTCCAGCTCCACCGGCACCGGGTGCAGCCGCTTCGGGCCGACGTGCTGGGACGGCGAGCAGCGGTCGCTCCAGATCGGGTCCAGCAGCACCCGGCTGCCCTCGATCTCCACCAGCGCCGAGGCGTGGCCGAACCAGGTCAGCTGCACGCCCTCGGTCACCTCCTGGTGCGGGCCGCCGTCGAACCGGGCCAGCGGCACCGGGCCGGTCGGCAGGCCCTCGCGCTCGAACAGCATCCGGCGCAGCGTCCCCGTGTCGGCCGGGGAGCCCACCGAGGGGCGGGCCAGCTCGGACGGGGCGTTGTGGAAGACGCCGTCGCGGTACTGCGGGGAGTTCCGCACCCGGGGGTCGGCCGGGTCGGGCCGGCGGCCGAAGGCGACGGGCACCTCGCGGAAGGTCCAGGCGGCGGCCCCGGCCGCGGCGGTCAGGGCGGCCAGCAGCAGGGTCTTGCGGCTGCCCGATCGTTCCTTGCTCATCCGGTTCTACGCTCTCTCGGTCCGTGGCGACGGGCCGGCCGACGGCGGCCCGTGTGGGCAACGGCGGCGACCGGCCCGGTTGTTCCCGTTCCGGCGCCCTCGCCCCGGTATTGGCGGGTCCACTGAGCCGCGGGTGGCCGAGCCGTCGCACAACGTCAGCACCGGCCGCCCCGGTGTCCGTGCCCATTGTCGGAAGGCGACAGTTCGGGCCGGGTGGACCTGTGGGAGACCGATTCGCCCCTGGCCGGAAATGACCGATAGCGTCACACTGCGTACGCGCGCACCGCGTCGCGCACCGCGTACCGCCGCGGCCCACCCGCCACCCCACGTGCCGGACCGGGGCCGCCGGTCAACCAAGGAGAAGAGGTGTGTCCGTGAGCCGCTCGGTTCTCGTCACCGGAGGTAACCGGGGCATCGGTCTTGCCATCGCCCTGGCCTTCGCCGAGGCGGGTGACAAGGTCGCGATCACCAGCCGCTCGGGCGAGCTGCCCGAGGAGCTGGCCAAGTTCGAGGCGATCGCCGTCCGCTGCGACATCAACGACGCCGCGCAGGTGGACGCCGCCTTCACCGAGGTCGAGGCCGCCCACGGCCCCGTCGAGGTGCTGGTCGCCAATGCCGGGATCACCAAGGACACCCTGCTGCTGCGGATGTCGGAGGAGGACTTCACCTCCGTCCTGGACACCAACCTCACCGGCACCTTCCGGGTGGTCAAGCGCGCCTCCGCCAAGATGCTGCGCGCCCGCAAGGGCCGGGTCGTCCTCATCTCCTCGGTGGTCGGCCTGCTGGGCTCCCCGGGCCAGGCCAACTACGCCGCCTCCAAGGCCGGCCTGGTCGGCTTCGCCCGCTCCCTGGCCCGCGAGCTCGGCTCGCGCAACATCACCGTCAACGTGGTCGCCCCCGGCTTCGTCGACACCGACATGACCGCGGTGCTCAGCGAGGAGCGCCGCAAGGAGATCGTCGCGGGCGTGCCGCTGGGCCGCTACGCCACTCCCGGCGAGATCGCCTCTACCGTGCGCTTCCTCTCCTCCGACGAGGCCGCGTACATCACCGGAGCCGTCATTCCCGTCGACGGCGGATTGGGCATGGGTCACTGAACATGAGTGGAATCCTCGAGGGCAAGCGCATCCTCATCACGGGTGTGCTGATGGAGTCCTCCATCGCCTTCCACACCGCCAAGCTGGCCCAGGAGCAGGGCGCCGAGGTCATCCTCACCGCGTTCCCCCGCCCCAGCCTCACCGAGCGCATCGCCAAGAAGCTCCCGAAGCCGGTCACCGTCCTGCCGCTCGACGTCTCCAGCGAGGAGGAGCTGGCCGGCATCGCCGACAAGGTCCGCGAGGCCGGCCTGCCGACCCTGGACGGCATCGTCCACTCCATCGGCTTCGCCCCGCAGGACGCCCTCGGCGGCAACTTCCTGCACACCCCGTGGGAGTCCGTGGCCACCGCCATGCACGTCTCCGCGTTCTCGCTGAAGTCCCTCACCACGGCGCTGCTCCCGCTGATGCAGGACGGCGGCTCGGTGGTCGGCCTGACCTTCGACGCGCAGTTCGCCTGGCCGCAGTACGACTGGATGGGCCCCGCGAAGGCCGCCCTCGAGGCGACCAGCCGCTACCTCGCCCGGGACCTCGGCCCGCGCAACATCCGCTGCAACCTCATCTCGGCCGGCCCCATCGGCTCCATGGCCGCCAAGTCCATCCCGGGCTTCGGCGACCTGGCCGCCACCTGGGAGACCCGCTCCCCCCTCAAGTGGGACCTCTCCGACCCCGAGCCGGCCGGCCGCGGCGTCGTCGCCCTCCTCTCCGACTGGTTCCCCAAGACCACCGGCGAGATCGTCCACGTCGACGGCGGCCTCCACGCCATCGGCGCGTGAGCGTAGCCACCTAGGTACCCAGGTCAGCCACCACAGGGGCGCGAGGAACTGCGCGAAGCGGGAGAAGTGAAGCTCAGCTTCTTCCGCCGCGCGCAGTTCCTCGCGCCCCTGGGCTCGTAGGTGGTGATCCTCGCGCGAAGCTCTGGCCAGTAGGTGGCCGCGCTACGCGTCCGTGCAGACCCCGATCGCCCGCCCCGCCTCGACCGAGGCCTTCGCGGCGTCGCGCTCCCGCACCGCCGCCAGGATCCCGTCGTGGCTGACGTACCGTTCGGCGATCAGCTCCGGCCCGACGTCGTGCCGCAGGTGAGCCCGCGTCACCTCGCCGAGGTCCGCGTACACCGCCGCCAGCACGTCGTTGTGGGCGGCGGCCACCACCGCCTGGTGGAACGCGGCGTCGGCCTGGATGAAGTCCTCCGTCTCACCGGAGTGCCACGCCGCCTCCCGCCGCTCCAGCGCGGTCCCGATCAGCTCCAGGTCCCGTTCGCTGCGCCGCACCGCCGCCAACCCCGCCGCCGAGGTCTCCAGCACCGCCCGCAGCTCCGCCACCTGCTCCTGGTCGGCGTCCGCGAAGCGACGGTGCATCACCCCGGCCAGCTCGCTGGTGGCGAGCACGTACGTCCCCGAGCCCTGCCGGATGTCGAGCAGCCCGTTGTGGGCGAGCGCGCGGACGGCCTCCCGGACGGTGTTCCGGGCCACCCCCAGCTGCTCCACCAACGCGGACTCGGTCGGGATGCGGGCCCCGACCGGCCACTCGCCGGAGGTGATCTGAGCCCGGAGCTGGGCGATCACCTGGTCGGAGAGCGGGGTGCGGCGGGTGGTCGACAGCGCCATCGGACTCCCTGTCAGTTCTTCGTGCGGGACCCCTTCAGGATACCGGGGTGCCCAAAATTCATCCCATCATTCTATGATGGGGCGCATGCAGACCGCCAAGACCACCGAAGCCGAGGCGACCACCACCGCCGTACGCACCTCTCCCCGCCCCGCCGCCCACCGCCTCGGCTGGCTGCTGGCCCTGGCCGTCGCGGTCGCCGCGCTCAACCTCCGCCCGGTGGTCACCAGCCTCGGCCCGATGCTCGACCAGGTCCGCTCCGACCTGCACATGAGCGCCACGGTGGCCGGCCTGCTCACCGCCGTCCCCTCGCTCTGCTTCGCCGTCTTCGGCCTGGCCGCCCCCGCGCTGGCGCGGCGGCTCGGCCCGGTGGTGGTGGTCACGGCCGGCCTCGGCGCCATCGCGCTCGGCGTGCTGGCCCGCTCGTTCGCCGGCGGCACGGCGGTCTTCCTGCTGCTCACCGCCGTCGCCCTGGCCGGCGTCGCGGTGGCCAACGTGCTGATCCCGGTGGTGATCAAGCGGTACTTCCCGAACCACGTCGGCCCGATGATCGGCCTCTACTCGATGGCGCTCTCGGTCGGCACCGCGGCCGCCGCCGCCCTCACCGTCCCGATGACCACCGCCCTCGGCGGCAGTTGGCGCGAGGGCCTGGGCGTCTGGGGCCTGCTGGCCGTGGCGGCCGTGCTGCTCTGGCTGGTCACGCTCCTGCTCCGCCGCGACACCCGCCGCTCGGCGGCCTCCGCCACGGCGACCCCGTCGGCCACCACCAGGCTCCCGATCACCCGCAGCCGCACCGCCTGGGCCCTCGGCGCCTTCTTCGGCCTCCAGGCCACCAGTGCGTACGCCACCATGGGCTGGCTGCCCACCATCTACAAGGACGCCGGGGTCTCGGCCGGCACCGCCGGCGTGCTGCTCGCCCTGGTGATGGCGATCAGCGTGCCCGCCTCCTTCGTCCTCCCCAACCTGGCCGCCCGCCGCGGCGAGCAGGGCCTCTTCGTGGTGGTCCTCGCCCTGTGCGGCATCGCCGGCTTCACCGGCCTGGCCCTCGCCGCCGGCACCGTCCCCTGGCTCTGGGCGATCCTGGTCGGCCTCTCGATGTGCGCCTTCCCGCTCGCCCTCACCATGATCGGCCTGCGCGCCCGCACCCCGGGCGGCGTCACCCAGCTCTCCGCCTTCGCCCAGAGCCTCGGCTACCTGATCTCCATCCCGGGCCCGATCCTGGTCGGCTCGATCTACCAGAGCACCGGCCAGTGGTACCTGCCGCTCGGCTTCCTCGCCCTGCTGCTGGTCCCGCAGATGGCCTTCGGCATCCGGGCCGGCAAGGCCCGC
Organism: Kitasatospora sp. NPDC001664; assembly: GCF_053596675.1. Classification (NCBI taxonomy): domain Bacteria; kingdom Bacillati; phylum Actinomycetota; class Actinomycetes; order Kitasatosporales; family Streptomycetaceae; genus Kitasatospora; species Kitasatospora sp. NPDC001664. The sequence continues at coordinate 242,814 of NZ_JBSFGS010000011.1, forward strand.
CACGTCGAGGACGAGGGCTGACCCCGGGGGAGTCCACCGCCGTAAGCGGATGCGAGACTCCTCCCATGCCCGTCCTCGAACCGAACCCCCCGAACGGTCAGAAGAAGCTCCTCCAGCTCCTCGGCCTGATCGCCGCCCTCGTCGTGGTGATCGCGATCCTCGCCAGCTTCGCCAACGACATGGGCTGACGCCGCCACCCCCAGGAGTGGTGGGCACGGGGAGCGCCGCGCCCGACCGGGGGTTTTCTGGAAAGCTCTGGGTATGAGCGCCGACACCCTCCGAAGGATCATCGTTCTCCGCCACGCCAAGGCCGACTGGCCCAACGGCGTGGACGACCACGAGCGGCCGCTGGCCGACCGGGGCCGTCACCAGGCCCCGGACGCCGGCCGGTGGCTGACCGACTCCGGCATCAATCCCGACTACGTGCTCTGCTCCACCGCCCTGCGCACCCGGGAGACCTGGAAGCTCGCCGCCCACGAGCTGCCCAAGCGCCCCCGCAAGACGGTCTACGAGGACCGGATCTACGAGGCCAGCCCCGGCGAGATCATCGCCGTCCTCCAGGAGACCCCGGACGACCACCACGACCTCATCCTGGTCGGCCACAACCCGGGCGTGCTCGGCCTCACCCAGATCCTCGCTGGCGACCAGGGCGACCCCGACGCCCTCACCCGCCTCACCCGAGGCGGCTTCCCCACCGCCGCCATCGCCGTCCTCTCCTTCACCACCCCCTGGAAGACCGTCGAACCGGGCATCGCCACCCTCGACACCTTCCACACCCCGCACGAGGACTGACGCGACGTCAGGGGCCCCGACCGTTCCGACGGTCGGGGCCCCTGACGTGCGACGGTTCGATCGTCCGCCGGATCAGTCCTCGGTGGGGGTGCCGTCCAGGGCGTCGGCGCTTCCGCTTCTTCGGGGGTGAGGCCCTTCGTCCGCCTGCCCCTTCCCCGCCCCGCCGGAGGCGGTCAGTCCTCGGTCGGGGTGCCGTCCAGGGCGTCGGCGGCTTCGACCTCTTCGCGGGTGATGCCCAGCAGGTAGAGGACGGCGTCGAGCCAGGGGACGTTGACCGCGGTGTCGGCGGCCTCGCGGACGACGGGCTTGGCGTTGAAGGCGACGCCGAGGCCGGCCGCGTTGAGCATGTCGAGGTCGTTGGCCCCGTCGCCGATGGCGACGGTCTGCTCCAGGGGGACGCGGGCCTGCTCGGCGAAGCGGGCGAGCCAGCGGGCCTTGCCGGCGCGGTCGACGATCTCGCCGGTGACGCGGCCGGTGAACTTGCCGTCGACCACCTCGAGGGTGTTGGCGGCGGCGTAGTCGAGGCCGAGCTGCTCGACCAGGTGGTCGGTGACCTGGGTGAAGCCGCCGGAGACGATGGCGACCTGGAAGCCGAGGCGGCGCAGCGTACGGACCAGGGTGCGGGCGCCGGGCGTGAAGCGGACCTCGGTGCGGACCTTCTCGGTGACGGCGGCGTCCAGGCCGGCCAGCAGGGCGACCCGGGCGCGCAGGGACTCGGCGAAGTCCAGCTCGCCGGCCATCGCCGCGGCGGTCACGGCGGCGACCTCCTCCTCGCAGCCGGCGTGCGCGGCGAAGAGCTCGATCACCTCGTCCTGGATCAGGGTGGAGTCCACGTCCATGACGACCAGCCGCTTGGCCCGCCGCTGCAGCCCGGCCCGGACGACCGCGATGTCGACCCGCTGGGCGGCGGCCTCGGTGACCAGGACGGAGCGCAGCTCCTCGGTGGGCACGCCGGAGACGGCCAGTTCGACGGCGGTGACGGGGTACTTGGCGAGGCGGAAGACGCGGTCGATGTTGCCGCCGGCGTCGGTGATGCGGCCGGTCAGGGCGGCGGTGGCGGCGGCGGTCAGGGGGTGGCCGAGCACGGTGACGTGGGAGCGGCCCTCGCGGCGCGGGGCGTTGTCGCCGGTGCCGGAGATGATCTCGGCCTGGAGCTTGAGCTCCTCCGCCCAGCGGTGGACGGTCGAGCGGAGCGCGCCCTCCGCGCCGGGGCCGCCCTGGGGGGTGGCGATCAGGGCGCAGAGCGTGATGCGCCCCCGGGTGACCATCTGCTCGATGTCGATGACGTCCACGCCGAACGCGCCGAGCGTGCTGAACAGTCCGGAGGTGATCCCGGGACGGTCCTTGCCGAAGACCTTGACCAGCAAGGTGCGCTCATCGTCGTACGACCGGGGCAGCGGGGGGAGGGGCGCAGCGTTCATGGTGCCTCCCACGCTACCGGGCCGCCTGACCGCGCCCGCAACGGCGTCCGCCCTCTGGACCAACGCGCGGACGAACGGTGGGGGAACAGTGACCGGCTGACAGCGCCCGCACCGGGGTACTGGAAAGATGGCGCCCCGTCAGGGGTCGGGACCGGCGGGGGGAAGAGCGGGACGTGGCACAGCTCGAAGTGGTGGTCGGCGGGCGGAGGGTGGTCCTCGATCCGGCGCGTTCGTACTCGGTGGGACGCGATCCGGCGGCGGACCTGCGGATCGACGACGCCCGGGTCTCCTGGCGGCACGCCACCATCGGCCACCAGGGCGACGGCTGGCACCTCACCGACCACGGCTCCACCAACGGCACCTACCACCGGAACGAGCGCACCGGGCGCATACCGCTCCGGCCCGGTACCGAGGTCCGCCTGGGCAGTGCGGCCAGCGGCCCGGTGCTGAGTTTCGCCGCCCCGCAGGTGCCCTGGCACGCGGCCGTCACCAAGCGCGGCGAGGCGCCCAAGCAGGCCTTCCCGGCCGCAGCGTTCCCCGCCGCAGCGTTCCCGGCCGCCGCGTTCCCGCGCCAGGAGCCCCCGACGGTGGTGCGCAGCCTGGCCGCGTACACCCGCACCATCCGGATCGGCCGGGCCCTGGACAACGACGTGGTGCTGACCGACCTGCTGGTCTCCCGCCACCACGCCGAGCTGCGCCAACTCCCGAACGGCGACTGGGAGGTGGTCGACCTCGGGGCGAACAACGGGGTCTACCTGAACGGCCTCCCGGTGCAGCGCGCCCGGGTCGGCGAGCAGGACCGCCTCACCATCGGCCGCTCCGGCTTCGCCCTGGTCGGCGGCCAGCTCCAGGAGTACGTGGACGACGGCGCGGTGACCTTCTCGGCCCGCCACCTCACCGTCGAGGTGGAGCACAAGGGCAAGCGCCGCACCCTGCTGGACGACGTCGGCTTCACCGTCCCGGAGAAGTCCCTGGTCGCGGTGGTCGGCCCGTCCGGCTCCGGCAAGTCGACCCTGCTGCGCGCGCTCACCGGCTACCGCCCGGCCGACGCCGGCCAGGTGCTGTACGACGGGCGCGACCTCTACCGGCAGTTCGCCGAACTCCGGGCCCGGATCGGCCTGGTGCCGCAGTCCGAGATCCTGCACCGCGAGCTGACGGTGCGCAGCGCCCTGCGCTACGCCGCCGAGCTGCGCTTCCCCGGGGACACCGAGGCGGCCGAGCGCGAGCGCCGGATCGAGGAGGTGCTGTACGAGCTGCGCCTGGACCAGCGGGCCGACCAGCGGATCAGCGCGCTCTCCGGCGGCCAGCAGAAGCGCGTCAGCGTCGCCCTGGAGCTGCTCACCAAGCCCTCGCTGATCTTCCTGGACGAGCCGACCTCCGGCCTGGACCCGGGCATGGACCGCGAGGTGATGCAGACCCTGCGCACCCTGGCCGACGACGGCCGGACCGTCCTGGTGGTCACCCACTCGGTGGCCGAACTCGGGCTCTGCGACCGGGTGTTGGTGCTCGCCCCGGGCGGTTCGGTGGCCTACTTCGGGCCGCCCGCCGAGGCGCTGTACTTCTTCGGCTACCCGAGCTGGGCGGACGTCTTCCAGGCCTTCGAGAACCACCCCGGCCACGACTGGGCCGGCCGCTACCGGGGCTCCCCGCACCACCAGGAGTACTCCGCCGACTCGATCGCCACCCCGCTGCCCGCGCTCCCCGTACGGCGCGGCGGCGCCGAGCCGCCCCGCCCGCGCAGCTGGGGCGCGCAGCTGTGGACCCTGGTCCGCCGCTACCTGGCGGTGCTCGGCACCGACCGGGGCTTCCTGGCACTCTCGCTGCTGCTGCCGCTGGTGCTCGGCGGGGTCAGCGCGGTGATCCCGGACCCGTGCGGTCTGGTCGCCTGCGAGGGGGCGGGCCCCAAGGCGGTGAACGGCGGCGCGCGGATGATCCTGCTGGTGCTCGCGGTCGGCGCCTGTCTGGCCGGAGCGGCCAACTCCGTCCGCGAGCTGATCAAGGAACGGCCGGTCTACGAACGGGAACGGGCCACCGGCCTGTCCAGATCCGCCTACCTCACCTCCAAGGTGGTGGTGCTCGGCGCCGTCAGCCTGGTGCAGGGCGGGCTGATCTCGGCGATCGGCTTCGGGGCGCGCGAACTCCCCTCGGAGGGACTGCTGCTGACGGGTGCTCCGGCGCTGGAGCTGGGGATCGGGGTGACCCTGCTCGGCCTCGTCTCGATGATGGTCGGCCTGGTCATCTCCGCCCTGGTGCGCACCGCCGAGAAGACCATGCCGCTGCTGGTGATGTTCGCCATCGTCCAACTGGTCTTCACCGGCGCGGTGTTCCGGCTCTACGACGAGCCCGGCCTGGAGCAGTTCGCCTGGCTGATGCCCGCCCGCTGGGCCGTCGCGGCCGGGGCCACCACCCTCGACCTCGGCCGGATCTCCCCGACCGCCCCCGAACCGGACGGCCTCTGGGCTCACGAGCCGGGGCAGCTGCTGCTCAACTGGGCGGTCCTGGTGGCCTTCGCGGTCCTGCTCGGCCTGCTGCTGGCCCGGCTCCAGCGCCGCCACGAGCCCGAGGTGATGCAGCGCGGCTGAGCACCGTGCGGGCCCCGGGGGGAGTACCGGAGCTCCGGTAGCGCGGCCGAGGACCTGCGGAGGTACGCGCCGCCCGGACCGGGACCATGGACCTAGACCCGATGCCTCATGCCCGCCCCCGGGCCCCGGCGGTAGCGTGGCCCCATGCCGGAACCGTGTGACCAGCCCGCCTGCGACCCCAACCTCAGCGGCATCGAGGCCGTCAGCAGCGCCGTGCTGGCGATGAGCCGCCACCTGGAGGTGCGCGAGGTGCTGCGGCGGATCACCGCCGAGGCCCGCGCCCTGCTGGGCGCCGAGTACGCCGCCCTCGGCGTGCCGGACGACCACGGCGGCTTCGCCCAGTTCGTGGTGGACGGCGTCAGCGACGAGCAGTGGAAGGCGATCGGCCCGCTGCCCCGCCAGCACGGGGTGCTCGCCGCGATGCTGCACCGGATGGAGCCGACCCGGCTGGCGGACGTCCGGCACGCCCCCGACTTCGAGGGCTGGCCCAGCGCCCACCCCGACATGAAGGACTTCCTCGGCGTGCCGATCGTGGACGGCACCGAGATCCTCGGCGCCGTCTTCCTGGCCAACAAGGAGGGCGGCTTCACCGCCCACGACGAGGAGCTGCTGCGCATCCTGGCCGCCCACGCCGCCATCGCGCTCGGCAACGCCCGCCTCTACGAGCGCAGCCGCGAGCTCACCCTGGCCGGCGAGCGGGCCCGGATCGCCCACGACCTGCACGACGCCGTCTCGCAGAAGCTCTTCTCGCTGCGCCTGACCGCCAAGGCCGCCGCCAAGCTGGTCGACCGCGACCCGGACCGGGCCCGCGCCGAACTGGCCGAGGTCGCCCGGCTGGCCGCCGAGGCCGCCGACGAACTGCGCACCGTGGTGGTCGAGTTGCGCCCCGCCGCACTGGACGAGGACGGTCTGGTGCCGACCCTGGCCTCCCAGGTCCAGGTCCTCGACCGGGCCCACACCGCCTCCGTCCGCTTCACCGCCGACGGCGTCCGCGCGCTGCCCCCGGCCCAGGAGGCGGCGGTGCTGCGGGTCGCCCAGGAGGCGCTGCACAACGCACTGCGCCACTCCGGCGCCGGGGCCGTGGCGGTCACCCTGACCGGCACCCCGTCGCGCGGCGCCCGCCTGCGGGTGGCCGACGACGGCCAGGGCTTCGACCCGGACGCCGTCCGCCGGGCCGGCCGCCACCTCGGCCTGGTCTCCATGCGGGACCGGGCGGCTGCCGTCGGCGGCACCCTGTCGCTGGAATCCGCCCCCGGCCGGGGCACCGTCATCGAGCTGGAGGTCCCCGGTGCCTGACACCGCGTCACCGATCCGCGTCCTGCTGGTGGACGACCACCAGGTGGTCCGACGGGGCCTGCGCACCTTCCTGGAGGTGCAGGACGACATCGAGGTGGTGGGGGAGGCCGCCGACGGTGCCGAAGGCGTGGAGCGGATCCTCGCCCTCGCCCCCGACGTCGTGCTGATGGACCTCAAGATGCCCACGGTGGACGGCATCGAGGCGCTCAAGCTGCTCCGCGAGGGCGGCTCCGAGGCCAAGGTGCTGATCGTCACCAGCTTCACCGAGCAGCGCACCATGGTGCCCGCCCTGCGGGCCGGCGCCTGCGGCTACGTCTACAAGGACGTGGACCCGGAGGCGCTGGCCGGCGCGATCCGCTCGGTGCACGCCGGCCACGTCCTGCTCCAGCCGGAGCTGGCCACCGCCCTGCTCTCCGACGACACCCCGCGCGCCCCGCAGGGCCGCGGCGGCAGCCTCACCGACCGCGAGCGCGAGGTGCTCTCGCACATCGCCGACGGCCGCTCCAACCGCGAGATCGCCCGGGCGCTCCACCTGTCCGAGAAGACCGTGAAGACCCACGTCAGCAACATCCTGATGAAGCTCGACCTGGCCGACCGCACCCAGGCCGCCCTCTGGGCGGTCCGCAACGCGGCCGGCTGACGGGTCGGCTGACGGGCCGTCAGGCGGGCTCGACCACCAGCCAGGCGACCACCGAGGCGTCCCCGGCCGTCCCCCGGACCGCGAAGGACACCCCGGCCGTCCGCCCGGAGACGTACGCGACCCCGGGGGTGGCGCTCGAACCCGCCGCCGACTGCGCCGTCAGGAAGACCCGGCTGCGCGCCGTCACGGCCGTCGTGGGCACCGTCACCTCGGCGGTCCCGTTCAGGGTCAGCGTGCCCATCCGCGCGCTGCTCCCTCCCTCGCTCACCCGCAGGCCCTGACCCAGGCTCAGGGCCTGGTCGGTACGGAGCACCCCGGGGCCGGAGCGCTGGAGCACGGTGTCGGCCGCCGCCGCGCCGTCGCTCCACTCCATCCGGCCGGAGGCGCCCAGCGCGAAGCGGGTCCGGGCCTCGCCGGCCACGGCGGCCTTGAGCACGTTGCTCGCGGCGGTGCCGGTCTGCAGCCGGACCAACGGCTGGTTGACGTTGGAGCCGCTGTTGTCCAGCGCCAGCGCCGTCCGGTCGTCCTGCGCCACCGCGACGCCGTACGCGGCGGTGGCGCCCCAGCGGTTGCGGTCCGCCGTCACCGGGGCGGAGGTCGGGCCGGTGGCCAGCCCCAGGCCCGGGTCCAGCCGCAGCAGCCCGTTCCCGCCGCCGTCCAGCACCGGGGCCTCGGCGGCCTGGAGGTAGCCGCCGGAGACGGAGACGAAGGAGGAGTTCGTCACCGCCAGGCCGTACTGCGGGGTGGAGGCGTTGGCGCCGCCGTCGTCGGTGCCGGGGAAGACCGCCAGGCCGGAGACCGCCACCGGCAGGGTGGTGCCGAGCGCCTGGAACCCGGCGTACCCGCCGCCCCCGGCCCCGCCGTTGCGGCCGTCCCGACGGAGCATCAGGCCGTTGAGCACCAGCGGGCCGGTGCCGGTGGCGTTCACCAGCACGCCGTTGTACGCGTTGCGGTCGGTGGAGAGGTTGGTGGCCGAGCAGCCGCCCGCGCCGTTGCCGGTGGTCCAGGCACCGGTGAACTCGAAGCCGTGGTGGCCGTTCCACTCCGCCCGGCAGCTGACGAAGTGCGAGTTGGCGGCGTTGTTGACGTAGAAGCCGCTCTTGCCGCAGCCGATCGCCTCCAGGTCGATCCAGGTGCAGTCGGTCATCGAGAGGTTGAAGCCGAAGCCGCCGCAGGCGTTGGCCACCACCCGGGTGCCGCGCCAGCTGTAGGCGATGCCGGAGGAGTTGTACGAGGCGGTGACGCCGTTGCCGCCGACCCGGAACACGGCCACGTCCTGGAGCACCACGCCGTGCACGTGGCCGAGGGCCCGGATGCCGGCCACGGTGTTCCCGGCCGGCAGCCGGGAGCCGTCCACGGTCACCTCGGTCAGCCGCTGCTCGTTGCTCACCACCGGGTAGCCGCCGGTGGCCCGGTCGACGAAGCGGATCACCGCGTCGCCGGTGAACGAGGCCAGCGGCCGGACCGAGCAGGCCAGCAGGTCCAGGTGGGTGCCGTGGCTGCCGCGCAGCGTGACACCGGGCGGCACCACCAGCGGGGCCGAGGTGGCGTACACGCCGGGCGGCAGCAGCACCACGCCGCCGACCGGGCACGCGGCCAGCGCCGAGTTGACCGCGGCGGTGTCGTCGGTGCTGCCGTCACCGGCCGCGCCGTAGGGCGCGGCGGTCACGTCGAGCCACGGGGCGGCGGCGGTGGCCGCGGCGGCCGGCGAGGCGGCGGCCAGGCCGGCCGCGCCCGCCCCGGCCGCCGCGAACAGGAGCTTGCGTCGGGTCGCGTGCATGGAGGTCCCCCCGGAGGTCATCGGTGATCGCCGGGGGAGTCTGCCACGCACACCTGACGGGGTGTCGACCGCTTTCGGGCCAGCCGGCCGGTCTCAGCCCCGCTCGTCCACCAGGGCGTTGTACGCCGCCGCCTTGGCCCGCCGCGTGGTGCGGCCGAGGGGAGCCAGCACCTCCCGGCGGGCGGCCATCTCGGAGGCGGAGACGGCCGCGCCGTCGCCGTGCCCGAGGGCGATCCAGAGCAGTGCGGAGATCTGCCGGGCCGACTCCAGCACCCGCACCGCCCGGGGCGGGTAGCCCGGCGCCAGCAGTTCGGTGTGGCCCCGGCGGCGCCACTGGTCCAGCGCCCGCAGCGCCTGCGGGCCGGCGCCGGCCACGTCCAGCTTGGTGAGCATCAGGGTGGTCTCGCGCAGCCCGTCGGCCAGCTCGCGCTCGGCCTCGTGCAGTGACGGCACGTCAGCCGGAGGCGCGTCGTTCACCGCAGAGCAGCGCCAGAGCACCCGGACGCCCTGGTCGCCGGCGGGTCCGTAGACCTCCACCTCGGGCACGAAGCCGATCGGCAGGCCGACCACGAGCACCGCCTCGCCGGCCACCATCGCGGCGTCGTTGAACCCGGCCGGGCCGGTCAGCCCGAGCGGGTGGCCGGAGACCGGCAGGGCCAGCCGCAGCCCGGTCGCCCCGAGCACCCGCAGCCGCCCCAGGGCCCAGGTGAGCCCGTGCAGTTCGCCCTCGGCGTCGCCGGGCAGGCCGGTCACCCGGTGGCTGTCGTCGGCCCCGGCCACGGCGGTGGCCGCGTGGTCGGGGGAGGTGTGGCCGGTCAGCAGCGCATTGCCCCACGCTGCCAGGCGCCCGGAGCGCGGCTCTTCGTACGGATTGTCGGCGGCAAAGGCAGGCATCCGGCCAGCCTACGGAAAGTACGGCCATCCGCGTGGCGTAGGTTTGGACAGCAATCCCGAGGGCCCGGCGCCCGGGGCCCTCGGACACCGCCCAATTTTTCTTGCTTTGGGGAAGGCGTAGGCATGAGCGACGTGCTGGAACTGGTGGACGTATCCGTGGTCCGGGAGGGGCGCGCGCTGGTCGATCAGGTCTCCTGGTCCATCAACGAGGGCGAGCGCTGGGTCATCCTCGGCCCGAACGGAGCGGGCAAGACCACCCTCCTCCAGGTCGCCTCCACCTACCTGCACCCCACCTCCGGCTCCGCCGCCGTGCTCGGCGAGAAGCTCGGCGAGGTCGACGTCTTCGAGCTGCGCGCCCGGATCGGCCTGGCCTCCGCCTCCCTGCTGGACAAGCTCCCCGCCCAGCAGACCGTGCTGCAGACCGTGCTCACCGCCGCCTACGGCATGACCGCCACCTGGAACGAGGAGTACGAGAACACCGACTCGTACCGCGCCCTCGCGCTGCTCGACCGGCTCGGCATGTCGGCCCTGGTGGAGCGGAAGTTCGGCACCCTCTCCGAGGGCGAGCGCAAGCGCACCATGATCGCCCGCGCCCTGATGACCGACCCCGAGCTGCTGCTGCTGGACGAGCCGGCGGCCGGCCTGGACCTCGGCGGCCGCGAGGACCTGATCCGCCGTCTCGGCGCGCTGGCCCAGGACGAGTTCGCCCCGGCGATGGCGATGGTCACCCACCACGTGGAGGAGATCGTCCCCGGCTTCACCCACGTCCTGATGATCCGCCGGGGCAAGGTCCTCACCGCCGGCCCGATCGACACCGAGCTGACGGCCCGCAACCTCTCGCTCTGCTTCGGCCTCCCGCTCACCCTGGAGCGCCACGGCGACCGCTGGGCCGCCCAGGGCCTCCCGCTGGGCTGACCGGGGCTGCTGAACGGCGCTGAACGCACGGAACACGGACTGAACCGGGGCCGGTCGCACATGCGGCCGGTTTCCGCCCGTCCACCTGCGGGAACTTTCCGCCGGGAGAGACCTCGCCTCCCTAGGATGGACCCGTGGACAGCTGGATCTGGTGGCTCCTGGCCGCAGTCGGACTTTGCATACCGCTGGTGCTCACCGCGATGCCGGAGTTCGCCATGTTCGCGGTCGGCGCCGGCATCACCGCGGGGGCCTCGGCCCTCGGCATCGGCGTGACCGGGCAGTTCCTGATCTTCGTCGGGACCTCGGCCGCCCAACTGGTGTTCGTCCGGCCGATCGTGCGCCGCCAGTTGGAGAAGGGGCCGCAGCTCAGGACGGGCGTCGATGCGCTCACCGGGGCCACCGCCATCGTGCAGGAGCAGGTCGACGGGCAGGGAGGGCGGATCAAGCTGAACGGCGAGATCTGGTCGGCCCGTGCCCTGCACCCCGGCAGCGTCTACGAGCCGGGGCAGCAGGTCGACGTCGTCGAAATCCAGGGCGCCACCGCCCTGGTCGTCTAGGGGAGAACGAGTGGAACCCGTCCTGATCGTCCTGATCGTCCTGGTCGTGGTGGCCTTCATCGCACTGATCAAGACGATCCAGGTGATCCCGCAGGCCAGCGCAGCCATCGTGGAGCGGTTCGGCCGCTACACCCGCACGCTGAACGCCGGCCTGAACATCGTCGTCCCGTTCATCGACCGGGTGCGGAACCGGATCGACCTGCGCGAGCAGGTCGTCCCCTTCCCGCCCCAGCCGGTGATCACCCAGGACAACCTGGTGGTGAACATCGACACGGTGATCTACTACCAGGTCACCGACGCCCGGGCCGCCACCTACGAGGTGGCCAGCTACATCCAGGCGATCGAGCAGCTCACCGTCACCACGCTGCGCAACATCATCGGCTCGATGGACCTGGAGTCCACCCTGACGTCCCGTGAGGTGATCAACGCGGGGCTGCGCGGCGTCCTCGACGAGGCCACCGGCAAGTGGGGCATCCGGGTCAACCGCGTCGAGCTCAAGGCGATCGAGCCGCCGACCTCCATCCAGGACTCGATGGAGAAGCAGATGCGCGCCGACCGCGACAAGCGCGCGGCGATCCTCACCGCCGAGGGTGCCCGGCAGGCCGCCATCCTCCGCGCCGAGGGCGACAAGCAGGCCGAGGTGCTCAAGGCCGAGGGTGAGGCGCAGGCCGCGGTGCTCCGCGCCGACGGTGAGGCCGCCGCCATCCGGACCGTCTTCGAGGCGATCCACGACGGCGACGCCGACCAGAAGCTGCTGGCCTACCAGTACCTGCAGACCCTGCCCGAGCTGGCCAAGGGCGACTCCAACAAGCTCTGGATCATCCCGAGCGAGGTCGGCGACGCGCTCAAGGGCCTCGGCGGCGCCTTCACCGGCCTCAACCCGAACGCCAACGGCAGCGGCGCGGCCCCGGCGGCCACCTCCGTCCCGGTCGACCGCCCCTCCGTCCCGCCGACCGCCGGCCCGCGCCCGGTCGACACCGAGAAGGGCGCCGCCCGCCCCCGGGTGGAGCCCAGCCGCGAGTACCCCAAGCTCGACCCCGAGTAGGCCGCACCGCCGACGGGCCCGTTCCCCTGCCGGGGAGCGGGCCCGTTCGCGTATCGGACGGCACTATCCGCCGGGCCCCGCCCTGATGCATGATCGGCGGACGAATCGTCCGGACGTCCGGCTGCGAGCCGCCCGAGTGCCGTGGACCGGACCAGGGAGGGGAAACACGCATGACGCTCTGGGAGGACCTCGCGGTCCTGCTCGCCGGGGTCGCCGCCGGGACCATCAACACCGTGGTCGGCTCCGGCACCCTGATCACCTTCCCGGTGCTGCTCGCCTTCGGCGTGCCACCGGTCACCGCCAACGTCTCCAACACCATCGGCCTGGTGCCCGGCAGCCTCAGCGGCGCCATCGGCTACCGGGAGGAGCTCAAGGGCACCGCCCCCCAGCTGCTCCGGCTCGGCACCGCCTCGCTGCTCGGCGGCCTGCTCGGCGCCTGGCTGCTGATCGAGCTGCCCGGCTCCGCCTTCGACGCGATCGTGCCGGTGCTCATCCTGCTCGCGCTGGTCCTGGTCGTGATCCAGCCACGCGTCGCCCGCGCGATGGCCGCCCGCACCCGGGACGGCGAACCCCGCGGCATCGGCCCGGTCCTGCTGACCGGCGTCTTCCTGGCCGGCATCTACGGCGGCTACTTCGGCGCCGCCCAGGGCGTGCTGCTGATCGCCATGCTCGGCATGCTGCTCCAGGATCCGATGCAGAAGCTCAACGGCATCAAGAACGTGCTCGCCATGGTCGTCAACGGCGTGGCCGCGGTCTTCTTCCTCTTCACCTCCGAGATCGACTGGCTGGTGGTCGCCCTGATCGCGGTCGGCTCCACCATCGGCGGCCAGGTCGGCGCCAAGGTCGGCCGCCGCCTCTCGCCGGTCGCGCTGCGCGCCCTGATCGTCGTGGTCGGCCTGGTCGCCGTGACCCGGATGCTCCTCACCTGACCGCGCCCTCGTGCCGCCCTGCGTAGCCTGACGGCATGACCGATCGCACCCTGCTGACCGAGGCTCAGATCACCGAGGGCCTGGCCGCCCTCCCGGAGTGGACCCGGGAGGGCGGCAGCATCGTCCGCACCGCCGAGACCGCGAGCTTCCCCACCGCCATCGCCGTGGTGGACACCGTGGCCCTGGCCGCCGAGCAGCTCGACCACCACCCGGACATCGACATCCGCTGGCGCACCCTGCGGTTCGTCCTCTCCACCCACAGCGCCGGCGGCCTCACCGCCCTCGACCTCACCATGGCCGCCCGCATCGACCAGGCACTGCGCGCCCTCTGACGCCCCGTCGCACGCCGCCCGGATGCCCGAAAAGCGCCGGTTCCGGGCGGGATGCCCCCGAGGGCGTGAGATGCTGGCACCCGCACCACGCAGTCGGACGGACGGATCGCATGGCCCAGGACTACCCCGGCCCCGCCGGGCAGGACCCGGTCGGCTACGACTACCAGCCGGGCTGGTACCCGACCCAGGAGCAGCCGCAGTACCAGCCGCAGGAGCAGTACGCGGGTCATCAGCAGTACTACGACCCCTCGCCGTACGCGCCGACGGACTACCAGGAGCCGCCGGCCGCACCGGCCTTCGAGCCCGCGGTGCCGCCTGCGGCCGTGTCCGTGCCGTCGCCCTCGCCGTCGCCGGAGGCGCCCGCCGCCGCGGCGGCCGTCGCCCTGCCGACGCAGGGACGCCGCGCGGCCCGCGCCGCCGCCAAGGGGTCGGGCAAGGGTTCGGGGAAGGGCCCGGCCAAGGGCACCGGCAGGACCTCCGCCGGCTCACCGGTCGACCGGGTCAAGGAGCTGGTCGGCTCCGCCCTCTCCGGCGAGCACGCCCCCGGCAAGCGCGCCCTGCTGATCCGCGCCGGCGCGGGCGTCGCCGCCCTCGGCGTGCTGGTCGCCGCCGCGCTGACGGTCACCGGCGACCAGGACGAGGAGACCGCCGCGGCCGGCCCCGCCACCGCCCCGAAGACCTTCAGCGTCGCGCACGCCAAGTCCTGGACCGCCCAGCCGGCCAACACCCCGGCCGCCGGCGCCGACGACACCCTGCTCGGCAGCTGGATCACCGGCGACGCGGTCGTCCGTGCCGACTCCACCGGCGTGCACGCCTACGCGCTCGCCGACGGCAAGCCCACCTGGACGGTCACCCCGCCCGCCGACGGCGCCGTCCCCTGCGGCCTCTCACCCACCGTCAACTCCGACGGCCTGGGCGCCGCGCTGTTCCGCACCTCGGCCGACCCCAAGAGCCCCTGCACCCTGCTCGCCGCCGTCGACACCAAGACCGGCAAGAACGCCTGGACCAAGCCCGTCTCGGACGCCAAGGACAACTACACCGCCCACGCCGCGGTACTGGCCGACCGGATCGTGGTGGTCGGCGACGACCGCGCCGCCGCCTGGGCCGCCGCGGACGGCAAGGACCTCTGGGCGTACGCCGGGCAGGGCCAGTTCTGCACCCTGAGCGGCACCGCCGCCGGCAACCGGGTGCTGCTCCACAGCACCTGTGCCGACAGCAACCCCAACGACCAGGCCGTCGCGCTCAACGCCGCCGACGGCAAGGTGCACTGGTGGCGCGGGCTCAACAACCAGCCCAAGACCGTCACCGTGCTCTCCGCCGAACCGGCCGTGGTGCTCACCACCGGAGGCGCCCCCGCCGACGACCGGATCTTCGCCTGGGGCGACAGCGGCGACCCGGCCACCGAGATCCCGCTCAGCACCGACGGCGGCCGCCTCGAAGCCACCCGGGGCGCACTCTCCGCCACCCCCTCGGTCTTCTTCCACGAGCAGACCCTGGCCACCACCCTCACCCCCGGGAACGGCGGACAGCCGGTGGCGGTCGCGTACGACCTCACCACCGGCAAGCAGAAGTGGAGGACCCCGGTCAGCGAGAAGGGCAAGACCGCCCCGATCGGCCTGGCCGACGGAGCCCTGCTGCTCGCCACCGACGAACGCCTCGACCAGCCGGCCCACCTCAGCCGCTACCCCCTCACCGACGGCCGCGCCGCCGCCGGCGGCGGCTTCGCCCAGGGCACCGGCTCACTGCTCACCTCGGGCCGACTGCTGACGGGCGGTGGCAAGGTCGTGGCGGTGCCTGAGCACTCCACCAACTTCGGCCTCGCCACCGCCTTCCAGGCCAAGGGCTGAACCCCCGCCTGTCACGGCCCGGAACCGACGGCCCGTCAGTTCCGGGCATCACTGGCGGGCCGACCTGTCCCCCGACCGGGTCGGCCCACCAGGGCTCTTCGTCCTACTCCGGCCGCCCTCAGGCGACCGCCATCGCGGCCGCCGGCAGCCACGGGGCCAGCTCCGCCATGTCCGAGCTGCGCAGCCCGAGCGCCAGCATCAGCGTGGCCTCCGGCGTCGGCTCGAACGGCTGCCGCAGCAGCCGCATCCCCGCCTGCTCCGGCGTCCGGTCCGCCTTGCGCTGGTTGTCCTCGGCGCAGGCCGCGACCGTGTTCATCCAGGAGTCCGCCCCGCCACGCGACTTCGGCTGCAGGTGGTCCACCGTGGTGGCCCGCCGCCCGCAGTACGCGCAGAGGAACTGGTCCCTCGTCAGCACACCGCGCCGCGACCACGGGGCCCGTTGTCGGAACGGCACCCGGACGTACCGTTGGAGCCTGATCACCCGCGGCACCGGTACGGACACCCCCGAACCGCGCACCATGCCGAGCGGATGCGCGTGCTCGACCACCGCCTTGTCCTGCAGCACCAGAACCACGGCGCGCTTGAGCGACACCGTCGTCAGCGGTTCGTAGCTCGCGTTCAGCACCAGCGTGTTGCGCACCTCGGGCCACCTTCCTGCGGACCGTGCCCGACGGCACGCCCGTCCAGAACCTGTCCGCCGGTCGGCGGTACTCCACTCTGAACGGCGGCCCCTGCTGCGAACAACGGAATTTTCCGTACTGCACCGGCCGGTCAGCCGGACGGGACGGAAACCCGCTGGCCCGGACCGCGTAGGCTCTTGCACGCTGGAACCGTCCCCCCGCCGGGCCCGACCGAACGGACCCGACCACGCGGCGGGACGCCCGACCGAAGGAGAAGCGTGACCGTGACGGACATCGTCGACGAGCTGCGGTGGCGAGGGCTGATCGCCCTGTCCACCGACGAGGACGCACTGCGCAAGGCGTTCGCGGACGGCCCGGTCACGTTCTATTGCGGCTTCGACCCGACGGCCCCCAGCCTGCACCTCGGCAACCTGGTGCAGATCCTGACCATGCGCCGCATCCAGCAGGCCGGCAACCTCCCGCTCGGCCTGGTCGGCGGCGCCACCGGCCTGATCGGCGACCCCAAGCCCACCGCCGAGCGCGTCCTCAACGACCCCGAGACTGTGGCCGCCTGGGTCGAGCGCCTGCGTGGCCAGATCTCGCGCTTCCTCGACTTCGAGGGCGAGTACGCGGCCCGCATGGTCAACAACCTGGACTGGACCTCGGGCATCTCGGCCATCGGCCTGCTGCGCGACATCGGCAAGTACTTCCGGGTCAACAACATGATCGCCAAGGAGGCCGTCGCCCGACGGCTCAACTCCGAGGCCGGCATCTCCTACACCGAGTTCAGCTACCAGGTCCTCCAGGGCATGGACTACCTGGAGCTCAACCGCCGCTACAACTGCACCCTGCAGACCGGCGGCAGCGACCAGTGGGGCAACCTCACCGCCGGCACCGACCTGATCCGCAAGGCCGAGGGCAAGTCCGCCCACGCCCTCGCGACCCCGCTGATCGTGAAGGCCGACGGCACGAAGTTCGGCAAGACCGAGTCCGGCACGATCTGGCTGGACCCGGAGCTGACCACCCCCTACGCCTTCTACCAGTTCTGGCTGAACGCGGACGACCGGGACGTGGCCAACTTCCTGCGCATCTTCTCCTTCCGCTCGAAGGAGGAGGTCGAGGAGCTGGAGCGCGAGACCACCGAGCGCCCGCAGGCCCGCCTCGCCCAGCGCGCGCTGGCCGAGGAGCTCACCACCCTGGTCCACGGCGCCGAGCAGTACGAGCGCGCGGTCGCCGCGTCCAAGGCCCTCTTCGGCCAGGGCGCCCTCGCCGACCTGGACCCCGCCACCCTGGCGGCGTCCCTCGCCGAGGTCCCCAAGGGCAAGGTCACCGAGCTGCTCCCGATCGTCGACCTCCTGGTCGAGGCCGGCCTGGCCCCCAGCCGCTCCGGCGCCCGACGCACCATCAAGGAGGGCGGCGCCTACCTCAACAACGAGAAGGTGACCGACGAGGAGGCCGTCCCGGTCGCCTCCGACCTCCTGCACGGCCGCTGGCTCGTCCTGCGGCGCGGCAAGCGCAACATCGCGGCCATCGAGGTCGCTGCGGAGTAGCGGATCAGGTGGCTGAAACCGCACGGCGGCTGAGCTGCTGAGACTCCACCGAGGGGCCGGATCGAGCCAGATCCGGCCCCTCGTGTTTGACGCGGGCGAAACGTTGCCCTAACGTAGTCCGAGTTGCCCCGAGGGCCGAGCGGAAACTCCCGAAATCGAATTCGAGAGCGGAAAAACGGCCCGAGAAACTCTGGTAGAGTTCGGGGGCGCCGAAAGGCGAAGAGCGAAATCGGAAAGCGAAACTCCGGGAAATCGGAGCGGAAAACGTCTGATAAGCTCGAAACACGAACGAAGCGCCCGGAGGGCCCGCTGGAAGGCGGACCGAAGGAAGCCACCGTTCCTTGAGAACTCAACAGCGTGCCAAAAGTCAACGCCAGATATGTTGACATCCCCGGCCTCACCTTCTGGTGGGGTTGGAGATTCCTTTAAAGTAAGACACTAGCGAGGACGCAGTGCGCAGGATCACCTTATTCCGGTGGTTGCTGTGCCGCTCTTCCGAGGTGCGAAAGCATTCACGGAGAGTTTGATCCTGGCTCAGGACGAACGCTGGCGGCGTGCTTAACACATGCAAGTCGAACGGTGAAGCCCTTCGGGGTGGATCAGT
>NZ_JBSFGS010000012.1:0-257449 GCF_053596675.1 Kitasatospora sp. NPDC001664
GGGGGGGGGGGGGGGGGGGGGGGGGGGGGGGGGGGGGGGGGCGGGGGGGGGGGGGGGTGGGTCGGTGGGGGCGGGGGCGGGGGGGCCCCCCCCCCCCCCCCCGCCGCCGTGGTGGAACGGTCGTTCACTGGCAGGAGGAGAACGACACGTGGCCGGTCGGCTTGGTGACGTTCACGTACTCGACGGTGTAGCCGCCGAGCCACGTCGTGGTGATCTGGTAGGCCACGGTCTCGTACTGCACGTCGAGCGCCCAGCTCTGGCCCGGGCCGAGCGTGATCTCCAGGGTGTGGGTGCGGTTGAGCTGCTTGTTGAGCTCGGCGCCGAGGTTGGCGCTGAGCAGCTCCGAGGCCTTGGCCGTGACGTTCGCGCTGACCTTGTAGTTCACCTGGTAGCTGATGCCATCGGTGATCTTGGTCGAGGCCTGGCTCGGGTTGGTGTAGCAGTTCTGCCGTTCGAACCAGGTCTGGCCCCGGCCGATGATCCATGCGCCGGGCATCGTGCCGCTGCCCGAGCCGCCGGTGCCCCCGGTGCCGTCGGTCCGGAGGTAGTCGGACCCGCCACTGCCCTGGTAGAGGGAGCGGTCGAACTCCTGCCTGGGCGCCGTGATCACGACCGTCGGGATCTCCGGTGAGAACCAGTCACCGATGTTCCCGGTGCTGAGGTCGGTGAAGTCGGGGCCCGGGTCCCAGGTGGTGCCGGCGCCCCCGTCGCTGCCCCAGTCCCCGCCGCCGTCACCCCAGTCGTTCCCGGTGCCGGAGTCCCCGCCACCGGTGTCCCCGCCGCCGCCCCAGTCCCCGCCGGTGTCCCCGCCGGTGTCGCTGCCGCCGTCGTCACCACCGCCGTCGTCACCGCCGTCGTCACCGCCACCGGTGTCGCCGCCCCCGCCGTCGTCCCCACCGCCGCCGGGGTCGGTCGGGTAGTCGGGCTCGCAGTCGGAGTAGTACTGGCTCCAGCAGCTGGCGGCCGCCTCCTGCGGCGCGATCAGTGCGGGGACGGTGGTCAGCACGGTGGTGCCGAGTGCTGCTGCCAGCACGAACTTCCTGAGTTCCATGGTGTTCTTCCCTGGATGAGGTGTCCGGGGCGGTGGGCGGCGCGGTCGGTGCGTGACGGGTCGTCAGCGGCCGCTCCGGGCGGGGAGGAGTCCTGCCCGCGCCGGCTGCCCATCGCCGAGTCGGTCGGGTTGCTCGACGGTGCGGCGGCAACACTGGCAGAGCGGGAAGTCATTA
Source organism: Kitasatospora sp. NPDC001664 (assembly GCF_053596675.1). NCBI lineage: Bacteria > Bacillati > Actinomycetota > Actinomycetes > Kitasatosporales > Streptomycetaceae > Kitasatospora > Kitasatospora sp. NPDC001664. Next base: position 1,227 of record NZ_JBSFGS010000012.1, read on the forward strand.
GCCAGTGTGAATTTCAGCCAGATTCCCTCCATCTCCGCTGCCATGGCTGGGAGTGGCCCGATCGTTTCTCCGGTGTCTCCTGATGAGGGGTCAGTCGGTGAGCGAGGCGGCGAGTTGGGCGAGGACGGTGGGGTCGGTCAGCAGGTCGTTGTGCTTGAGGCAGGCGGCCGTGCGGGTGTTGACGGCGCCGGCGAGCTCGGTGCTGGAGGGAGGTGAGATCTGCTCGTCGCAGGAGGACCAGAAGGTGCGGTAACGGACCGGGCCGGGAGTCTCGGGGGCGGCGTTGAGGTGGCCGAGGACGTAGGAGTTCGGGGTCATGTCCTTGCAGCCCTGGTCCCAGAGCGCGCAGAACCAGGCGAGGCCGGTGCCGTGGTTGGGGCCGCCCAGGGAGACCCAGTTCCGCACGGTGCGCCCGCCGTCGCCGAACTTGACGTACCAACGGGTCGGCAGGCTGCCCAGGCTGTGTGCGACCAGGTCGACCTTGGCCGCGCCGGTCTCGCGGAGCACCTGGTCGACGTAGGTGGCGAGCCGGCCGGCCAGCACCTCGTTGGTGGAGGCGGACGTGTCGTACGACCAGGCGAAGATCCGGTCGGCGGGGACGCCGCGGGCGGCGAGCGCGGCGGTCGCGGCGCCCCAGACGCCGGGGCCGGCGTTGCGGCCGTGCACGAGGATCACGGGTGTGACGCCGGCTGCGGCCCCGGCCCCGGCCCGGGCCGGTGCGGTGGCGGTGTCCGCGAGGGCGGGCGCGGAGAGGAGGGTGGCGGCGGTGGCGAGGGCGATCGGGAGCAGGCGGCGCATGGTGGTGTCCTCCGGGGTTCGTGCGGGCGGAGGTTCAGCATGGCCCTGACAGGTCGGTGCGGTCACCACCCCTGTACGGGCGGCGTTCGCTCCAGGGGTCCTTCGAATGCCCGCAAGGCGCGCGGGCCGTTCGGGGCGGCGGTAGGAAGGGAGCGGATCGCCGAGGAGAGGATCGTGGGATGTTCGAGGACCGTCGGGCCCGGCGCCAGGCCAACCACGCGTTCGACGCGGGGGAGGGCGTCACCCGCTACCGGATGCAGCAGAAGATGTTCTCGATCGGGGACGACTACTGGATCGACGACGAGGCGGGGGAGCACGCCTACAAGGTGAACGGGAAGGCGCTGCGGTTGCGCCACACCTACGCGATCGAGGAGCCGGACGGGCGGCGGGTGGCGAAGGTGCAGAGCCGGCCGCTGCGGATCAAGGACTCGATGGAGATCGAGGACGCGGACGGGAAGCGGATCGCCTTGGTGAAGAAGGCCCTGATCAGTCCGCTGAGGGAGCGTTGGACGATCAAGCAGGAGGACGGCGGCGAGCTCTCCGTGCAGGGCAACATCGTCGACCACGAGTACACGATCGAGCAGGACGGCATCAAGGTGGCCGAGGTCTCGAAGAAGTGGTTCCGGATGCGGGACACCTACGGCCTCGACGTCTCCGACGCGGTGGACAAGGCCACCATCGTGGCCGCCGCGATCGCGATCGACTCCATGGCGCACCCCGCGAAGTGACGCGGCCTCAGGCCGGCGCCGGGCCGGGCTCCGACCGGGGTGGGCCCGGCGTCAGCGCTTGGCGCGGCGCCGGGCGGCCATCCAGCCGATCGCGGCGCCGACGAGCAGGGTGGCCGCCAGCACCAGCCAGAGCGGGAGGGTGACGGTCGGGATCCAGAGCCTGATCCGGACCGAGGCGGTGTTGACGCCGATGAACCAGATCGCCAGGGCCGCGAGGAGGACGATCCCGAGGGTCCGCAGCCGGAAGGACCGGCCGCGCACGGTGACGGTCGAGGGGCGCTCGGACGTGGTGGTCTTCTCTTCCATGCGGCCCAGTATGAGCAGGTGCCCCGACTTCCGCCGTTTCAGCCGTTAGTTCTGCTTTATTCATCCTTTGCCTGCTCTTTGCCTGTTTTGATAGGATTCGCGGCACGTGCCCGGGGGGAGCGTCCCCCGACAGGCAGGTGAGAGCAGTGACCACGACCGTGCGCCGCCGACTGGTGGCCGCCTATCCCTTCGCGGTGCTGACCGTCGTGGTCGGCACCGACGTCCTGGTGGGCGAGGAGCTGACCCTGCTGGCCGCCTACTCCGTCGCGCCCGCCGTGGCCGCCGCCAACGAGCGGGTCAGGCGGGTGGTGTGGACGGGGGCGGTGGCGCTGTCCGTCTGTCTGGTCGTCGCCGTGTCCGCGGGCACCGCGCACAGCTTCCGGGCCTGGGTCGCCTACTCGACCATCGTCGGGGTCACGGCCGCGGCCGCCTACGCGGCCGTCCTGCGGCACCGGACCGAACGGGCCCGGGACGAGGCACGCAGGGCGCTGGACGCACTGGCCCCGGTGGTGCGGGTCGCCCGACAGGTGGTCTTCGAGCCGGTGCCGGCCAGCGTCGGACCGGTGGCGGTGGCCGCCTCCTGCACCTGCGCCGGGCACACCACGCCGATCGGCGGCGACCTGTACGGCGTGGCCGCCGTGCCGGGCGGGGTGCGGATGGTGATCGGGGACGTCCAGGGCAAGGGGCTGGAGGCCGCCGGGACCGCGACCAGGGTGCTCGGCGCGTTCCGGGAGGCCGCCCCGTACGTGGAGAGCCTGGACCGGATCGGTGAGCGGATGGAGCGCGCGCTGCGGCGGGGCCGCGACTCGGACCGCTTCGTGACGCTCGTGCTCGTCGAGTACACCGAGGACGGCGTGCTGAGCGTGCTGAACTTCGGTCACCTCCCGCCCCTGGTACGGGCGGTGGACGGCCGCACCGCCTTCGTGGAGCCGACGGTGCCCGGCCTGCCGCTCGGTCTGGGGGACCTGCTCGGCGAGGGCCCCGGCCGGAGCCGCCTGCGGTTGGCCGACGGGGACCGCGTGCTGCTCTACACCGACGGGATCGTCGAGGCGCGCGACCGCGCCGGGCGGTTCTTCCCGCTCGTCGACCACGCCCACCTGCTGGACGCACCGCTCCTTGCTGACGCCCTGTCGGACCTGCGGGCCGCAGTGGAGCTGCACGCCAGCGCGCCGCGCGAGGACGACGCGGCGCTGGTGCTGTTCGGGCCCTCGGCGCGCGCCTACTGATCAGCCGGGGGCGCTGTCGGGGGTGGTGTCGAGGTCGGTGTCCGGGTGGCGGGTGTGGTGCAGCGTCCGGCCGGCCAGGGCGCCGCCGTAGACGGTGTAGCCGACGCCGATCAGCCAGGACTGGACGACCAGGACGGTGCCGACCACTCCGTAGGAGATGGCGCTGTCGACCACCAGCGGGGCGAAGACCAGCCGGGAGAAGACGCGTAGACCGGTCAGGGCGACCACGGTGCACAGGGCACCCGGGAACAGGGTGCGCCAGGGGACCCGGGAGTTGAGCAGGAAGTGCTGCAGCCACCAGAAGAGCAGGACCCCCGCCACGATGGTGGTGGACCAGCGGAGCGCGGCCCGGGCGGCGGTGTCGTGCCAGGGCACGCCGCTCCAGGCCGCGGCCAGGATGTAGCCGATCAGGCCGGCCAGCGCGACGGTCTGGCGCCAGACGTTGTGCCAGGCGCCGGCCGGGAGGCCCCAGATGCGTTCGTAGGCGTTCTGGACCGCCGACATCAGACCGATGCCGAAGACCGCCAGAGCGGTCAGGCCGAGGGCGGTGGTGGTGCTGAGCACCTGGCGGGGCGAGGCGAACAGCTCGCTCACCCGGTCGGCCGAGCGGCCGGAGAGGCCGAGGCCGTCGATCAGCCAGTCGGCGATGCCGCTGCCCTGGGTGGGGGAGGCAGCGGCGATCACGATGAGGAGGGGGACGAGGGTGACGAAGCAGAGCGCGGCGAAGGCCATGGCCCGGTGGAGCAGCTCGATCTCACGGCCGCGCGCCCACAGTTCGGCGGCGGCCCGGCGCGCTGCGCGCCTCACCGGTGAGGGTGCGGTTGCCGGGGGACGGACATGGATGCCTCCGTTCGGGCCTCCTCGCGTGTACCCGGCGCGGGAACCCGTGTACCAGGAGCCATCCGTTCGGGTCAGCCGCCGCTGCGACCCGAACGGGCGTACCAGCGGCCCTCGTCGTGGGTGACCTGGACCGGGCGGCCGAAGCAGGCGCTGAGGTGCTCGGCGGTCAGGGTGGTGGCGACCGGGCCCGAGGCCAGCACCCGGCCGTCGCGGAGCAGCAGCGCGTGGGTGGTGTTCGGCGGGAGCTCCTCGAGGTGGTGGGTGACGGTGATGGTGGTGAGGCCGGGCTGACGGTCCGCCAACAGGTGCAGCGCGTCGATCAGGTCCTCGCGGGAGGGCAGGTCGAGGGCGTTGAACGGCTCGTCGAGCAGCAGGAGGGAAGGGTCGGCCATCAGGGCCCGGCTGATCAGGACGCGGGCGCGCTGACCGCTGGAGCAGTCCCCGAAGCGGCGCTCGGCCAGCTCCTTCAGCCCGAGCTCGGTCAGCAGCCGGTGGGCCCGCTCGCGGGTCGCCGCGTCGTACGCCTGCCAGACCGGCTGCACCGTGCCGGTGGCCCCGGTCAGCACCACGGTGTGCGCGGTGGTGTCCTGCGGGACGCTCTGAGCGCTCGACACCAGGCCGATCCGGGCCCGGAGTTGGCGCAGGTCGACCTTGCCGAAGCGCTCGCCCAGCACCTCGACCGAGCCGGAGGTGGGGAAGGTGACCGCGCCGACGATCTTCAGCAGGGTGGTCTTGCCGGCCCCGTTGGCGCCGAGCAGTGCCCAGTGCTGGCCGGTCCGCACGGTCCAGTCGACCCGGTCGAGGATGACCTCCTGGCCGGAGGTGGGGCGGTGCAGCGAGACCTCGGAGAGGGAGAGGACGGCGGGCTGCGGCGGTTCGGTGGGCCGGGGCGACTGGGGCGCGGTGGTCATCCCGGCACGATAGCGGCCGACGGTCCGTCAGGCGGTGGTGCGTCTGCGGACCGAGACGGCGGCGGGCTTCTCGGGGCAGGGTCGGTGTGGGCCGGCGGATCGGGGGCAGGCGGAGCCGGACGGAACCGTTGTCGAACGCAGAGGAGTGTCCCGTGTCGCACATAGCGGAGTCGGTGGAGGTCGAAGCGCCGGTGACGGCCACGTACGAACGGTGGCTGGCGAGCCCCGGCTACCCGCGCTTCCTGCACGGGGTCGAGGCGGTCCGGCTGTCGGGCTCGGCCCTGCAGTGGGTCACCGAGGTCAACGGCGAGCAGCGGGAGTCCGAGGCGACGGTCACCGAACTGATCCCCGGCGAACGGATCGCCTGGCAGCCGTCCCACGGCACCGACGCCGCCGGGGTGGTCACCTTCCACGCCCTGGACGCCGGCCGGACCAGGGTGATGCTCCAACTCGACCACACCCCGCACGGCGTCCTGGACAGCGTCACCGACTGGCTCGGCTTCACCGCCCACGACGCCCAGCGCTGCCTCCAGTCCTTCAAGACCACCGTGGAGCAGGACACCCAGGGCTCCTGACGCACCGTCGGACGGCCCCGCTAGGGTGGCTCCGGCTACGACCGGTGTCGAGACGGGGAACGGACGGGGGTCCGGATGCAGGACATAGGCATCTCCACTGACGGGGTGCGCAGGGCGGGGACGAGCATGGGGGAGTTGAGCGGGCAGACCAGGAGCCGGCTCTCCGGTGCGCTGGACTCCAGCGAGACCGCGGGCTCCGCGGACCCCGGCTGGTCCTCGGCGGCCACGCTGCGGGAGTGCGCCGCGGACTGGGAGCGTCACATGGTGGTGCTAGCCGACCGTCTGCAGCGGCTCTCGGAGCAGCTGCACAGCTCGGCCGACGGCTACGACGCCGCCGACGCCGAGGCGGAGGCCCGGATGCGGGCCGCGATGACCGAGCTCGGACGGGCGTGAGCGGCATGATCACCTTCTCGGACCTCAAGAACGCCCATCCGAGCCTGTGGCAGGCCGCCGCCGAGGACTGGCTCTCGCTCTCCAAGCACGCGCTGCAGGCGGCCGAGGACATCCGGGCCAACGGCTCCCGCCCGCTGGAGGAGAACTGGACGGACGCCGTCGGCCGGGAGGCCGCCGGCGATCTGAAGGACGTCGCCGACCGGCTGGAGGCCGGCGCCGACGTCATGCGCGGCATCACCATGGTGCTGGACGGGCTCGCCTCGTCGATGGAGTACGCCCGGCGCACCCTGCACCACGCCCTCGAACTCGCCGACGCCCACGGCATCACGGTGGACGAGAACGGCAACGCCTCCACCCAGGGCGACGGCGTCACCAGCCAGAAGCTCACCGACCTCAACGACGTCTCCGACCTCATCAAGGAGGCGCTGCGCCAGGCCCGCGAGGCCGATGCGCTCGCCGAGCCGGAGCTGCGCGCGCTGATGGGCATGACCTACGAGTCCGACCCGGCCAAGGCGCTGGACGAGGCCCAGACCGCCGCCTCGCACACCCAGATGAACATCCTCTCGGCCGCCATCCCCGACGGCCGCGACCCGCAGGTCGTCCGGGACTGGTGGGCCGGGCTCTCGGTCCAGGAGCAGCGCGAGCTGATGCGCGCCGAACCGGTGCGGATCGCCAACCTGGACGGCATCCCGGAGAGCGTGAAGCTCGACCTGCGGGGGCGGGACGGCAAGTACGACCGGGTCAAGCAGGTGCAGTGGGCGCTGGAGCACTGGGACGACACCTCGATCGACAAGCTCGACAACAACTGCACCAACTTCGCCTCCGAGTCGCTCAGGCAGGGCGGCCTGCGGGAGAAGCCGGACAGCGGCTGGGGCCCGGGCTGGTCCGACGACAGCTGGGGGCGCGACGACGACGCCGACTCCGGGTGGTGGGACGAGCGGATGGACTACTCCAAGAGCTGGGGCGCCGCCGAGAACCTGCAGAACTTCATGCTGCAGAACGGCGGTCACGAGGTCCCGGTCTCGGAGGCCATGCCCGGTGACCTGATCTTCTACGAGCAGGCCGGCGACAACGAGCACATCGAGAAGGGCAACACCCACCACGCAGCCGTGGTCACCGCCGTCACCCCCGACGGCGACGTCAAGTACACCCAGCACACCACCTCCCGGCAGAACGTCAGCCTGGAGGGCCGCCTGCCCGCCACCGAGAAGTCCGAGGGCGAGCAGCGCGTGCGGGTGGTCCGAGTCTCCCCGAGCTGGTACTGATGACGGCCCGTCGGGCTCCGTCGGGGGCCGGTGTGTTCGCCGTGGTGGCGGCGGTGCTCGGTGCGCTCTGCGCGTGGTGGTTCGAGGTGGCGTACGAGGAGCGGCACCGGGCGGTGCTGGCGAGCTGCCTGGACCTGCCCGCCAACTCCGGTATGCGGGTGGGGGCTTGGGGGGTGCTCGGGTTCGGGCTGCTCGCCGTGCTGGTGCCGCTCGCCCTGCGGCTGGCTGGCCGGGCCAGGTACGGCGTCCTCGCGGTGGTCGCCCTGGTGGCGGGGGTGGTGCTGGTCGGGACGGGGGCCCTCATGGTGTCCGACACCTTCGACCTGGGGACCGGGCGGCGGCTCTGCTCCGGTGCGGCGCCGCTGCGCTGAGCCTACGTCAGGGCAGTGTCGCAGCCTGCCGACCGAGGCGACGGTCACCGAACTGATCCCGGGCGAACGGATCGCCCTGGCAGCCGTCCCACGGCACCGACGCCGCCGGGATGGTCACCTTCCACGCCCTGGACGCCGGCCGGACCAGGGTGATGCTCCAATCGTGTACTGACTCGGGGCGTCGCGTGGGCGGCGGCGTGTGTGTAACGGGTTGGTCGTTCGGTCGGCCCCGGGGTGGTGCGGTGGGTACCGTCCGAGGCGGTGCTGTCAGCGGGTGGGGAGAGGCCTTCGTGAGGGACGTCGATGAGGGCGGGGGTGATCCCTCGGTCGTCGCGAGCGGCCACGCCTCGGTGGCGGCGGGCGACATTCACGCACCGGTGACGGTCCACACCAACTACGTCGTCCACGCGGCCCCGCCCATGCCGGCGAGGTGGCCGCATCAGGTCGGCCGGATCCCGCTGCGGGCGGGCTCGTTCCAGGAGCGGGCGGAGGCGGTGCGGCTGGCCGGGGTGTTGGAGGGCGGCGGGACCGCGGTGGTCGGTCCGGCCGGCGGGGTGCGGGCGGGTGGTGTGCTGACCGGGTTGGGTGGTGTCGGCAAGACGCAGCTGGCCGCGGACTACGCCCGCTCGGCCTGGAGCGGCGGTGAGCTGGACGTGTTGGTGTGGATCACCGCGGCCAGCGCCGAGGCGGTCGCGGCCGGATTCGCGCAGGCCGGCACCGAGGTGCTCGGTGCGGAGCGGGAGGGTGCGGCGGAGGCGTTCCTGGCGTGGCTGGAACCCAAGGCCGAGGAGCGGCCGTGCCGTTGGCTCGTCGTGCTCGACGACGTCGGCGATCCGGACGACCTGCGGGGCGGGTGGCCGCCGCAGAGCCCGCACGGCCGGACCCTGGTGACGACCCGTCGGAGGGACGCCGCACTGTCGGGTGGCGGGCGGCGCCTGGTCGAGGTCGGCGTCTTCACCGCCGACGAGGCCCTCGCCTACCTGACCGAGGCCCTCGCCGCCCGCGACCGGCACGAACCCGAAGGCGAACTGCGCGCCCTGGCGGCGGACCTCGGGCACCTGCCGCTCGCGCTGTCGCAGGCCGCCGCCTACCTGATCGACGCCGGCATCTCCGTCACCGACTACCGGGCCCTGCTCGCCGACCGCACCCGCCCCCTGGCCGACACCGCCCTGGCGGTGCTGCCCGACGACCAGACCCACGCCGTCTCCGCCGCCTGGGCCCTGTCCATCGAGCGCGCCGACGCCCTGCACCCTGTGGGGCTGGCGGCCCCGATGCTGGGGCTTGCCGCGTTCCTTGATGCCAATGGCATCCCTGAGACCGTCCTCACCGGTACCCCCGCCCGTGCCCACCTCGCGCCCACCCGCGCCCTCCCCGCCCCGAAGCGGTCGCGCCGCTGGTGGGCCCGCCTCATGCGAAGTACCGCCGCCACCACGGCTACCGAGCCCGTCTCCGCCGTCACGGAAGCCGATGCCGTCGCGGCCCTGCGGGTGCTGCACCGGCTGGGCCTCATCACCCACGACCCCGAGACCCCTCACCAAGCCGTGCGGGTCCACCAGCTCCTCCAACGCGCCGTCCGCGACACCCTCGACCCGATCCCCCACGCCAGCGCAGCAGCTGACGCCCTGCTCGCCGTCTGGCCCGACATCGAGACCGACATCGCACTGGCCCAGGCCCTACGGGCCAACACCACCGCCCTCAGCGGCCACGCCCTCGACCTCCTGCACCGGCCGGTCGCCCACCCGGTGCTGTCCAAGGCCGGAAACAGCCTCGGTTTCAGCGGTCAGGCCGCCGCCGCTCGCGACCACTTCCAGCACCTGGTCGAATCCGCCACCAACCATCTCGGCCCCGACCACCCCGATACCTTCGACGCTCGGAGCGACCTGGCCTACTGGCAGTGGCAGGCACGGGATTTGGTGGGGGCTGTGGCCGCGTACGAGGAACTGCTCGCTGACCAGCTCAGGGTGCTTGGTCCCGACCACCCCGACACCCTCAATACCCGTGGCAGCCTCGCGTTGTCGCGGGGGGCTGCCGGGGATGTGGTGGGGGCTGTGGCTGCACATGAGGAACTGCTCGCCGACCAGCTTCGGGTGCACGGCCCGGACCACCCCTACACCCGCATTGCCCTGCTCAACCTCGCCACCGGAAGGGCACAGGCACGGGATGTGGCAGGGGCTGTGGCCGCGTACGGGGAACTGCTCGCCGATCAGCTCAGGGTGCTGGGTCCCGACCACCCCGACACCCTCAATACCCGTGGCATCTTCCTCTTCTGGCGGGCACAGGACGGGGATGCGGCAGGGGCCGTGACGGCGTACGAGGAACTGCTCGCCGATCAGCTCAGGGTGCTTGGTCCCGACCACCCCGACACCCTCGACACCCGAAACGTCCTGGCCTTCTGGCGGGGATGGGCCGGGGATGCGGCAGGGGCCGCAGCCGCGTTCGAAGAACTGCGCGCCGATCAGCTCAGGGTGCTTGGCCCCGATCATCCCGACACCCTTGACAGCCGAGATGGCCTGGCTATGTGGCGGGGACGGGCCGGGGATGTGGAGGGGGCCGTGACGGCGTACGAGGAACTGCTCGCCGATCAGCTCAGGGTGCTGGGGCCCGACCACCCCGACACCCTCTACACCCGAAACGAGCTCGCCGCGTGGCGGGAGGAGCTGGAGGACACCGACGACGAGTGATCACGCACGTCGCAGGCATGCGAGGCGCATCGAGCGCGGCAGCCAGGCGATCACTGCGCCGGTCGGCGGCGTGCTCCTGGCGGTCCGAGCCCGCTGAGGCCTCGACGGAGCGGGGTGTGACGGGACGTCACGATGGTTGCTCCGCACGAGGGAGGGTCTCCGGTGTGCCCGGCGGGCCTACGGGGGCACCGCGCCCGGGTGGGAGTGCGGCCGGGCGCGCCCGCGATCGGACGGGTGGTCAGGCGGTCGGGGGCTGCCAGGCGTAGAGCTCGTCCATCGCGCGGAGCGCGAGCGACGGGGGAGCGGTGCGGAGGGCGAGGTCGCGGAGGGCCGTGGCCAGGGGGTTGGTGAGCGCGGCGAGCTGCCCGGCCCGGCGGGAGCGGCGGCTGATGGCGGTGGTGCGGTCGAGTCGGGCGGTGGAGTAGGCGGCGAGGGCGCGAGGGGTGTCGGGGGTGGTGTCGAGCAGGTGGGCCAGGACGACGGCGTCCTCGATCGCCTGGCAGCCGCCCTGGCCGAGGTTGGGCGTCATGGCGTGGGCAGCGTCGCCGAGCAGGGCCACCCGGCCGTGGTGGAACTGCGGTAGTGGGACGGCGAGTTCGTCGAGGTCGTGGTGGAGGACGGCGGCCGGGTCGATCCGGCCGAGGCGTTCGAGCAGGGTCGGAATCGGGTCGTGCCAGGCGCCGAAGCGCCGGAGCAGTTCGGCGCGGTGGTCGGTGGGGCGTGTGCCGGGCCGGCTCCTGGCGGTGGCGTAGAGGTAGATCCGGCCGTCGGCGAGCGGGACGATGCCGAAGCGTTCGCCGCGGCCCCAGGTCTCGGACGCCTGGCGGATGTCGAGACCGTCGCCGGGGACGACGGCGCGCCAGCCCGCTTCCCCCGCGTGGCGGGGGCCGGGGTGGGCGGGGAAGAGCTGCCGGCGCAGCGCGCTGCGGATGCCGTCGGCGGCGATCACCACGTCGGCGCGCAGGTCGCCGGTGGTGGTGTGGAGGACGGGGGTGTCCCCGTCCTGGGTGGTGCCGGTGGCCGCGGTGCCGGTGCGGATGGCGTCGGAGGGGAGGGCCGACGTGAGGGTCTCGACCAGGAAGCCGCGGTGGACGGCGCGGGCGGGCAGCCCGTACCGCTCGGTGAGGGAGCCGGTGTCGGAGCGGGTGAGCCAGCGACCGTCCGGGCGGCGGAGCCCGGCGGTGCCGGAGAGGGGCTGTCCGGTGGCCATGGCGGGGCCGAGGTCGAGGGTGGCGAGGGCGCGCAGGGCGTTCGGGGCGAGCACGATCCCGGCGCCGACGGCGGAGACGGCGGTGGCCCGTTCGCAGACCGTGACCCGCCAGCCGCGCCGGTGCAGTGCCACCGCCGCGGTGAGTCCTCCGATGCCCGCTCCCGCGATCAGGGCGTGACGATCCGTCATGTCGGGTGCCTCCTCCCGGCCTCTACAGGTGTAGAGGCTTCTGGGTGGACACTCTACAGCTGTAGAGTGTTCACATGTCCACCCCCGATCGCCGGACCCTGATCGCCGACGCCGCCATCGCCACCGTCGCCTCGCTCGGCCTGCGCGGGCTGACCCACCGCGCGGTGGACCTCGAAGCCGGGCTGTCGGCGGGCAGTACCTCGTACTACTTCCGCACCCGGGAGGCGCTGATCGGCGCCTGCTACCGGCGGCTGGCCGAGCTGGACCTCGCCGAACTCGATTCCGGGGGAAGCGAGTTGGGCGGAGTTTCGGATGTGGACGCGGTGGCCGAGGGGCTGGCCGCGCTGCTGCACCACTGGCTGACGGGTGCCCGCGAGCGGCAGCTGGTCCGCTTCGAACTCAGCCTGGAGGCTGCCCGCCGACCGGAGCTGCGGGCCGAGTTGGAACAGGCGGGCAGTGCGGCGAGGGCCCGGGCAGTGGTGCTGCTCCGTGCGCTGGGCGCCGTCCACCCGGAGTCGGCGGCCGACCTGATGGTCTCCTGGACTGACGGCCTGCTCTACGACCGCCTCGCCGGAGCCACCGCCCGCACCCGCCCGGCGCCGGATCGCGCCGAACTCGCCGGGGTGGTACGGAAGATGCTGCGGGCCGTGCTCGACGAGGCCTGAGGCGAGGGGCCGGTCAGCCGGCGGCGCGCGGTCCGCCCACCGGTGTCGTGGCCCGCTTCCGGTGGGTGCCCGGTGGTGATCCGTAGTGGCTCTCGAAGGCCTTGGCGAAGGCGAACTCGGACCGGGCCGACGGGCATGAGCGGGCGACGTGGTTGGCGTCCAAGGTCGGTGCGCGGATCGTCGGGCAGCCGCAGTTCGGCTGGTAGGGCTTGAGCGGAGCCGGCCCGGGAGGCGGGGGTGCCTCCCGGGCCGGGGTGGGGGGTCAGCCCTTGGCGAGGGCTTGGAGGCGGTCGTAGGCGCCGTTGAAGTAGTTCTGGTCGCCGGGGAGGGGGCCGGAGTCGGCGAACTGCCAGATGGTCTGGTAGGTCCAGCCGGCCGGGAGGGTGCCCGGGGTGGAGGCGTAGCGGGCGAGCCAGAGGGGGTTGGTGGTGGCGAAGGAGGCGTTGTTGCCGGTGCACTGCTGCCACCAGTTGGTGGTGGTGTAGATGGCGGGGTAGCGGCCGGTGCGGGAGCGGACGGTGTCGGAGAAGGAGCGGATCCAGCTGACCATGGCGCTCTGGGAGAGGCCGTAGCAGGTGGCGCCGTAGGGGTTGTACTCGATGTCGAGGGCGGGCGGGAGGGTCTTGCCGTCGGCCGACCAGCCACCGCCGTGGTTGACGAACCAGGTGGCCTGGGTGGCGCCGCTGGAGTTGTTCGGCAGGGCGAAGTGGTAGGCGCCGCGGATCAGGCCGGCGTTGTAGGAGCCGTTGTACTGCTGGGCGAAGTACGGGTTGGTGTAGCTGGTGCCCTCGGTGGCCTTGACGTAGGAGAAGCGGGCGCCGTTGGCCTTGGCGGTGGACCAGTTGACGTTCCCCTGCCAGCTGGAGACGTCGTTGCCGAGGGTCTGGGTGACGGCCAGGGAGGCGAGCGGGGCGGCGGCCGATCTGCCCTCGTGGGCGGCCACGGTGGAGCCGGCGAAGTCGCGCTCGGGGTGGGAGGGGTGGGAGGGGGAGGGGGCGGCCTGCGCGAGGGTGGCCGTGCCGAGGAGGAGGGCGCCGGTGGTGGCGGCCGCGAGGGCGGCGCGCAGCAGGGAGCCGGCGGGGGTGCGGAGTACGGGTGCACGGTGGGGCATGGGCACTCCTGGGAGACGGGCGAGCGAGGGGGCTCGCCGGGCGCGGACGAGAGTAGTCATGCACGGGACAGCGGCGCCATGGCGCGTAGACCACACCATCGGCGCCCAGATGGTGGTGGAAGCCGACATGGCGCGGCGCTGTGGCACGATGCAGGGGCGGGCCGGCGGTCGGCCCGGGAAGCGGAAAGCGAGTACCGACGATGACCTCCGAGACCTCCGAACTGACCTTCCGTCCGGCCGGGCCCGCCGACGTTCCGGCGCTGGTGGCGCTGGTCGAGTCGGCCTACCGCGGTGACAGCAGCCGGGCCGGCTGGACCACCGAGGCGGACCTGCTGGAGGGTCAGCGGACGGACGCCGAGGGCGTGGCCGCGGTGATCGAGGCGCCGGGCAGCCGGCTGCTGCTGGCGGAGCGGGACGGCGAGCTGCTGGCCTGCTGCCAGCTCGAACACCGGGGTGACCGTGCGTACTTCGGCATGTTCTCGGTCCGTCCGGAGCTCCAGGGCGGCGGGGTCGGGCGGCAGGTGCTGGCCGAGGCGGAGCGGGTGGCCGGGGCCGAGTGGGGTGCGCGCGAGCTGGAGATGACGGTGATCGAGCAGCGGGCGGACCTGATCGCCTGGTACGAGCGGCGCGGGTTCCGCCGCACCGGCGAGTTCTCGCCGTTCCCGTACGGGGACGAGCGGTTCGGCGTTCCGCTCCGTGAGGACCTGCGGTTCGAGCGGCTGACGAAGGCGCTCTGAGGCTGGGGCGCGAGGGCGAAGGGGTTGATGGAGCGTCAGGAACCTTACTGCCTGGCGTGATTCATACCCTGTTCACGATTGGTCCAGACCAATGTGGGAGACTGACGGGCGTACGGTTCCGTCCGTTCGAGCCCGGGGGGGGCTTTCTTCCGCATGCCCGCACGCCAGATCACTCCGTCCGCGACGCCCGGTTCGCCGGGATCGCCCGCTCCGGCCCTGCCGGAGCCGCCCGACGACCGGGAGCTCTACTGGTACTTCGGCCCGCAGCGCCGCTGGGTGCTGCTCTGCTCCGCGCTCTCCTATGCCGGAGCCACCGTCACCCTCGGCCTGTTCGCCCTGAGCCACCCGCTGCTCTGGCCCTTCCTGGTACTGGTGGTGCTGAACGGCGCCACCTGGCTGCTCGGCCTCGGTGACGGCCAGCGCCAGCGCCGCCACTCGCTGGACAGCCACCAACTGCTGCTCCGGGCCTGGCGCCCCGAGCGGATCCCCAGCGTCGACCTGCTGCTGCCCACCTGCGGCGAACCCCTCACCGTCCTGGAGAACGCCTACCGGCACGTCTCCCGGGTGCGCTGGGACGGCGAGTTGACCGTCCGGGTGCTCGACGACGCCGACGACCCGGCCGTCCGAGCCCTCGCCGAGGAGTACGGTTTCCGCTACCACAGCCGACCCGACCGGGGCCGGTTCAAGAAGGCCGGAAACCTCAACTTCGGTCTGGCGGCGGGTAGTTCCGACCTGGTGGCGGTGCTGGACGCGGACTTCTGCCCGCGCGAGGACTTCCTGGACCACCTGGTGCCCTACTTCGACCAGCCCGAGACCGGCATCGTGCAGAGCCCGCAGTGCTTCGACACCGACGCCTCGATGAGCTGGCTGGAGCGCGGGGCCGGAGCGACCCAGGAGATCTTCTACCGCTGGATCCAGCCCTCCCGGGACGCCCAGGACGGCACCGTCTGCTGCGGCACCAACGCGCTGTACCGGCGCCACGCACTCGAACTCGCGGGCGGATTCTTCGAGTCGGACCACAGCGAGGACCTCTACACCGGTCTCGCGCTGGCCCGGCACGGCTACCGCACCCGCTACGTGCCCACCCTGCTCGCCAAGGGCCTCTCGCCCACCGGCCTGTCCGCGTTCATCAGCCAGCAGTACCGCTGGTGCCTCGGCTCGCTCGCCCTGCTGCGCGACCCCGACTTCCACCGCGGCCCGCTGTCCCGCTCCGCCCGGATCTGCTTCTGGAACGGCATCCTCGGCTACCTCAGCAGCGCCGTGAACGTCTTCGCCGTGCCGCTGCCCGCCCTGCTGCTGCTCTTCTTCGCCCCCGAGCGGATCGAGCCCTGGCAGGTGCTGCCCTTCCTGCCGCCGCTCTGGGTCTCGCTCGCCCTGCTGCCCGCCGCCTCCCGCACCCGCTGGCGGTTCGAGGTCACCCGGGTCCAACTCCTCAGCGGCTTCTGCCACGTGATCGCGCTCGGCCACGCGCTGCGCAGCCGCAGTGCCGACTGGGTGCCCACCGGCGCCATCGCCGGCCGCTCCGCGCTCGGCCGCACCGTCGGCCGGATCGGGGTGCTCTGGCTCTCGTTCTGCCTGGCCGCCGGCGTCGTCGGCCTGGTGCGGGCCGTCCTGCTGCACGGCTGGCAGCCGTACTGGGCGCTGGCCGGGCTGCTGGTGCTCACCGCGTACACCACCGTGCCGGTGCTCACCGCGCTCTGGGCGCTGCTGCGCGGCGAGGACCAGGTGCGCGGGCCGAAGCGGGCCCCCACGGAGGCCGGCGCGGAGAGCTTCGGGCGCCCCGAGGCGCTCGCGGTCACCGCCGTGCTCGCGCTCACCGCCCTGCTGGCCAGCGGCTGGGCCGACCCGCTCTTCTGACCGGCCCTCAGCACCGACACACCCTGAGCGCCACCACACCCCTCAGCACCACCACACCCTCAGCACCTCCGTGCGCGTCGCCCCACCGGCGCGGGAACGGCCGCCGGGAGGCCCACCCCCATGGGCCCGGCGGTAACACCCACCGCAGCCGTCGCAAGGAGCACCACCGTGTCCGACCTGATCACCCTGACCCGGCCGACCAGAACGGCCCCCGCGCCGCCCGCACCGCGCAGCGGCGCCGCACCCTTCCGCCCCGACATCGAGGGCCTGCGCGGCGTCGCCGTGCTGACGGTGCTCGCCTTCCACGCCGGAGTCCCCGCCCTGAGCGGCGGTTACGTGGGCGTGGACGTCTTCTTCGTCCTCTCCGGCTTCCTCATCACCGGCCTGCTGGCCGGCCCCCGCCCGCTCGCCCTGCGGGACTTCCTGGCTCGCCGTGCCCGCCGCATCCTGCCCGCCGCCGCCGTGGTGCTGACCGCCACCGCGCTGGGCGGCTGGCTGCTGCTGGACCCGTTGCGCGGCGCCGACCTGGCCCGTGACCTGCTGGCTGCCGCCGGGCAGTTCGCCAACTGGCGGTTCGCCGGGCAGCAGACCGACTACCTGACCGCCACCCGGGACCCGAGCCCGGTGCTGCACTTCTGGTCGCTGGGCGTGGAGAACCAGTTCTACCTGCTCTGGGGCGGCCTGGTCCTGCTGCTGGCCAAGGGCCGCCGCCCGGCCGTCTGGGCCGTCACGCTGCTGGTCGGCACGCTGTCGCTGCTGCTCTGCCTGCGCTGGACCGCCGACGCCGCGCCGCTCGGCTACTTCTCCACCGCCACCCGGCTCTGGGAGTTCGCGATCGGCGGGGCCGCCGCCCTGCTCTACCGGCGCCGCCTGTTCGGCTCCACCCTGCTCGGCTGGCTCGGCCTGGCCGCGGTGCTGACGGCCGCCCTGCTCTACGACCGCGCCACCCCCTTCCCCGGCAGCGCGGCCCTGCTGCCGGCCCTCGGCACCGCCGCCCTGCTGCTGAGCGGCCCGGGCACCGGCCGCTGGTACCAGGCCGGCGGGCTGCTGGCCAGCCCGCCGCTGCGGGCCGCCGGCCGCCTGTCGTACGCCTGGTACCTCTGGCACTGGCCGGTCCTGACGCTGGCCCAGGCCCGGTACGGCGCCCTGCCGTTGGCCGTCACGGTCGCCCTCGCGCTCGGCTCCGCGCTGCCCGCCTGGCTGACCCTGCGCTACGTCGAGAGGCCGCTGCGGCGCGGCCGCTCCAACGCCCCGCGCAAGGGCCTGTCGGTCGGCGCGGTGGCCCTCACCGTCCCGCTGATCGCCGGGCTCACCCTGGGCGGCGGGGCCGTGCGCGCCCTCGGCGACCCGGACGCCGTGGTGGTGATCCCGGCCGGTGCGCCGAGCGGCCCGCTGCTGCTCGCACCCGGCGTCCAACTCACCGGTCTGACCCCGACCTTGGCCCAGGCCCGGACCGACCACCCGCCGGCCGGCGACTGCCAGATCGCCCTGACGGCCGATCAGAGCCCGCCCTGCCTGTTCGGCGACACCCGCTCCCCGGACCGGGTGGTGCTGCTCGGCGACTCGCACGCCGGGCAGTGGATGGCCGGGCTGCTCTCGGTGGTGCGCCAACGCGGCTGGGCATTGGAGGTGTTGGTCAAGCCCGGCTGCCCGCTGCCCACCATGACGGTGCGGGACGAGGTGCTCGGCCGCGAGTACACCGAGTGCGACCGCTGGCGGGAGAACACCCTCACCCGGCTGGCCACTGGCCCGAAGCCCCGCCTGGTGGTGGTCGCCGGCCTGAACCGCTTCGGCAGCGCCGAGCAGCGCTCGGCCGGCTGGGCCACCGCCCTGGAGCGGCTGAAGGCCGTCGGGGCGCCGGTCGCCTACCTGGCCGACACCCCGATGCCCGGCAAGGACGTCCCCGTCTGCCTGGCCTCCGGCGAGACCTGCACCTTCTCGCGTGAACAGGCCCTGCTGCCCGAGCCGTTGCTCACCGACGGCCTGGCCACCAAGTACGGGGTCACCGTGCTGGACTACCGCGCCCTGCTCTGCCCGGGCGAAGGGGAGTGCCCGCCGGCCCGTGAGGGGGTGCTGCTCTACCGGGACACCGGCCACATCACCTCGACCCTGGCGGCGACGCTGGCGCCGCGGATCGACCTGGACCTGCGGACGGCCGGGCTGCTGCCGTGAGGTGAGCACGCCGGCTGTTCGTCCGGCGTACGCCTGGGCGTCGGTGTCAGCGGGGGAAGACGGGGGAGGAGTGCTGACCGTACCGTCCCCGTCCCTCGTCGGCTCCTCAGGAGGACACCCGATGTCGCGTCGTATCCGGTCGCTCCGGCGGCCACGCACGGTGGCGGCGGCCAGTGCCGCCACCGTGCTGGGCGCCCTGCTCTCCCTGCCCGGCCAGACCGCCCAAGCGGTCTCCCCGGACGTCGTGATCAGCCAGGTGTACGGCGGTGGCGGCAACTCCGGCGCCCCGTACACCCATGACTTCATCGAGCTCTACAACCGGGGGTCCGCTACCGTCTCGCTGTCCGGCTGGACCGTCCAGTACGCCTCGTCCACCGGATCGTCCTGGTCCACCACGGCGCTCTCCGGCACCATCGCACCCGGCCGCTACCACCTGGTCCGCGAGGCCGCCGGCAGCGGTGCGGGCGCCGCGCTGCCCACCCCCGACAGCACCGGCACCATCGCGATGAGCGCGACCACCGGCAAGGTCGCCCTGGTCACCAACGCCACCGCGCTGACCTGCTCCACCGGCTGTGCCACCAAGCCGGGCGTACGGGACTTCGTCGGCTACGGCAGCGGCGCCAGCTCCGCCGAGGGCTCGCCGACCGGCGCCCTCGCCAACACCACCGCCGCCGTGCGGTCCGGTGGCGGCGCCACCGACACCGACGCCAACTCGGCTGACTTCGCCGTGACTTCGCCCAACCCGCGGAACTCCTCCTACAACGGCGGCGGAGGCGGCTCGGCCCGGATCCACGACGTGCAGGGCGCCGCGCACCGCTCGCCGAAGACCGGCCAGTCCGTCAGCGGTCTGCCGGGGGTCGTCACGGCGGTGTCCGCGACCGGCTTCTGGTTCCAGGACCCGAACCCGGACGCCGATCCGGCGACCAGTGAGGCCGTGTTCGTCTACACCGCCTCGGCGCCCACCGTGGCCGTCGCCGACTCGGTCACGGTCGGCGGCACCGTCGCCGAGTACCGGCCCGGCGGCACCGGTGGCACCAACAACCTGACCACGACGGAGCTCACCTCGCCCACCGTCGCCCTGGTCGCCCACGGCGCCGCGTTGCCCGCTCCGGTGGTGGTCGGCACAGGTGGCCGGGTGCCGCCCGCCGCGGTGATCGACGACGACGCCAACGGCGACGTGGAGACCGGCGGTTCGTTCCAGCCCACGACCGACGGCATCGACTTCTGGGAGTCACTGGAGGGCATGCGGCTCCAGCTGAGCGACGCCGCCGTGGTCGGCCCGCGCAGCTCCGTCGGCGAGATACCCGTCGTCCCGGCGGGCAGCGCCACCCGGACGGCACGCGGCGGCATCGTGATCCAGGCGGGCGACTTCAACCCCGAACGCGTGCTGCTGGACGACGCGTTGGCGCCCACCCCGGCCGCCGACACCGGCGACACGCTGACCGGGGCCACCGTCGGGGTGCTCGACTACTCCTTCGGCAACTTCAAGCTGCTGGTCACCGCCACGCCGGTGGTGAGCCCCGGCGGCCTGGTCAGGGAGACCACCCCCGCCCCGGCGGCCGGCACCCTCAACGTGGCCACCTTCAACGTGGAGAACCTCGACCCGAGCGACCCGCAGAGCAAGTTCGACGGCCTGGCCGGCGCCGTGGTCGGCAACCTGCGCGCCCCCGACCTGCTGGCCCTGGAGGAGATCCAGGACAACAACGGCGCCACCGACAACGGCGTGACCGCCGCCGACCAGACCATCACCAAGCTCACCGCCGCCATCTCGGCGGCGGGCGGACCGAGTTACTCCTACCGCCAGATCAACCCGCAGAACGACCAGGACGGCGGCGAGCCCGGCGGCAACATCCGCCAGGTGTTCCTCTACCGCACCGACCGCGGTCTCAGCTTCACCGACCGCCCCGGCGCCGGAGCCACCACCGCCACCACCGTGGTCAACAACTCCGGTACGCCCGCGCTGAGTTACTCCCCGAGCCGGATCGACCCCGGCAACTCCGCCTTCGCGTCCAGCCGCAAGCCGCTGGCCGGGGAGTTCAGCTGGCACGGCAAGCCGGTCTTCGTGATCGCCAACCACTTCAACTCCAAGGGCGGTGACCAGCCGCTGTTCGGCCGCTACCAGCCGCCGAGCCGCTCCTCGGAGACCCAGCGCACCGCCCAGGCGGGCGTGGTGAAGGCCTTCACCGACCAGCTGCTGGCGGTCGACCCGGCCGCCTCGGTGGTCGTGCTCGGCGACCTGAACGACTTCGAGTTCTCGCAGACCGCCGACATCCTGACGGCGGGCGGCGCGCTGACCGACCTGCCGCGCACGCTGCCGGCGGCCGAGCGCCACACCTACGTGTACGAGGGCAACTCCCAGGTCCTCGACCACATCCTGGTCTCCGGAGCCCTGGCGGCCACCCCGTACGCGTACGACATCGTCCACCTGAACAGCGAGTTCGGCACCCAGCTGAGCGACCACGACCCGCAGGTCGTCAGCCTCCCGCTGCCGTAGCCCCGCTCAGCCGGTGATCCGCCCCTCGCGGGCGACGACCTGCCCGCCCTTGACCACCAGGTCACGGGCGGGCAGGTCCACCACCACCTGGGGCAGGCACTCGCCCTCGACCAGGAAGAAGTCGGCCGGGGAGCCGGGGGCGAGGGTGGCGGCCGGGAGGCCGAGCAGCTCGGCGCCGCCGGTGGCCGCGAGGTCGAAGCACTCGGTCAGGTCCCGGTCGGTGCGGGCGTCGGTGGTCCAGCCGAGCAGGTGGGCGCGGTGCAGCATGTCGGCGTTGCCGAACGGGCTCCAGGAGTCCCGCACGCCGTCCGAGCCGAGACCCACCCGGACGCCCGCGGCCTGCAGCCGGCGGAACGGAAGCACCTGGTGGGCGGAGGGGGCCACCGTGGTCAGCCCGACGCCCGCACCGCTCAGCAGCTCGGCCAGCTCCTCCAGCGCACGGCCCGTCAGCTCCGGGACGCAGAACGCGTGGCTGACCACGACGCGGCCCTGCAGCCCCGCCGCCTTCGTCCGCGCGGCGATGTCGCGCAGCGGCGCCAGGCCGCGCTCGCCGCGGTCGTGCAGGTGGACGTCGACCGGGAGGCCGTGGCGCTCGGCGAGCGCGAAGACCTGGTCGAGCTGGGCCGGGCCCTCGCCGCCGTCCACCCCGTCGAACCCCGCCGGGTCGAGCCCGCCGACCGCGTCCACCAGCCCGCTCGCCGCCGCCTCCGCGAGCAGCGCCCCCGCCCCGGGCTCGCGGCGCACCCCGTGTTGCGGGAAGGCCACGATCTGCACGTCGAGGGCGGAGCGCAGCCGCTCGCGCGCCTCGGCCAGACCGGTCACCGCCTCCAGCCCGTACGCCGGCGCCACGTCCACGTGGGCGCGGACGGCGCGGGTGCCGCGGGCCACCGCGTTGGCCAGCAGGCGGGTGGCGCGGTCCGCGAGGGAGGTGCGCTGCCAGTCGTGCAGCTCCACGTCCCCCTTCACGTACTCGGGCAGCCCGGCGGCCGGCCGGCGGCTGTACCAGGGCTCGCCCCAGGCGGTCTTGTCCGGGTGGATGTGCGCGTCCACCAGCCCCGGCAGCGCGATCCGCCCGCCGCCCTCGACGTACTCCACCGCCGCGCCGGCCGGCACTCGGTCCGTCAGTACCCCGCCGACGGCCACCAGGTCGACGGGCCCGCCCTCGCCGAACGGGCGGACGTCACGGAACACGGTGGCGGTGGACGTGGGCATGGAGCCTCCTGCTCGGGCGGACGGGCCGACGGTGGGTCGTACCCGACCGTCATTCTCGCAGGGCGGGCAGCACGGTCTCGGCGACCCGGTACGCCTCCTCCAGCAGCGGGTTGCCGGACAGGATGAAGGTGTCGACGCCGAGGGACCGGTACTCCTGGAGGCGCTCGATCACCTGCCGGGTGCTGCCGACCACGGCGGTGCCCGGGCCGGGGCGGAACAGGCTCATGCCGGGCCAGAGGTTGGGGTGGGTCTCCAACTCGCGCGCGTGGTGCGGCACCCGTCCGCCGTGCTGGCGGAACTGGCGCTGCCAGCCGACGCCGTCCTCGGCGCCGTTGCCGAGCATCCGGGTGTAGGTGGCCTGGCTGGTGACGTCGAGCAGGTGGTCGGCCGCGGCCCAGGCCTGCTCCTCGGTGTCCCGGACGATCAGGTGCAGGCGCAGGCCGAGCCGCAGCGTCCGGCCGTGGGCGGCGGCCCGCGCGCGGACCAGGTCGAGCTTCTGCCGGAGCTGCTCCAGGGGCTCGCCCCAGGTGAGGTAGACGTCGACGTGTTCGGCGGCCATCTCGATGCCGGGGGCGGAGGAGCCGCCGAACCAGAGCGGAGTGTGACGGCCGCCCTGGACGGGTGCGAGTTCGCGCAGCGAGCTGCCCGCGCCCGGCAGGTCGTAGAACCTGCCCTTGTGGTCGAAGACCTCACCGGCCGTCAGCCGCTTGACGATCGACCAGTACTCGGCGCTCAGCAGGTAGCGCTCGTCGTGCTCCAGGTGCAGACCGGACTGCCGGAGCTGCTCGGTGGAGCCGTTCACCACGTTGAAGCGGAGCCGGTCGGGGCCGAACAGCTGACTGAAGCTCAGTGCCATCTTGGCCAGCAGGGTCGGCGAGATCAGCCCGGGGTGCACGGCCAGCAGCGGCTTGAAGCTCGGGCGGGTCACGGCGGCCAGCGCACTGGCCAGCGGCCAGACGTCGTAGAGGTCGGTGGCGAACAGCGCGCCGTCGTAGCCCAGGCGGTCCGCGGCGACGCCGAGCTGCTGGAGGTAGGCCAGGTCGACGGAGCGGCGGCCCTCGGGTTCCCAGGGGAACGCGCCTTCGCGCGGGATGACGTACCAGAGGATTTCGGGGGTGGGCATCAGCGGGCTCCGAGGACGGCGTCGGCGACGGTGATCGGGGTGGGCAGGAAACCGGCCGCGGTCAGGATGTCGGCGGCCTCCTGCTGCTCGGCCAGGAAGGCGGCGGAGACCGGCTCCAGGGTCCAGGGCAGGGCGGCGAGCGCCTCGCGCCAGTCGGCCGTGCTGCCGCCCTGGTCGGCGGCGGCGATCGCGGCTGCTTCGTCCAGGTGGCTCGCGGCCCAGGCGTCGGCCTCCGCGAGGGCGGTCACGATCACCGAGACCAGCTCGGGGCGGGTGGCCGCGAAGTCCCGGCGGGTGAAGAAGACGGACCGGTCGGTGATCACGTCCCCGGCCTCGGCGAGGGTGCGGACCGTCCCGGCCCGGCGGGCGGCGGCCAGTTCGGCGCCCTGGGCCACCCAGGCGTCGATCCGGCCGGCCAGCAGGTCCTCGTACGAGCCCGCGTCGGACCGCCGCGCGGTGATGTCGGTGCCGTAGCCCAGCCCGGCGGCGGCCAGGGCCTTGGCGGTGAAGTGCGTCTGCCAGGAGCCGATCGCCAACGCGACGGTCCGGCCGCCGAGTTCGGCGACGCTGCGGATCGGGCTGTCGGCCGCGACCAGCAGTGCGCCGTGGCCGGGGCGGGGTGCGGAGACGGCGGCGTACACCAGGTCGTGCCCGGCGGCCTGGGCGGAGAGCGGCGGGGTGGAGCCGGTGCCGCCGAAGTCGATGGTGCCGTCGGCCAGCGCGGCGGCGGTGTCCAGGCCCCCGACCTGGTGCCAGGCCACGGTCTCGCCGAGCGGGACGAGGGCGGCCTCCAGCAGGCCGAGGCGGGACAGGTGGTAGAGGGACGGGTTCGCGTTGTGCACGCCGATGTTGACGGTCATTCAGTGCGCTCCAGAGGCAGACGGGGTGACGAGGGGGGTGTGCACGCCGAGGTCGGCGAGCAGGCGGCGGCGGAGGTCGGCGAAGGCCGGGTCGGCGGGGTCGCGCGGGTGGTCGAACGGGATCCGCTCGTCGGTGACGAGCTTGCCGTCGCGCAGCACGGCCACCCGGTCGGCCAGCCGGACGGCCTCCTCGACGTCGTGGGTGACCAGCAGCACGGCCGGGCGGTGGGCCCGGCAGAGTTCGCCGACCAGGTCCTGCATCCGCAGCCGGGTCAGCGCGTCCAGCGCGGCGAACGGTTCGTCGAGCAGCAGCAGTTCGGGCTCCCGGACCAGGGCCCGGGCCAGCGCGACCCGCTGGGCCTCGCCGCCGGAGAGCGTCGCGGGCCAGGCCTCGGCGTGACGCTCCAGCCCGACCTCGGTCAGCGCGCGCAGGGCGGTCTCCCGGCCGGCCGCGCCCCGGGGCAGGCCGACCAGGACATTGGCCAACACCTTCTTGGAGGGAACCAGCCGGGGCTCCTGGAAGACGATGGTGCGGGCCTCGGGCACCAGCACCGTCCCCGCGTCGTGGCGGTCCAGCGCGCCGAGGATCCGCAGCAGCGTGGTCTTGCCGGTGCCGCTGGCGCCGAGCAGGGCCAGGAACTCGCCGCGGGCCAGGTCGAGGTCCAGGCCGTCCAGCACGTGCCGGTCGCCGAAGGTCCGGCGCAGGCCGCGCAGGTGGACGGCGGTGCCGTCGGGAACGGTCGTGGTCATCGCTGTGCTCCTTGGGTGCGCCACGGCATGAGCAAGCGCTCCAGCAGGCGGACGAGTCCGTCCGCGATCAGCCCGATCAGGGCGTAGACCAGGATGCAGACGGTCAGGACGTCGGTGCGCGAGTACTCCTGCGCGGTGGACATCAAGTAGCCGATCCCGGCAGTGGAGTTGATCTCCTCGGCGGCGATCAGCGCGATCACGCTGAGCGTCATGGAGAGCCGCAGGCCGGAGAGCAGCGCGGGCAGGGCGCCCGGCAGCACCACCTCGCGGACCAGGGCGGCCCGGCCCATCCCGAAGCTGCGCATCGCCTCGATCAGCTTGCGGTCGGTGTTGCGCACCCCGCCCGAGGCGGAGACGTACATCGGGAAACTGGTGGCGACCGCGATCAGCACCACCCGGGCGGTCTCGCCGATGCCGAACCAGACCATGAACAGCGGGACCAGCGAGAGGAACGGGATCGTGCGCAGCAACTGGACGGTGGAGTCGACGAGTTCCTCGCCGATCCGGGAGAAGCCGGTCAGCACGCCGAGCGCGAGGCCGGTGCTCGCGCCGATCAGCAGACCGGTGCCGGCCCGGCCCAGGGACACGGTGAGCGCGTCGCCCAGCTGACCGGAGGACCAGAGCTCGCCCAGTGCCTGGAGCACGGCGCCGGGAGAGGCCAGCAGGTCGTCGGTGAGCAGACCGGTGGCCGAGGCGGCGTACCAGGCGAGCAGGACCACCAGGGGGCCGAGGGCGCGCAGGGCGAGCGCGGTGCCGGGCCGGCGCGGGCGGGCGGTGCGGGGGCGGGGGGTGACCAGCAGGCCGTTGCTCATCCGGCGCTCCCGGGAAGGGTGTTGACGTCGATCAGGTACGGCTTGACGTCGAAGAAGCCCTTGATGATCTGCTGGTCGGCGAAGAACTGCGCCACGGTGTGGAAGCGGTTCAGGTCGGCCTCGGTGATCGGCTCGGCGACGCCCCGCGCTTTGTCGAACGGGATCTGGATCTCCCGCTGGGCGGCACTGACGGCCTCCGGCCCGGAGGCGGTCTTCACGTTCAGGTAGGCGCCCGGGTCGGCCTGCAGCTTGAGGCCGGACGTGTGCAGGTACTCGTACAGCGCCTTGACCACGGCGGGGTGGGCGTCGGCGAACTTGGTGCGCACCGTCCAGACCGCGTAGTTCTCCGAGCCGACCTGGCCTCCGTTGACCAGGAAACGGGCGTTGCGGTCGGCGAGTTGCGGGACGGAGTAGGTGCCCCAGGTGGACCAGGCGTGCACCTGGCCGGAGTTGAAGACCGGGGCGGCCTGGTTGGGCTGGAGGTAGACCCGCTCGACCTGGTCGGCCGGGATGTCGTTCTGCTTCAGCGCCTTCAGCAGCAGGTACTCGCTGGTGCCGCCGTGCCAGACCGCGACCTTCTTGCCGACCAGGTCCTTCACGGTGGTGATGCCGGAGTCGTTCTTGACCAGGATGCCCTCGCCGAGTGCGTCGGGGGCGACGGCGGCGAACAGCTTGAAGCCCGGGGAGGCGGCCAGTGCGGCGGTGGCGGAGGTGATCGAGCCCTGGGCGAAGTCCAGCGCACCGGCGTCGAGTTGCTGAGCGGCGGGGGCGAAGGCCCCGGCGGTGCCGGTCCAGACGACCTTGGCGTTCACCTTGGCCAGCGCCGCGTCCAGCGAGCCGTCCTTCTTGGCCAGCGCGAGCAGACCGGAGTTGCCGTCCTCGGGGATCCGGACCTCGATCAGGGCGGCCTTGTCGCCGGTCGCACCACCGCTGGTGGAGCTGCAGGCGGCCAGGCCGAGCAGGGCGGCGGTGAGGAGCGCGGCGGACGGGAGCCAGCGGGAGTTCATGAAGGTTCGCATTCTGGTAGCGGGTCAGTTGCCGTGGCGGGGGAGGGAAGGGCGGGGGAGGGAGGAGCGGCGGGAGTCGAGCAGGGCGCGGGCCCGCGCCAGGGGGGCCGGGTCGACCCAGCTCCGGACGTCCACCGGGGCGGGCAGGAAGCCTTGGGCGGAGAGGAAGCGCTCCTGCTGCGCCAGCAGGTCCAACCGCTCGTCGGACAGGTCGATCTGCAGTGAGTGGCCGATCTCGGGGTGGTAGGCGCCGGCCACTCCGGAGGCCCCCGCGCCGGTCTCGGCGCTCAGGATACGGGCCAGCTCGGCCGGCCGGTCACGGGCCCACTCGGCGGACTCGATCAGGACGGCGAGGAAGCGGGCGACCAGGTCCGGGCGCTGTTCCAGCAGGCGTTGGTGCACGGTGATCGGGCGCGGGGTGCCGTTGTTGACCCGGTGCCGGCGGTCCGGCAGGGCGTCCAGGTCGATCGCCACCACGGCCCCGAAGCGCTCGGCCGCCTCGACCGCCAGCGCACCCTTCACGTAGACGGCGTCCACCCGGCCCTCCCGCAGGGCGGTCAGCTCGCCCTCCCACTGGCCGACCGGGGAGCCCGGCACCTCGGTCAACTCGGCGTCGGCCAGGGTGAGTCCGGCCGAGGCCAGCGCACCGGCGAAGCCGGCCAGTGCCATCGCCCGCCAGAAGTCGATCCCGACCGGGTGCACGGGGACGGCCAGCCGCAGCCCGCGCAGCGCGGCCGGCCCGCTGAGGTCGCGGCCGGCCCGGACCAGCACCGACTGCCGCTCCTCGATCCAGGTCAGCCCGATCAGCCTGGTCTGCTCGCCTCCCGAACGGGCCCACAGGGCAGGCACGTTGCCGCCCTCGCGGAACAGCCCGTCCAGGGCGTGGGTGAAGTGGTGGTCGGCGGCCTCGGCGGCGGAGGCCTCCTGCAGCGACCGGACGGTGATGCCGTCCGGGGCGAACTCCTCGGCCAGTCGGCCTCGGTCGGCGGCGATGCCGGTGGCGGTCGGCACCGGGCAGCGGGTGAACCAGAGTCGGTCCATGGACGGAACTCCCAGAGTGTGGTGACGCGTTGGCGCACGGGGTTCTCACCACGCGGCAAGGCGGAGGGGCGGAGCGGTCGCGGGAGGGTCAGCGACAACAGCGGGAGAGGGCCGGGCGCAGCGGTCGAGCGATGGTCATCGTGCTGCTCCTTTCCGGTCCCGGCGGCCTGGTGACTGGAGGTTGGCACGGAGCGGGCGGCCGGGGCAAGGCTGCCACATGGTGGGAACCCATCTGTTGGCAGAGCCGTCAGGGGGTGCAACTCGCGTTCACACTGCGGCAATGGTTGCCAGATGGTGGCAGCGTTCGCATGCTGGGGACATGACGACGACGGACGCCCCCGCCGGGGCCCAGGCGGTCACCCGCGCGCTGGGACTGCTGCACTGCTTCCGGGACAACACGGGCGAACTCAGCGCCTCCGACCTGGCCCGGCAGATGGAGCTCTCCGTCTCCACCGCGCACCGGCTGGCCCGCACCCTGGTCGCGGCCGGGTTCCTGGAGCAGAGCGACCGCACCTCCCGCTACCGGCTCGGCCCGGCCGTCGCCGAGCTCGGCCAGCTCTCCCTGCACCAACGCGGACTGCACCGCGCCACACCGGAGTTGGCGGCCCTCTCGACCGCCACCGGCGCCGCGGCCGACCTGGCGATCCGGAGCGGCGACCACGCGGTGATCCTGGTCGGCGCCTCCATCCAGCCCAGCACCGGTCTCGGGCTGCGGCGTCCGCTGCACTCCACCGCGCTCGGCAAGGTCCTGCTGGCCTGGGCCGGCCCGGGCGAGGACGACCTCACCGCACTCCCGCCGCTGACCGCGCAGACCGACCGCACCATCGTCGACCGGGCCGCGCTGGCCGCGGAACTCGACCTGGTCCGGTCGGTCGGCTACGCCGTGAACGACGGTGAATCCGCCTACGGCGTCCGGACCTTGGGCGTCCCGGTCCTGGACTCGACGGGCCGGGCGCGGTTCGCCCTGGCGCTGCGGTCCACGCCGGACGTGCTCACCGATGCCCGGCTGCCCTCCTTCCTGGCGCGGGTGCGGGCCTGCGCGGAGGCGCTGGAGGTCCTGCTGCTGCCGCCGGACCGGCGCAGGGTGCGCGTCTTCGACTGAGGGCGTCGCCGAGGTCCGCTCGGGTGTCAACGCGGCATGAACACCTCGTGACGGCGGCGGACCTGGCGCCGGCGCCACCAGGTGTCGTCCGGGGTGCGGCGGGGCGGTGGGGTGTGGTTCGGTGACGGTCATGTTCAGCATCACCGTGTCACAGGAGCTCACCCCCGCCGAGGTGCGCGCCGTGTTCGAGGCGGTGGTCCTGCCGGGGCTGCGGATCGTGGTCGAACCGGACGACGGCGGGTCGCCGGACCTCTCGGGAGACGCCTGGGTGGGGCTGGTGGCCAACGAGGACCCCGCGTGGCCGCTCTCCCTGGACGTGCTGGCCGGGGACGACTGCGGGCTCGGCGCCCACCCCGACCTGCGGATCGCGTCACGCCTGGCGGAGCGGCACGGCGTGGACGTGCTGTGCGGCACCGACACCGCCTTCGTCGACGTCGACCCCCAGGACCCGTACTACCGCCTGGCGTTGGTCGGCGGCCACTGGTACCTGGCCAGCACGGCCGACACCCGGCTGGAGCTCCGCGCCCCGGTGCCGGCCCTCGACCGCGGCCCTACGGGTCCTTGCGGGTGATCCTCCGGCCGGCGTCGGTCTCGACCAGGGTCAGGGCACCGATCCAGTCGCCGTCGTCCGGGTACTCCCAGCTCGCCTCGTCCTGCAGGACCGTCTCCAGGTGATCGCGCGGCACCAGATCTCCGTGCCCGTACCCCATGCGGCCGTCTGGCGAGACCCACGGCACGATCCGTCGGACCTCGACCCATCCGCGGTCGACGAGGGCGAGCAGGACCGCGGCGATCTCGCCGACCGGCCGGTCTTGGTCGGCCTCGTCGAAATCACCCCGGGCTCCCGGGAGGATGTCGATCTCGAAGGCATTGATCATGAAGGCCTGCTCGATGCCGGGCAGGTCGTCCCACGGGTCCTCGCTCATGCGGTGATCATCGCAGATGCCGAGGATGCGGGTCAGCCGCCGTAGAGGGCGCGGCAGATGCGGGCCTGTTCGGAGCCGGGGGGCCACTGGCCGAGCTGTTCGGCCTGGGAGCAGATGCCGAGGGCGGCGAGCAGGGGCGGGCTGGGGGACGGTTTGGCGGAGGCGGGGGGCTTGGGGGAGGCGGAGGGCTTGGGGGAGCGGGGCTGACGGGGTTTCGGGGGTGGGGTGGAGCGGGTGGAGGAGGGGCTCGGGGTCGGGGACGGGAGAGGGGTGAGGGCGGGGAGCGATGGTGGGGGCGGCAGCGGGATCGGGGTGGGGGAGGTGACCGGGCTCGGCTCGGGGGAGTTGAGGACGGCGGCGGTGGGGGCCTGGTCGGAGGAGCAGGCCCCCGGGAGGAGGGCCAGCAGGCCGACGACGCCGACCGCGCCGGCGGCCCAGGCGGCGCGGCGGCGGTTCCGGTGCGCCGGAGAGGGCGGGGGTACGGGGAAGGGGGTGACCGGGGGTTGCCACGGGTGGGTGGGCGGAGGTGGGGGCTGGCGCTCCCACTCGTACTGCCACGGGGCCTGCCACTGCTCGTTCACCGCTGCACCTCCACCGCTGCGCCTCCCCTGACGGTCCGCCAGATGGCGGCAACCGTGGTGCTCAACGACGGAGCGGGCCGGGCGGTGCGCTCCGCCGTACGGCGGTGGCCGGGGATGCGGTGCGGGTGGGCGCGGTCGATGGTGGGTGGTATGAGCGCACACGAGACCCCCACCGTCCTCGTCGAGGTGGCCGAGTTCCGCACCGACAGCCGCTACCGCCTGGTGCACTTCCGGGGGACGGGCTGGGAGCCGCTCGCCCCGGAGGAGTTCGAGCCTAGGGCGCTCCAGCTCTTCCCCGAGCTCGACCCGCACGACCCGATCCGGGTGCACTGGGCGGACCGCCCGTGGGAGTGGCCCGCCTGGCACCCCGGCGAGGCCTGACGTCGGATCACCCGTTCCGGTAGGCGGTGGCCGCGATCCGGAGCAGGGAGCGGAGCAGTGGGTTCGGGTCGTCCTCGTTCCAGGCGACCACCACCGGGCTGGGCTCGACCTCGGGGAGCGGGACTGCGGTGAGGCCGGGCGGCAGGGCGTGGCCGAGCGGGGTCAGGCCGACCGTGCCGTTCCAGAGCACGGCCTGGCGGCACTCCTGCACGGCCCGGACCACCGGCCCGGACCGGGGCTCGCCGCCGCTCCAGTAGGCGGCCCACTGGGCGTCGGTGCCCTCCGGGAAGCGGAACCACGTGCGCCCGGCCAGCTCGGCCAGGGTGAGGTGGTCGCGGTGGGCGAGGGGGTCGTCGCTGCGGAGCACCGCGCCGACCGGGTCGGTGCGCAGTTGACGGACGGTCAGGCCGGTGGTGTCGAAGGGGCCGCGGGTGAGGGCGAGGTCGACCCGGCCGGTGCGCAGGCCGCAGGTGGGGTCGGTGAGGTCGGCCTCGCGGATCCGGATCTCGACGGCCGGGTGCCGTGCGCGGAAGGCGTCGGCGAGGCGGACGGCACCCGGGTCGGTGCCGTCGCCCAGGAGTCCGACCGTGACCCGGGCGGGGCCCGCTGCCGAGGCCACCCGGGTGCGGGCGAGCTCCGCCCGGTCCAGCACCTCGCGCGCCTCGGTCAGGAGGACCGCGCCCGCCGGTGTCGGGCTGACGCCCCGTGGGGAACGGTCCAGGAGGACGGCGCCGAGCTCGGCCTCCAGCTGTCGGACCGCCCGGCTGAGCGCGGGCTGGCTGAGGTGCAGCCGGGCGGCGGCCCGGCCGACGTGGCGTTCCTCGGCGACGGCGACGAAGTAGCGCAGGGTCCGCAGCTCCATGCTGCGACGATACCCGTGGGGCATCGGCCCGTGCGGAACGGGTCTTGGACGGCGGCGCCGCCCCGGCGGTGGAATCGGGGCATGGATCACGAACCCCTTCCCGACCCGGCCGTGCGGGTGGCCGACGCCCGTGAGATCGCCCCGGACCTGCTGGTGGTCCCGGACGGCGGCGTGCCGCTGGTCCCCAACATCGGCGTCATCGGCGGCACCGAAGCCGTCCTGGTGGTCGACACCGGCCTCGGCCCCGCCAACGCCGAACAGGTGCTGGCCCTCGCCGCCGAGGTGGCCGGGGGCCGCCGCCTCTACCTGACCACCACCCACTTCCACCCCGAACACGCCTTCGGCGCCTCGGTGTTCGCGGGCAGCGCCACCTACCTGGTGAACCGGACCCAGGCCGAGGAACTGCGCACCCGGGGGCCGGGGTACCTGGAGATGTTCCGGGGCCTGGGCGAGACGGTCGCCCGCCGCCTGGACGGCGTGGTGCTGCCGACGCCGGACCAGGTGTACGGGGACGACGGCCACGAGCTCGACCTCGGCGGGCGCAGCGTGCGGCTGCGCCCCACCGGCCGGGGGCACACGCGGGGCGACCAGGTGGTGGAGGTGCCGGACGCGGGCGTGCTGTTCACCGGGGACCTGGCCGAGAACGGGCAGTTCGCGATCTTCCCCTGGTTCCCGCCGCACGACACCGAGGTCTCGGGGGTCGGCTGGCTGGCGGTGCTGGAGGGGCTGGCCGCCGCCGGGCACCGGACGGTGGTCCCTGGGCACGGCGCGGTCGCCGGGCCGGAGCTGCTCGCCGAGGTCCGCGACTACCTGCGGGAACTGCGCGACGAGACCTGGCGGCGGTGCCGGGCCGGGCGGGGCGAGGCCGAGACGGTGGCCGAGGTGCGGGCCCTGCTGATCGGGCGTCACCCGGAGTGGACCGGGAGGGAGTGGATCGGGCCGGGCGTCGGCTGCCTGTGCGCGGAGCTGCCCGGCTGACGGGCACCGGCGGGCGGGCGGAGATACGCCGACGGCCTCCCGGGCGGGGGTGCGGGGAGGCCGTCGGGTGCGGTGAGGGCGGGTCAGGCGGGGAGCTGCGCCTCGATGGCGGTGGTGACCTCGGCGGACTCGGGCTCGGTGCGGGGGCGGATGCGGGCCGTCACGGCGCCGTCGGGGGAGATCACGAACTTCTCGAAGTTCCGAACACGTGACGTCACCCGCGCTCGGGTGGCGTGACCTGCGGAAACGTCGGAGAGTACGCCTGTGGACCCGTTGCTCAAGGCTGCGCTGGACCCCCAATCCGGCCCCTGCCCGGACTGCCCCCCGCCCGGCAGCCCGGAGATCAACCTCTATTGCCGGAAGTCGGCCAGCGTAGCCGGACGGCGGCGCGAGGTCTCCACGGACGTGCAGCGGGACCAGGGCCACGACTGGGCCCACGAACACGGCTTCCGTGTCCGGCACGTCTTCCGGGACATCCTGAGCGCCTTCAAGGCCAACGTGGACCGCCCCGGCTTCCGGTACGCCCTGGACTCCGTCCGCAACGGCGACGTGCCCGCCCTGTGGCTGTACAAGCTCGACCGGTTCAGCCGGAAGGGCGCAGGCGACGTGTTGGAAATCGTGACCCGCCGTCTCCGGGTGATCTTCTTCAAGGACGGGCTGGACTCGTCCGTGGCAGCACACCGAGGCGAGATCATCCGCCGCGCCGAGGACGCCCGGCAGTACTCCGAAGACCTCGGGGACCGCCTCCACGACGCGCGCGAGGAGTACCGCCAGCTCGGCCAGTGGATCAACTCCTACTGCCCCTACGGCACGAAGAAGGACCCCGAGACCGGCGGTCTGATCCCCGATGACGCCCTGGCCGCGCCGGGGAAGCGGGAGGAGACCCGGGCCGACGTGGCGGTGAAGATCCTGGAGCTGCGCGCCGAAAAGCTGAGTTACCGCCAGATCCAGGACAAGCTATACGAGTTGGGGATTCCTTCCAGTGCCGGCCGACCCCTGTGGTCCACGGCCAGCCTCGCCAGCACCGTGACCAATCCGGCGCTCGCCGGATGGCAGGTGCTCAGGGCGAAGGACGAGGACGGCAACGATATTCCGGGTGGTCGGCACGCCAAATACCGGCACCCCGACACGGGCAAGCACGTCCGACTGCTCGGCAAGGCCACAGTCAGCGATGAGCTATGGGAGAAGGCCCAGCTCACCAGCAAGGGGATCATCCTGCCCGAGGGGTTCGGCAACGCCGCCGGGCTCGGCAAGCACATCTGTACCGGCATCCTGTTCTGCGCGGGCTGCAAGGGGCGCATGCAGATGGGCGGCACCGCCTACCGCTGCGACCCCGAGCGCCGCCGGTTCTGCCCGGCCCCGGCCAACGTGAAGCGCGAACTCCTGGACGAGTACGTGGGGGAGCGGTGGGTCTACATGGTCTCGAACCTCGGGCCGGACGATGACCTCACGATCGCGCTCGCCGAGCGGTACGCCGCGCTCAAGAACCCCGAGGCGCGGGAGGCGTCGGCCGACCTGCTGGCCGCCGTCAAGACCGCCGAGGCCGAGGTGGAATACCTGCTCCGCAACCGCAAGGCCCTGTTCAGCAAGGGCCATTCCCGGCGCATGTGGCCCACTCTGCTGGCCGAGGCGGAGGAGGAGGTGGAAGTGGCCAAGGCGGCGCTCAAGGAGGCCGGAGGTGGCCCCCTGGCCCTTCCCCCGTTCCTCCAGAACCCCGGGCTCACCGAGAAGGCGTGGGAGGTCGCAGACCGGGCCGGGCGGCGCGAGCTGGCCCACCTGGCGATCCGGCGCATTGAGGTCCGGCAGTGGGACGAGGCGATTGACCCGCAAGGGGTGTTCGACGGGGACGCGCGGGTGACCCTGCTGGAGTGGCACCAGTCGGACGAGCCGGTTGAAGTCCTCATGGATGTTACTGTCTAGTAACATAAGGGCACAAAAAAGGGCCCCGGTCACTGATTGGATATCCAATCAGTGACCGGGGCCACTTTCATGCAGGGTATTCGGTGCCGCGAAGGCTCTCGATGATCTCGTGGTCGCCGAGGGTCATGTGGGCACTCAGGATCTCCAGGGCCAGCCGGTAGCCGATCTCTCGGGGCAGGGGTGCCACCTCCGTGGATGAGCTACCCCCGTTGCGGTACGTGCTCTCCACGACGATGACCGGCGCTCCGGCGGAGTCCAGCCCGGCGTACGCGCGGGCGGACTGCTTCGTTACGCCGAAGACTTGCGGCAGCATGCTCAAACCTCCTCCTGGATCAGGAACTTCGCCAGCGCCAGCACCTTGACCACGCTCGCATCCTCGCCCAGCATGAACCGCGCCCGAATGAACGCCCGCTCCCGCGCCTCCGTCCCCGGCTGCGGCATGGTCGTCGCCGCGAACGAGGTGGGCGGAACCGCCACGATCTCCTGCGCGGCTGCCGTGTTGACCGGCTCCGGATTGATCGCCTCCACTGCCCGTGCGGCGATTCGCTCCGCCTCCCGCTTCCGGTTGATCGCCTTCGCCTCCGCCTGCAACTCCGTGAGGGTGTCGGCGAGTTCGCCCATGCCGCCCTCGTTGAGATACACGCACGCCTGCTGCACCCCCTCGTCGTGACCCGAGCGCGCCACCAGGAGGAGGGTGCCGTCCGGCTGGAGGCTTGCCGTCAGGTAGTCGTGTGGCCCGTCGAACAGGCAGGGGAAGCTGTGGGGCTCACTCGTCGTCATTGGTGCTCTCCATCAGGAAGTTGGCGACTCGCAGCGTGGCGGCCACGCGCGACTCTAGGGAGTTGTCGTTGTAGCCACGGGCGTTGGTTCCCATGCCGTTCACTGTCTTCTGGGCCAGCTCCAGGGCCTCCGCGCGGGTCATCAGATCGACCCCCACATGGGGCGCGTCGGCGAACCGTGGGTGCTGGCGACGTGCTCCCGCATCGCCATGCGGCGCTCGGTCTCCCGCGCCCGGTTCTGCGTCTCCAGGGCGTCCGCCTGGCGCACGAAGTAGCGCGCCATCTCCCGGAGTTCGGTGGGCGTCGCCTGTGCCGGGTGGTTCGGCATGCCCGGCCCCGGCCTCTCGTCGTGGACGGCCAGCGTCAGGCAGGAGGAGTGCCCCGGCGTCCGACTCGCAACCAGGCGGCCGGAGTTGAGCGGCATGCTCGCGGTGTGCTCGGTCTTCTCGATCAGGCCCATGGGGTTCTCTCCTCGGTCAGGCGCGGACGCAAGCGGCGGTCAGTACGGAGGCGTTGGCGGTGGACTCGTAGTGCACGGCGATGGTGTCCCCGTCGCGCATCACTTCCAGCTCCCAGCGGCCGGGGCGGATCTCGATCACGTGCACGGTCTCGCCGGTCAGGGTCTTGTAGATGCCGTTCATGTCTCTCTCCTTGCTGGGGGGTCGTACTGATCTACCGGGGTGCGTCAGGTCAGGCGCGGAAGTAGTCCGCGCGGGCATCGAAGGTCACGCCGGAGCAGGCGAAGCCGCCGCTGTAGCGCTCGGCCGACGGGCCCGAGTGGCGGCCCGCCGGGCGCTTCTCCACGGGCCGGTTGGTGCGGGGCTCCGGGCGGAGCTGGTCCGCGCGGTACAGGTCGGCCAGCTCAAGCGGCAGGGTGGTGAACTCGGGGGTCTGGCCAGCCTCGGAGAGCTTCACGTGAGCGGCGCGCAGGGCCTCACGGACGGTGCCGGGGCGCTTGCCCAGCTCCGCGCCGATCGCTTCGGCGTCCGGCTGGCCGAACTGCGGCGAGTCGGGGTCCATGTGAATCATGCGGGCCTTGCCGTTCAGGCCGTAGGCCAGCTCCAGCACGTCAATCGAACCGGCGGGCAGGGTGGACAGTACGGCGTGCGCCAGCTCCACGCGGGCCTTGCGGTGGGCGCGCTCGGTGTCCGACTCGTCCCGCAGCTCGGGGGACAGGTCGAAGTCCTCCGTCTCCGCCCACGAGAGCGGGTGAACGTCCTCGCCCAGGTCGAGAACGTCGCTCATCGGCGTCAGGGCGGCCCGGGTGTCCGCGATGGCGTCCGCCGACATGCGGTGCTTGCCGACCTGGTCGGCGTCAGACACGATCTCGGCGGCCTTCTCGTGGTCCCCGTCGGTCCGGCCGAGGGCGGCCCGGTAGGTCTCCAGGTGGTCACGGTTGATCCCGGGGGCGGCAGCGCGGAACGCGGCGGTCGTCACCGCGCCGGTTATGCGCTTGTGGGCGAAGGTCGAGAACTTGGCCTTGCCCGGCGTGAAGCCGTGGAGAGCGTCCACGGCCGCCAAGTACCCCTCCTGCACGAGGTCATCGAACTCGTTCCCGCGCGGGGTGGCGCGGAGCTGCGAGGAGGCGATGGTGCGGACCATCCCGTCCAGGGAGCCGATCACCTTGGCGAAAGCGTCCTTGTCGCCAGCCTTGGCGGACTCGATGGTGTTGGTGCAGATGGTCATTTTGGTGCCTCTCTCGCGGTTCGTGGTGATGAACCGGGGTGCGTCAGGTCGGCCAGACAGGCCGGAAAAGGGCATGGCGATGCCCGGGAGTTGGTGTGGTGAAGTGACTACGCGGGGTAATGCCGGCCGCGCTCAGGGCATGGCAAAGCCCCGGTCATGGCCTGTTACAGGTCGGCCACTGCCGGGGCATGAAAAAAGGCCCCTACCGTCCGGGTATGCCGGACGGCAGGGGCCTCAAGGGGTGGGCTCCCGCTACGCTCCGGCGGAGGTAGGGGTGCCAGCGAGCGCCAAGCGGCGCACGCGCAGGATGGAGCTACGGGAAGCGTTGCGGCACACGTTGGCGCGCAAGACCTTCGGGGTGCGGCGGCGCACGCGGGTAGCCGCGCGCTTGACCAGCTCCCGAAGCCCTTCCTGGATGATCTCCAGCATGTTCCGGGCAGTGCTGGTGAAGCTCTGCCGGAGCACGGCGAACTGGGGGTTCGGCGCGAGGCCGATAGCCGCGCGGAGCTGGAGAACCGCCTCCGGCGTCAGCGTGCGGGCCAGCTCGTCACGAGTCCGCTCCATGCGTCGGAGGCGACGCGCACGGGTCGCAGTGATGGCCATGGGGCCAGCCTGCCAAGTGATCGTGCGCATCGTGTCACCTCCTCGCCGAGTAAGGCCCACCTAAACCGGCGGGCGCTCAACCACCATGCACAGGCCACCGACAGGGGTGCAAATCGAAGAGGGGCCTCCCGGCCGGATCGTTACGAGGATCATCCTCCGGGATGACCCCCGTGACCTGCGCATACGCTGATTGGATATCCAATCACCTACCCGAGCGGGGGGTGGTGCACGTCACTTCCCGTGGGCTCGCAGGTAGTCCGCCCCGGCGTCCATGCGGGCGGAACTGTCCCCGAAGTGCCCCAAAGCGGAGTTCTCGCCCCGGCAAAGCAGCCGCCGGACCGCCTGGCCGTGCGGCTTGTCGTGGTCGTGGTCCACCACCAGACGCTCACCGGCCCCGGCCTTCTCCCCGCAGATGGCGCACCGCCAGCGCTGCCGACGGCCCATCCGCTCGTAGTCGGCCAGCGAGATGCCGTAGACGCGCCGCAGCCGGGCGTCTCGCCGCTTGCGGATCGTCGCCGGGTCTCGGCTTGCCTTGTAGCTCGCCGCCTTGACGCACGCCCGGCAGACGTTGTTACGCCCCGTGGGGGATCGCTTCCGCTTGCCGAACTGCCCCTTCGGCTTGTCGTCGTCGCACACCTCGCAGACGAGGACGTTGGGGTCTCGGTCAGCGGGCCTCATTGGATCTCCTATCAGCGCCTCACGGCATACTCGTCCGGCAGGCCGTAGCCGCCTGCCCAGGTCTCTCCGAAATCCGCCTTGTCCGAGCGGATCGGAACGCCCATGAGATCCATGGACGTGCACTTCTCGATCTCCGCCATGATCTCCGGAACGTCCTTCTTCGGGGCCGAGCCGATCACGGCGTCATGCACCCAGATGGACAGGTGCTCGGTCAGGCCCTTCGCCTCCATGTCGATGAGCGCCTGGCCCATCGTGTCCCGCGCGGTGCTCTGGCAGGCGTATGCAACGACCTTGTACAGCCGGTCCCGGTCCAGCATCAGCCGTCGGCCAGTCAGTGTCCGGAAGTCGCAGCCGTACGACAGGGCCTCGCGCTGCATCTTCTTCGCCCAGCGGGGGAGTCCCGGGTAAGAGCGCTTGTAGCCCTGGAGGGCTGACGCCATGTCATCCACCGGGATGCCGGTCTGCTTCGCCAGCGTCGCCGCGCCGCCCTGGTACGAGTAGCCCAGGCCCGCGACCTTCGCCAGGCCCCGCTGGTACTTCGTGAAGTTCTGGCCGAACATCAGCGAAGCCGTGTAGTCGTGGAGGTTTCGGCCGTCTCGGATGGCCTGGCACATTCGGGGTTCCTGGGAGAGTGCGGCCAGGACGACCAGCTCCACTGACGATTGGTCAACCTCGAACATGTGGTGCCCCGGGTCCGCGACCACGGTCCGGCGGATCGTCCAGCCCTTGGAGGGGAGTTGCTGGTACGGCGGACCTGACACCGAGGCGCGGCCCGTCTTCGCCCCGAGGGGGTTCAGCGACGGATGCACCCGGCCGTCGGGGTCCAGGTTCGCCAACGTCGCCTGAGCGTACGAGACGGACCACTTCCCGGCCCGCTTCGCCCGCAATACCGCGTCGGCCAGCGGGTTGACCGGCAGGCCCTCTATTCGCTGCCACTGGCCATCGAGAGCCGCCAGCGGCATAAGCACCTCCTTGCCGACCGCCAGGGCCCCGCCCTTCGTGCGGTCCGTGAGAGTCACGCCCATGCCCTGTAGCGCCTCCGCCACCTGCCGGGGGGAGTTGACCGAGGTCACCCCGTAGCGCGCCGCCACGGCCTCGTACTCGGCCTGCTCCTCCGCAAGGCGGTCGATCAGTTCCCGGGTGTACTCCTGGTCCACCAGGAGGCCCCGCCGCTGCATCTTCGCGCACACCAGCGCAATCCGGTGCTCGAAGGGGATCAGCGCCTCACGCACCCCGAGCCGGTTGAACTCCTCCAGCAGACGCGGCCGGATGCGCGCACAGAGGATCGGGTCCAGCGCGGCGTACTCCAGATAGAAAGGGTTGAACAGGTCGATCCGGGACCATCCGGTGTCCTTGTTGCCCCCCGCCGCGCGGAACTCGCCCTGTAGCGCCTTCTGCGGGTCCTGGGCCGCCGGGTCCACGTAGTGAGCCGCCAGCGGCTTGAGGGACAGGCCCACGCCGCCTTCGAAGTCCTGGCGACTGTCGGTGAGGTGGGCCAGGATGCGCGTGTCCGTGACCTTCGGGTAGGTCTCCTCCAGTGGAACGCCGAGCTGGGCGTCAGCGGTCAGGAGGTCGAACGTGGCGTTCTGGAAGGTGAGTCGGGGGAGCGTGCGGAGTGCCCAGCGGACCGCCTCCGCGAACGGTGCACCCAGCTCAACCGGGATCACCCACGCTTCGTGCGTCGTCCCGAACTGCCAGAGCCGGACCCTGAACTCCGAGCTGTACCAGTCGAGTCCGGTCGTCTCCGAGTCTGACCCCACGTCAGTGCCGGCCGCTGCCTGCCTCTGCACCCAGGCCCGGAACTCCCGCAGGTCTTCCGGCCGTTCGGGCACCGAGTAGGGAAGGGTCTCGCCAGCGAGCCGCAGCGTACGCCTGATCATGTTCTCTCCTTCTAGGCGTCACCGCCGAAGATCCCGGGCCCTGCCGGGCCGCTGTGGGTGCCTGCCAGCCGTACGCCGGTCAGCACCATGCCGGAGGCCGCGCGCACCTTGCGCACCCCTCGTTCGTCCATCGCGGACGCGAACCCCCGCTTCGTCCACGGGCGTTCGCCGGAAGCCTCCATCCAGTCCCGGTAAGCGTTGTAGGCGTCCTGGAGAGGAACCCGGTCCGATTCCTCGTGGGTCTTCACCATCACGTCCGGGAAGAACTCGGACAGGGCGTCGCTGGTCTCCTTGAAGTTCGCCGTAGCCGCCTTGATGCTCTCCGGCTCGACCAGGCCCTCCCGGAACCACTCCATAGCGCCCCTGACCGCCCAGGCCGCGATGCCCTCCGCCTCGCTCCGCAGCGTGGCGAAGATCCCGTGATCACGCTCGTGCGGCGCGAAGTACCGATCGAACTTGATCAGCTTCACGCGACGCCACAGGCCCTCGTCCTGCGATCGGAACGAGGGGGTGTGGTTGGAGGCCAGCCACAGGAGGAAAGTGGGCTGGTAGGTGAAGAAGTTTTCACGCATAAAGCGGGCCGTCAGCTTGTCGCTGCCGGTCGCGCGCTTGAGCACGCTCTCGGACATGGGCTTCCCCGCCTCGCCCTCCGAGGCCATCACCATCCTGGAGCCGCGCAGGGCCGCCAGGTCGGCGGGGATCGAGTTGCCCCGGTCCTCGAAGGTCTCGAAGCGGGTCGTTTCGGAGAGGTCCCCGAAGACGTGCGTCAGCGTGTCTAGGAAGACGGATTTCCCGTTCGCGCCCTTTCCGATCAACACGGCGAAACACTGCTCCGCCGTCGAACCGGTGATGCCGTACCCAGCCAGCCGCCGCATGTAGCCGAGCATGTCCGGCCGGTCCGGGAAAATCTCCTTCAAGAACCTCTCCCAGCGCGGACAAGTCGCGGCGGGGTTGTAGTCGAAGGGGAGCGCCTTCGTCAGCATGTCGGCCTTGTCGTGCGCCCGGATCTCGCCCGTTCGCAGGTTCACCGTCCCGTTCTGGAACGTCAGCAACTCCGGCTTGTTGTCGAACTCGTCCACGTCCGTGTGGACGCCGTCCACGGAGGCCAGCTCCGTGATCATGTCGGAGATCCGGCGCGACATAGTGAACCCCTTCGCCGTCTTCGCAAGGGGTAGCTTCTCGGCCTCCTTCTCGAAGACCGCGTCCAGGTCGGCGGGCGCGACCGTGGCGGCCAGCTTCGCCCGCAAGTCGTCGCGGTCCAAGGCGTTCTGTTCCATGATGGCCGCGCCGAGATCGTGAGCTGCCTGCCGGACCTTCACGTCCGACCGCACCCACTTGCGGCCGTCCCACACGTGGAAGCCCAGCCCCGGCGCGTACTTGATTCCGCCCCGGGTGAACCGCACCAGAGCGGCGGCGTTCACCATGTCGGACGCCCCGTACCGGCGGGCCACGTCCTTGTAGGCGTCCACCGCCTCCGCCGACGGTAGTGTCAGTGACTCGCTGATTGGATCTCCAATCAGCGGTGGGTACTTCGGGGCCGCCGCGATGGCGGCGTGAATGTCGGTGTTGTTGCAGCTCGTCATGCGGCGTTCCTCCAGTCAGTCAGGTCCGTGCCCGGAGGCAGGTCCAGGGTGCGCACGTCGCCCCCGAGCAGTTCCGCGAGCGCGGCATTGAAGCGGCGGCCGGACTTGTCGCCGTCGCCCACCAGGACCACGTCACGGCCCCGCAAGTGGTCGGCCAGCTCCGCCAGTTCCGGCGAGGTGGCCAGCGAAGCCCCACGGACACCCACCGCCGAGTATCCGAGCGATACCGCCGACAGCGGATCTCCCATGCCCTCGCACACCAGGACCGTGTCCGATGGCCCCGGGAACCACGCCCACTTCTGCCAGGCGAAGCCCTCCGGGTTCGCCAGCGACACCCAGCGGACGGGGCAGCGGCCGGAGAGGTCCCGGCCCTGAGCACCCCTGGCCACCCCCGCCATGTCGTGCATCGGCACAACTAGGCGCGGGTACCGGACGAACGAGCCGGGAACCCACTCCGGGCACGGCTGCGGCTCCCACGCCCGCAGG
Source organism: Kitasatospora sp. NPDC001664 (assembly GCF_053596675.1). Classification (NCBI taxonomy): domain Bacteria; kingdom Bacillati; phylum Actinomycetota; class Actinomycetes; order Kitasatosporales; family Streptomycetaceae; genus Kitasatospora; species Kitasatospora sp. NPDC001664. The sequence continues at coordinate 43,006 of NZ_JBSFGS010000012.1, forward strand.
CCCAGACGCTCCACGTCGGCGTCTGAGAGCCCGAAGCGACCCCGGACGTACTTGGAGACCTCCGGCACCTCCCCGGCCCGCTGGAGGCCGTCCAGCCACCCGCGAAGGCCCGCCACGTAGCGCGGAGAGACCGCCTCCGGCCGTGCTGCCGGAGCAGCCTCCAGGCCGTCCGCCCGGACGTTGAAGAGGTGGCGGGGGAGTAGGCCCATGGCGGCCACCACGTCCCCGAAGCGGCACCCGGCACGGCAGGCCAGGCCCACGGTGCCGGACTCCTTGAGCGACAACCACAGCGACGGCTTCCCATCGGCGTGGGCCGGGCAGCGGGCCACCCACTCGCCCGGCTGGTAGTCGTGCCACTCCTCCAGGCGGTCCAGGATCTCGGTCATGCGCACGGGTCTCTCCTCACTGTGTGCAGCCGCCGGCCTGACTGCCTGTCATCACTCACGGGCGGCCCGGAGAGCCGCCAGCACCTTGGAGAACGTCATCAGGTCCATCACCGCGTAGGCGTCGGCGATCTTCTTCCGCCGGGCCTTCACCACCGCGACGCCCCACGGCACCCCGGCGTTGGCCGCCTCGCGGTTCGCCTGCCGGACGTACTCCGGCAGCCGGATCGTCTGTTCGTCCTTGCACTCCACGATGAACGGCCGGGCCATCAGGTCGCCCACGTCGTGCACGCCGGTCTGAACCTGACGGCGGACGTTGTCCGGGTTGTGCGGGTCGGCGAAGACAAACCGCTTCTGCCACTCCTCGTACTGCCCGAGCCCCAGTTCCTCGTTCAGGAACCGGGACACCGCCGTCTCGTGCGCGGTCCCCTTCGCCTTGTTCGGGTTACCCATGGGCCTGCCTCTCTCCCAGCAGCGGGAAGACGCCCGAGACCTCCAGGCCGACGTGGACCGCCAGGCACACGACGATGCAGGTAAGCCAGTGGTACATGTGGTGCTTCATCAGATCCCCGATCCCGTGATGGTGGCCCCGCGCTGGAACGCGACGCCTGCGGCAGCCCAGTAGCGGGCCATGTCGTGACGCTCACGGGCATCCCGGAGGATCATCACCATGTCTCCGGGCCCGGCGTCCTGAACGTCCCCGAGGGCCGGGGCGGCGTCCTTGCTGATGCGGTAGATCACTGGCCCTCCTCCGCCCGGATGAGCTTCGCCAGCGCGGTCGCCCGCTCTCCGGCCTCGGCCAGCGCAGCGGCGGCCACCAGAGGAGACGAGGCGACGATACTGTCAGCCGCCTCCGTCAGATCCCGGATCGCCCGGGCCTCCCCGTTGTTGCCGTAGTAGAGCATCAGAACCACTCCTCGCCGTCCGGGTACTTCCCGTAGTCGTTCATGTGGCAGGCGTCGTCCGCGAGCCGAATCGCATTCCAGTCCGCGCCGTCGGCCACCAGCTCACGCTTTCGGTCGTGCAGCAGCTCACGCCGGAGCGCAGGACGGACCGACCACAGGGCCGTGGAGTACGCCGCCGTCTTCATCGGGCCTCCTCGGGGAGGTGGGTCCAACTGGTCCGGCGGGCGATGTGCCGACAGGCGCGAACGCTGATCTCGAACGCCTCCGCCAGCTCGGCCAGGCGCGCGCCAGCGTCGGCCGCCTTGCGGATCGCCAGCACCTTGTCAGCGTTGAGCTTCGCCTGCGAGTTGCCCGTGCCCTGCGAGGGCGACGGGTGCCGCTGGGGGTACGTCTGGGCGTAGTCGCGGGTGCTTCCCACGGCGCGGCGCATGGTGGCCTGAGCCTGCGCCGAGTCGGCAAGGGGGTTCACCGTGTGAGTGCTGTCGATCTGCATTCTCTCTCCAGAGTTTCGCGGCCTCCGGCCGCAGGGAAGGGGGCCCGGCTCGTCGTTGGCCAGGGCCCCTGATTGGATATCCAATGAGCGAGCACCCGTTAGAACGGGGGCTCCTCGTCGTAGCCCGCCTCCGGCGAGTCGGTGATGGCGTCCTCGTACGCCTTGAGGATCTTGACCTGGAGCTTGGTGTACGAGACCTCCCGCCCGGCCTTCGTGGTGTACTCCACCAACTCATCGTTGAGCTGGGCCAGCGCCGGACCGCCCACCGCGTCCAGGCCCTTGAAGATCGAGTGGAGGTCGTCCAGGAGGGTCCAGCCGGAGGTCTTGTACTCGAAGATGCCCAGCGACGGGTCATCGGCGAGGCGGAAGTGCAGGCGGATATCCGGCTTCGGCCCGCGCTCGTTCTTCGCGCGCTCCTTGCGCTCGGCGATCGTCTTCGGGCAGCCGCAGGGGACGCCCTTGTCCTCGTCGGGGGAAAGGAAGGTCACGCCGTTGCAGTGGTGCGCGAGCTTCCCATTGATCCAATGCTTCATGTCGAAGCGGATGGCCTCCGGGCCCGCGATGATGATGGGCACCGAGTTGGTGTCGGTGGCCACCAGGAGAGCGTCCTCCGCCTCGGTCTCCCGCTCCACCGGCGGCTGACCGCCCAGCAGCTCGTAGACGGCCTGGGCGTCCGCCGGGACGGCACACGTCACGTCCCAGTTGGTGACCTTCTCGGGGAAGCCGCCGCCCGGCACCGCGCGGTAGTTGCGGAACTTGCCGACCACGTCGTCAGAGAAGCGCTCCGACTTCTCCGCGACCTTCTGCGCGTGCTCCGGGTCGCCAGCGAAGATGTTGTCCAGGGTGCTGCTGTGGGTCATGTGCTCTCCAGTCGTTGGGGGTTGGGGGAGGGGCGGACCTATTGGGTTTCACCCGCGAGCGCATCGCGTCGGCGTGGCCCGCCCCTCGTTCTCACTTACCGGGGTGCGTCAGGTCAGGACCGGCGGGCAGTGCCCGTCACGGTCCCGTCGCTGAACTGCCAGGCGGCGCGGCCGATGATCCCGGCGACGCCAGCGCGCGAGTGCTTGAACGACTCGCGGTGGTTCATGAACTTGGCGAACTCGCCGTCGCCGATCTCGACCGGCCGGAACTCGGACTTCGCGGGCGTCAGGTGCAGCACCGCGCCACGGTCGATCTTCGGGAACGGCTGCGAGACGAGATCGGACGTGATCAGCTCGTCCGCGTGGGCATAGGCCGCGAGTTGCTTGGCCACCGACGGATAGACGTCCTTGGAGGTCTTGAGGTCGCCCAAGACCACCTTGCCGTTGATCCGCACCATGAAGTCGAACGAGCCCGCATAGGTCGTGTCCGGGCCCGAGCCGTGAGACCACGCCACGTCTTCCGCGTACATCAGCTCCGGCTGGTAGTGGTCCAGGAACGCCCGGATCGCGGGCATGTACGGCTCTACGTCCGGATGCACGCGGCGCTGATGCTCGCCACGAAGCTCCAGCTCCCACACGTCATGGACCAGGCTGCCCACGTCCGCGCGCACCTTCGTGTAGCGCTTCGCCGCGTTCTTGAGGAAGTCCACCGCCGCCGCGCGGTCGCGGTCGGCGATGCGCTGGACCACCTCCAGATCCTCCACCGCGCACTCCGCCGCCATCTTGGCCGACCACCCCTGGAGGAAAGGCTTCGCCTCCATGTTCAACACCGACGTGACCGAGGGAGCCAGCGCGTCCGTCTTCGGGTGGATGTAGTAGCGCGAGCCCGATCGGTAGACCGTCTGAACGCCGCTCATGTTCTCTCCTTGCATGCGGAAGGCCCGCCCCAGAGGTGGGACGGGCCTTCGTTTCTGATGAGTTGTCAGTGCCGGCCGCTGGGCCGGGATGGCGTCAGCCGATGGACGGGAGGCCGTCCACGTAGCCGGGCACCTCGTTGGCCACGCGGGCTGTAGCGGACCGCTCGGCGGCCTCGCGCATCGCCGCCTCGGCCTCCGTCTCCTCGGCCGGGGTGTAGCGGTAGACGCGCTCCTCCACGGCGGTGGCGATGCGGTCGATCAGGTCCAGGTCTCGCAGGCTCATGCGCGGTTCTCCTTCATAGCGGTGTGGATCTGGCACTCCAGGGCGGCCAGAGTGGTGCGGTTGTCGATGGTCAGGTCAGCGTGCTTCGCCTCCAGGCGCTCGCTCGGGTGCTCGCCGTCCGGGCCTCCCCGGTCGATGAACCAGACCTTGAAGCCGTTGCGGACCAGGTGGACGGCCTCGTTGGCGAATCGCACGTCCGTCACGACCACGGGGCCGGGCGCGGCTGCGGCCGTACGCAGACACCGCCGAATCCAGAAATCGCGGTCCACGTGCTCGCGGATGCCTTCCGAGCCGAGCCGCTGGAGGAACCGCCGGGCCTCGGGATACTCGTCCTTGACGCGCTCCCAGCCGTACCGCTCCACCGCCGTCCGCAGGTGGAGCGGAGCCGGGGCGTTCATGCCCAGCAGCTCCAGGCCGATGACCGGGTCAACGGCCAGGGCCATGTCCTTGAGCGGGTCGGCCAGGGCGACGCGGGTGAACCCGTAGTCGCGTCGGAGGATCGCGGCCACCGTGTCCTTGCCGGACCGAGCCCGGCCGATCAGAGCCACGCCGTTCATGTCGTTGTCTCCGTTCCTCGGTTGCTTCGTCCTGACTTACCGGGATGCGTCAGGTGAGCCCGGAGAGGGCGAGTGCACGAGTGCAGGTGCACGTACACCGAGGAGGGGAGAGCCGGAGAGAGGAGGGCTCTGTCTGTGTATTTGTTCTAGAAGAACTTCACTTCATACATAACTACACTGACCACCCCCGCCGACCCCGCTGACCAGGGATGACTACTCGACGGAAGGCCGGCGGGCACAGACCGTAGCTGCACCCGGGTACACAAAAGGCCCCGGCCCTCCCAGTGGGAGAGCCGGGGCCCGGGTACTGCGCGTCAGATGACGGCGGCGACAACCTTGCGAAGCTGCTTGATCATGGCTTCGGCGTCCGCCTTGATCTCCTTCTTGCGCGCGTCGGTCAGCTCGTCCAGGGCGTCCAGGGCCTCGTCCTTCGTCAGCGCCTTGATCCCACGCTTCACGGCCGCGAACTTCTTCTCGGCCTTCTCCAGCTCGGTGCCGGTCTCCTCGCCGCCCTCGTCGCCCTCGCCGCCGCCTTCGCCGTCGCCAGCGTCGGACTTGGCCTTGGCCGCCTCCAGGGCCGCGCGCTCGGCCTCCTTCTTGAGCCGGTAGTTCTCCGCCCGGATCTCCGCCTGCGTCTTGTCCTTGAGCTTGTACGCCTTGAAGACGTCGGCGGAGGAGGTCATCCCCGGGAACCGCGCGGCCAGCTCCTCGGGCTTGTTGTCCAGGTCCCGAATGTCCAGCACGCGGATCGGGGACATGGCCTCGGCGATGGCCTGGTCAACCCGCTCACGGTTCTTGAGCTTCTCGGCAGCTTCGGCCGGGGAGTCACCCTCTGCCGGGGCAAGCCCCGCGTCATCCAGGAACTTCGCCTTCCACGCCTGTGCGGCGGGAGAGTCACCCTTGAGGTCTTCGAGCCCCTTGCCGTTGGTGAGCTGCTTGCGCACGTCGTAGACGTGCTGGGCCAGCGCTACGGCCGACTTGGCCAGCGAGCCCATGGACTCGCCCAGCGTCTTGGTGAGCTCGGTGGCCTTCTTCGTGGTCTCCTCGGCCTTGTCGCCCAGCGCGACCGCGTAGTCCGTGGACTCCGGCTTGACCTCAACGACCACGCCCTCAAGCGGCTTACCCGCACGGGCCGACTCCACCGCCGCCTCCACGGACGCCTTGAGGAGTTCGCGGACCTCGTCGTTCTCGATCGCCGCCAGGAACGCGCCCGCCTCCTTCTCCAGCTCGGCAATGTCCGCACCCTCACCCGGAAGGCGCTCGATGATGGCCTCCAGCTCGTCCGCCGCCGTCAGGTCGCGGATCAGGTCGGCCAGATCCTCGTGGACCTTCGCCGTGGCGTCGCGGAGCGGCTTCACCTTCACACCGAGCGCCTTCGCCGTCGCCACGTCGGTGGGCAGCTCACGGGCCAGGACCGTGGTCAGGGTCTCGGCCTCCACACCCAGGGCGGAGGCCAGGCCCGCGTGGTACTTCTCCTCGTACTCCGCGCGGAGCGCGTCCAGCGCATCCACGTCCTCGCTGGAAGCGTCCTCCGGCGGGTTGAAGGGGTCAATGCTCGGCTGGGCTGCCACGGCGTCTCCTCGGTTGATCGCGCTTACGAAACCGACTGTAGCGCACCCCGGCGACACCGCGCAGCCACACGCGCTGATTGGATACACAATGAGCGAAGGCCCCTCCGCCCGGCACGGACAGGAGGGGCCTAGGGGTTACTGGGCTTCGGGCTCCGGCGGGGGAGCGGCGGCCAGCAGCGCCATCGCTTCGTCGTGGGCAGCGTCACGTTCCGCCATGGCGCGCTGTGCCGTCAGCTCTGCCGCCTGGTGATCCTCGGAGAGCATCACGCGACGACCGGCGGACTGGCCAGCCCAGAGGGCGACGATGGCCACAATAGGGCCCGCCACCGCCTCGGCGTTCACGTCGGCCAGCGCGGGTACCACGCTGGCCAGCAGCGCGACCAGGGCGACGACGGCCGCCCGGAAGCGGACAGGGTTCTTGCGGATGAGTTCCTTCATGTCATGCCCTTCCAGTAGCTCGGACGAGTTCAATCACCATCGCGCCGAAGCCCGAGGCAGCCCCGGCACCGACGCCCCAGCGCCAGCGCTCCAGGGCGCGCACGCGGGTCTCGTGGTCCTCCAAGACCGCGTCCACGGTGTCCCGCGACTGGGCCAGCGAGCGCACGTCGTCCCGCACGCCCACCAGCTCCGTGTAAATCTCCCGCGCGCCGATCGTGACGCCCAGCGGGTCCGGCCGCTCGGCCATCAGTAACCACCCTTCTTGAGTGCGATGCCCTCGAATCCGCCCACGGCCTTGTAGGTCGCGTTCGCGTACCGGACGCCCGCCACGATGTTGGACACCGGGTCGTACGGGTCATCCGAGAGATGCGCTAGCTTGTAGGCCCGGAAAGTGGGGTCGATCGTCTGAATGAGGCCCTTGGACGGGGTGCCTCGCTTGGCGTTCGAGTCCCACAGGTTGATCGCCTTCGGGTTGCCGCCGGACTCGGTCATGACGCGCGCCTTGATCGCGGCAGCGGACGGCACCTTGTCCCCGTGCTTGCGCAGCTCCTCGCGGGCCTGCTCGATCCACGAGTCCAGGGAGGTGCCCTGAGTCTTGACGGGCTTCTTCTCCAGCGGGGTTGCCGGGACGGTCTCCTTAGCCGGGCCCGGGGGCTGAACCTCCGGGGTCTTCCCGGGCTTGAGCGGCTTCACCACGATCACCTTGCCGGGCTCGCCCTTCTCGCCACGGTCGCCCTTGTCGCCCTTGTCGCCCTTCGGGCCCTGCGGACCAGGGTCACCCTTCTCGCCCTTCACCGGCGCGGGCGGGATGCTCGGCTTCGCCTTCGCCGGGGCCGGGGCAGGGGTGGAGGTGACGGCCTTCGAGCCCTTGGCCGGGAGGTGGACCGTCTGGCCCGGCATGATGACGTTCGGGTTGGGGAACCGACCCTCGTTCGCCTTGAGTAGCGCGGCCAGACTGACGCCGTGCTTCGCAGCGATACCCCCGAGGGTGTCGCCGGACTTCACGGTGTAGCTGCCCGCCGCCGGGGTCGTCGGCTTAGTCGGCTTGGTCGGCTTCTCCGCCGGGGTGGTCGGCTTGTGGGCCTCGCCGGACTTCGCCGGGACCTTGAGCGTCTGGCCCTCGTTGATGCGGTCCGGGTTAGTGATCGACGGGTTCAGCGCGACGATCGCGCCGACCGAGACGCCCAGGAGAGCAGCGATGCCGCCGAGCGTCTGCCCCTTCGAAACCCGCCACGTTCCGTCGCCGCCGGCCTGACCCTCAGTCACGGAGTTGCCCCCGTCGCCAGAGCCGCCAGCCGCGTAGTTCGGGCGCACGTAGCCGTGGATGCGGGAGGACTTGGTGACCCACTTCTCGTACACGCCATCGCCGTTGGCGCTGCCGTTGTCGTTGGTGTTGCCGCCGATGGTCTTGATGCGGCCGGACTCGACGGCCACGACCAGCTCCACGTGAGTGCCGCCGCCGGGGCCGAACATCACCATGTCGCCGACGCGCGGCTGAGAGTAGAAGCGGTTCCGGGACTTGGCCCAGGAGGTAGCCGCCGAACACCCGGCGGTCCACGGGAAGTCAGTGTTCGCCCGGCCGCCAGCGGCCTTGTGAATCACGGACTGGAAGCTCTGGCACCAGGGGTAGCCGTAGCCGTTCGCCGGGTAGCCCGGGATCTGGCCAAACGACCGGTTGAACTTGGTGTCGTTGTCGCGGCCCTCGCGGTATCCCACCTCGGCGCGGGCCAGGCGGATGACGGTCTCTGCGGTGTAGCTCATGCGGTGTCCTGTCATACAGAGGGCCGCTCATTGGATATCCAATGAGCGGCCCAGGGTTGATGCGGTGTCAGTGGAAGCCGGGCGGCTTCTCGATCATTTGCCAGTGACCGGAGGCGGTCGCCTCGGGTGCTTGGCTATGGGGGAGGGAGAGGGCGACGCCGGGGTCAAAGTTCATGCCGCCCGGGGCCCCGGAGACCTGGAAGGCCATCCGGTGCCACTTGCGTGCCCGACCGACGGGGAGCCCGTGAGCCCACGAGAGCTGGACCCACTGATTGACGGCCTTGCCGGTCGAGTCGTTGAGACCCTGGATGACGCCTTCTTCCGTAGTCCATCCGGTGTCCGAGTCGAACAGCCGGAAGCGGGCCGCGATGCCTGCCTTGATGGCCGTCCGGAAGTCCAGCCGGATGACGGGCTGCGTCAGGGAGATCGTGGAGACGAACCCGCAGGCGTACCAGCCGGGCTGGTCCTGCGCGAATGGGTACGTCCCGAACGTCAGCACCTCGCCCCACGCTGAACTCTGGCGCTCCATGGCCGAGATGCGGGAGTTGATCCCATTGAACTCGTCGGCCAGCGTTGGCCGTCCAACCTGCATGGTCACTCCTTCCGTGAAGCGCCCGGGTCGCCGTCGCCGGGCTCCAGGCCCTCCACGCGCTTGTAGATGCTCACGGGCACGAGAGAGAGCGTGGTCTCCTCGCCGGAGCCGGTCACGCGGGTGTCGATCTCCTGGACGATGTAGTCCCCCTCCACGCCCGGCCACGACGCCAGCCGGGCCCGGACGCGGACGATATGGCCAACCCGCAGGTTCCCGGCGCTCACATCGCCGCCGGGGTGAAGTCGCAGCTCCGGCACGACCATCGGCGTCTGGCCGACGGCAGCCATGCGCCAGGCGTGTGCTGCGGCGGTGTTGTACTCGGTCACCGAGTTGTGGGTCTCGATCGCGGCCAGCCGGGGAATCCGGCGGCCAGCCTCCGACTCAAGCGCGCCGTTGTACCACCAGCTCTTGAGCTGGCCCCAGCCCTCGCCAGCACCGTTGACGCCGGTCTCCGAGCACATCTGATCGCCGCTCGAAGTCACCCGCGTTACGTCGCAATTGACCCCGTGCTCCAGGATGAACGTCGTGGGCGTCCCGCCCTGTGGGAGGAACACGAAGTCGTTCACGATGCGGCCGGTGCCGGGTCGGCGATGGTCAATGCGGAAGTCGAACCCGTCGATGACGGCTGCCAGTTGCTCCACGGCCTCGCCCAGGTTCTTCCAGTCGTACCAGAGGTACGTACGGTCCCTCAGCTTGCCGTCCGCCTGGTCCGGGTCGAAGGTCAGTGCGTCCGGCCCGTTCGAGCGCCAGTAGCTCCCGCCCCGCTCGGCCGAGTTGTCGCCGTAGAGCTGAATCAGCTCCCGCGCAATCACATGCTGGCCGAGCTGGTTGACGACGTATCCGACCTCGCTCCGGGGCGACTCCCGGTTGATGATGCACCGCCGGTAGTAGCCCCACAGGCCGATGAGGTCCATCGTCATGACCTCCGAGGCCATGTCCACGTCCCAGGAGACCAGCGGGCCCGCCCACAGGATGAGCGGGCCCCGCTGGACGTGCACCAGCGTGCGCCACGGCGAGATGAGCGACCAGTCCAGGCCCTCCAACGGCCTGGCCGTCAGAGGGACTTGGACTCGGCCGGCTCCTGGCGCGGAGAGCACCGAACGGAACTGGAGGTCCGACGCTGGAAGCTCGGCCAGGACGGCACCCGTCTTGAACTCCGAGAGGAGTATTCGGTACTCAGCCATGCGGCCTCCTTACGCGGGGGAGTCGGACACGATCAGCGAGGCCGGGCCGGACGGGCGCTTCCACTGCCAGCCGCCCTGGCAGCCGCCCTGAACGGTGACGTTGAGGGCCTGGCCAGCCGGGAGGACGCGGGCGTGCCCCTTGTTGAGGTTGATCTCCGCGCCCCGGCCCGGGAACTGCGGGCCGTACGAGGCCAAGTCCGCGCCGTTGTACTGGACTCGGAGCCAGACCTGATAGTCGGCGTTGCCCACGACCTCCTTGGCCGTCAGGTTGTAGATCACATCCACGTTCCGGTCATAGGGGACGGGGTCCAGCGTGATCGCCCCTATGTCCATCCAGTTCTGCGGGCTCGGCTCAGACGGGAACCAGTTGTCCCAGTCGCCCTGTTGGAAGTTGCGCGTCTGCCGACGCGCCGCCAGGCCCTTGACGTAGCCCTGAGCCTGGTCCGTGACAACCACCATCGTCTTGGCCTTGTGGTCGTAGATCAGGGAGCCCGCCGGGGCGATCCGGGCCAGCTGGCCAACGGTCTGGTCCCCGGCCGTCCGGAGGTGCCGGAGCGGGGTCGTGTCCACCTGGAGCTGACCACGGATCAGCTCGGACACGTCGCGGAACCGGTAGTCCTGGACGCCGGAGACGCCGGTCTCGGCACTCTCGACCTTGGCCAGGATCACCGCGTTGTCCGGGATTCGCCAGTCCGTCAGGCCGGGCGCGGACGGCTCAACTACCGCGATGGTCCAGCCTCCTGTGTAGGAGGACCCGAGGCGAGAGGCACCGGCCGGCACTGACAGGTCGTCAGGGTTCTCGGAGTACGGCGTGCCGTCCTGTGAGTACCAGACCGGCTGCATGAAGCGGCCAGCAGTGCTGCGGTAGGCGGCTGCCGGGGTCTCCGCGCCGTCAGGGTCCGCGTACGCGATGACCAGGTCCGTCCGAGTCTTCCCGCCAGCTCCCGGCAGCCGGATGGCCAGGGTGACGGCCTGGTCCAGGTGGGCGAAGTACACCGCGCCCTCGTGGTCGGCCTGTACGTCGTCCGGCAGCCACACCGAACCGGCCGCCACAGACACCGAGTTGCCGTCACCGACCTTCGTCACGGCCAGCGCCTCCGGCCCGGCCGGGCCGACCTGGTGACCCCGGGTCCTCCCGATCATGTTCCGGAAGTCCAGCGCATCGTAACGGCCCGCCTGCGCGAACAGCGGAGCCCTCAGTTCACTACCTGCCATGTTGACTACTCCTCACATCCAGGCAGAGCGCCACTCGACACTCGCCGTCAGCCCTTCCGGGCCGTCCTCTACGTCCAGGTGCATGACGCTGGCCCCGGGCTCCAGCGCGAACCACTCCGACTGCGGGAGCACCATCCCGAACCGACTGGAGCCGTTCAGCGTGATCCGCCGGGCCGCCATGTCGATGAGCAGGGTGTCCCCCCGGGAGACCGGAAGGCCCTGAGTGGCGAAGGTCCGCCGTACGCCGCCCCGCACCAGCGTCAGCTTCGGGTTCAGGACCGACCCGGCGCGGGGCGTCAGCCGGATCACCGGATAGACCGGCACCGAGCCGTAGTTGACCAGGCTCGGCGCGGCGTAACCCGTCTTCTCCCGGCCGCCCAGGTCGAACGGATAGTGCAGCGGGAAGATCGGCGACCCTTGTCGGGGCACGCGGACCGATATCTCCAGCCGGTTGGGGTCCGGGCCGCCGGAGTAGAGCCGGGGGTCCGTGGCGAACAGCTCCACGTCGAAGCGTCGGGCCCCGGCCACGTACTGATCATCGACCTTTCCCGACCGGCGACGGACCCGAGCCATGAACTGGCCCAGGCCGCCCGCGATGCCGGGGAAGGCGAACCGGAACGGGCGCTCAACTCCCCCCGGCCGGAAGGCAGTTAGGAGGGCTGGCACATCGGCCGGCTCCAGGGCGACGACGGACAGAGTCACGCTCCGGCCGCCCATGTAGTCGGTGCCGGGCACGAGGCCATCCCGTTGCAGCAACTCGGCGTCGCTGGTGCGAACTTCGGGCGCGTCCAGGAGGCCGGAAACCTCCTCCAAGACGACGGAGGAGGGGCCACCCATGGTGACCCCTCCGAACTCCGCCGTCCACGCCTCGCCCGTGTAGGGCGGGATCATGGGTTACCTCCCACTCGTCTTGAGTTCCCAGGCGATCTGCTTGCCGATCTCGTACGGGTCGGCGTCCGTGCGGGCCTGAACGGTGATCTGTGGCGCGCTCATTGGATTTCCAATCAGCGACCCGCCGCCCGAGACATGGCCCAGCCCGCCAACGGCCCGGCGGCCGTACGCCAGCGCGCCGGAGTCGGCGAAGGCCGCGAACGGCTTCGCCGCCTCGTCCAGCGGGCTCCGGGCGTATCCGAGCGCCACCGGCCCGGCCAGCGGATTGGGGCCGGGCTCGGAGCGTCCGAGGATGCTCCCGATGCCGCCCTTGAGGCCGCCCGCGATATCGCTGATGGATGGGATGCTCACCGACTTGAGGCCGTTCACCAGGCCAGAGATGGCGTTCTTGCCTGCCTCGAACAGGCGCGAGCCCAGGTCGCCGATGGCCCCGAGGATCTTGCCCGGCAGCTCGGCGAAGAACGAGACCACGTTGGAAACGCCCTCGGACACTGCGCTCTTGAGGTTCGACATGGCGTCAGAAACGGCCTGCTTCACCGAGTTCCACGTGGACGTGGTCCACTCGACCACTGACCGCCAGGCGGAGGCCACGGCATCGACCGTGGTCCCGATCCAGCCGGACACGGTCGAGTAGATCGAGTTCCAGGCGTCCGAGACGGCCGACTTCACATCGGCCCAGGTGGAGCGCGTCCACTCGACCACCGACCGCCAGGCCGACGCCACCGCGTCCACGGTCGTGCCGATCCAGCCGGACACGGTCGAGTAGATCGCGTTCCAGCATGACGAAACGGTCTCGGTCACTGCCGACCACGCTGCCTTCGTCCCCGCCACGATCCCGTCCCAGGCCGTCTGCAAGGCGTGCCAGAGGGCCACCGCCGCGACGGCCATGCCCTCCCAGTTTGCCATGACGACCTCGATCACGAGCAGCAAGGCCCGCAACGTCAGGTCAACGAGGCGCATCAGGGCGGCAGTTGCCTCGGCGTTGTCCTTGAAAATCTGGAAGAACTTCCGCAGCGAGTCCGCGAACCACTTGATCGACTCAGCGATCTCCGGGGCGAACGCCACCGCGAGATCCGCGATGCCCAACATGAACTCGCGGAGCACGTCGTTCAGCGGGTCGAGGATCAGCTTCAAGCGGTCGCCGCCGTCGGCCAGCCGGACGAAGAAGTCGCCCAGGGTCTCGCCGATACGGACCAGCGCGGCCGGGAGCGCGTCCGTGAACGCCTTCATGCCCGGCGAGTTCATCGCTGCCGTCAACTTCGGGAACAGCATGTCCGTGAACTGGAGGATGCTGTCCACCATGGGGGCAACGAACTTCGCGCCCGCGTCAAAGAACGCCTTGATCTTCGGTTCGGCCTGCTCGAACCAGGCCGTCACCTGCTTGACCGCGCCGCCCATTTGCTCGCGGATGGCCTTGGTGGCGGGCTGTAGCGCCTCGCTGACCTTGCCCATCGCGTTCTCGATGGACTTTTCGAGCTTCTTGAAGTCACCAGCCGCCGCGATGGCCGCGAGGCCGATCGGGAGGACCGGCAGAGCGGCCAGGGCCAGCACGCCGATCAGGCCCGAGGCCACCACCGCGACCCACGACGCCAGCGCCATAACGGCCACCAGGACCGGCGCGACCGCCAAGCCCATCTGAGCGAACCCGGCCGCACCCTGGAGGGTGGCGGAGCCGATCTCCTTGAGGGCGTCGCCCATGGTCTTGAGTCCCGCGAAGGTACCTTCAAGGCTCGTGGTGAAGAGCTGGCCGAAGCCCTGCCCCAACGTCCGGAAGCCTCGGCCGAGTTCGCGGACGGAAGTCTTCACCTTCTCGAAGGACCGGCGCGTCACGTGCAGCGGGATACCCCACCGCCAGTTCCGCCGGATGAAGGCGTGGACCGTCCGGTCTGCCGGGCCGGTGTCGGCGTCCACGTCGATGGTCGCCCTACGATCGCGGGCCAGCGCGGCGATCCGAGCCGCCGCCTCGGCGGTGTCCGCGTCCACGCTGATGTTCACCCGCCGGTCGCGGGCCAGCTCCTGTATTCGGGCCGCAGCGTCGCCCGTGTCCAGGTTGAGCTGAATCTTGAGCTTGGAGTACTTCTCCAGCATCTCCAGGTAGTTCTTAAGCCGCTGACGGAACCCGTCGGTATCCGGAACTACTCGGATGTGTACGCGGCCTGCCTCGCGGCCTCCAGGCCCGGCCATAGCCTCACCTCCTAGGTGAGTCGGACCGGCGGAACCGCTGGCAGCGAACCGGAGCGCTGGACCACCGCCGCCGGTAGCTTGATTGACTGTCCGTGCCCGCCGGCCGAACTGTCCGTGACAGCTCCACCGCCCTCGCCGACCCCTCGGGCCAGCGCCGCAGCGAACGGACTAGACCCCGAGCGACGCCCCTTCTTGGCGTACGGACGGGGGTAAGGAGTGGGCTTCTCAACGGACTTGGGGTTCTTCGACGCCTTGGCCACCTGCACGTGTGTGAGGGCCTGCACGGCGTCCACCAGGTCCGCGAGCACGTAAGCCTGCGGGCCCCAGCCCAGGGCATCCCGGCCGCCCCGGAGGGCCGCCACGGTCGCAGACTCGTCGGGAAGTGCCCCGATCAGAGCGGTGACGTACAGGGAGGAGTACCGGCCGCGCACCCAGTCCACGAGGTCCACCCCGTAGAACCGGCGCAAGTCGGCCGCCACCTCCGCCCCATGACGGTCCAGCAGCCTGATCAGGCCGACGCTTCCCCCACCGAAACGGCCTCCATCCAGCCCTCGCAAACCTGGATCACGGCGTCCAGGGGGAGCGCGTCCACCGAGGCGCGCATGGCCGCCTTGTCCGAGGCCACGGCCACCAGGAGGTTGCCCATGGCCTCGATCCGGCCGCCGTCGGAGACCTTCTCCGACTGCATCACGTCCATGTAGCCCATGACCGCCTTGAGGTCACCACCCGGGACGGCCTCCAGGCGGCGCAGGGACACGCGCTTGCCGTTCTCGGCGATGAAGGCGAAGCCCTGACCGTGCTTGCGCTCGGCCTCGGCCTTGAGGTCCTTGAAGGACAGAGTGGTGCTCTTGGTCTTCTTGCTCATGATCTCTCCAGCTCTCTCGCTGATTGGTAATCCAATGAGTGAGCCGGGCCCCGAAGTTGGGGCCCGGCTCGGGTGTTACTGGCCCGCCTCGGTGGGGGCCGCGCCGATCTGGAAGACCGGGGTAACGGTGCCGACGCGGTCGGCGGTCGCCGGAGCAACAACGGTGGCCTTCACCGGCATCTCGGACATGGCCGCCGGGTCGATGCTGACCGCGTCCGATCCGAGGATCTTCGTCTGGGCGTAGTGCCAGGCAACGGCCTTGGTGCCGTCCACGCCCACGATGAGCAGCGCGCGGTCCTGGGCCTCCGGGTTGACCGGGATGGCGAAGGTGCCGTCCGCCTCCGCGCCCTTCGAGCTGCCGTAGTACAGCTTGAACGTCTCCGCCGTGAAGTCGTGGAGAGCCATGGTCAGGCTGTAGACCTTCTTCGGGTTGGTCGTCCGCAGGGACGGGGCCTGCCAGGACCCCAGAACCTCGGGCTCGTCACCCTCCGACGCCATCTCGATGCCGTTCTCCAGCGAGGTGTTCCCGATGGACTTCCAGCCACCGGTCATGGCCTCGATCTCGGCCACGATCTTCGCCGCGTCGGTGAGCTTGTGCAGCTCCGGGAAGGTCTTCGAAGCCTCCGCGACCGGGGCCGCGAAAATGAACCCGGTACCCGGTACCAGTTCGGCGGACTTTGCGGGGGTGAGCTTGTCGTCTCCGGCCATCGCCGTGACTCCTTTCAGCGGCGGGGCCGCGTGTCGATCATGTAATTGGCGGTGAATCGGTAGAAGTCCGGTTGCGCCTCTGTGAGCGGGTCCGTGGTCATGAACGGGCCGGTCACTTCGCGGAAGTTCTGGAGGTGCCCGTCCGGCCCCGCGAACTGGTCGCGCGCCGCCCGGCGGAGGGCCGCCCGAGCCTGCCGGGCCATCTCCGAGGCGTCGCGCCGACTCAGGGCGTAGCACTGCACGTTGAACATGCCGGAATCCACATGGCCGGGTACCCGTTCGTTCCCGCCGACCCGCCGGGCGATCAGGAGCCGGCCGACCTGACGGAGCGTCTTCTGCCAGTCGGTAGGCAGGTATACGGCGCAGCGGACCCCAGGGAAGGCGGCGCGGAGCGCGAGGAGGACCAGGCGCTCCGCGTCCGGCATCTCGTAGTTGAAGGGCTTCACAGGAGAGCCGCCTCAATCGCGTGGACGCCGTCCACGTGCCGACCGGCCCGCTTGTTGAACCCGCCATAGTTCTTGTCCAGGGACTCAGGGTCGCTGAACAGCACGGCGTAGCCCTTGCGGTGGCGCTTCACCTTGATGCCTTCGATGAACGCGCCCGTCTCGATGTGCAGGGCGGCCACGGCCTTCGCCCGAAGCTCTCGCTCCAGGGCCTCGGCCTTCAACTCGGCCATGACGCCGGGCATCCCGGCGATACGCTCGTCCAGCTTCGGGTCAACCGTCGCCATCCTGGCCGCCTCCTTCAACGATCACGGTCACGAACTTCATGCGGTCGGTGACGCCGTGGTGCCGCCGGGGCGGGTCCACCACGGTCCAGCGATCCCCGTACACGTCCACCCGGGCCCACTCCGAGATGGGAGTGTCCGGCGGGAACAGCAGCTTGAGCCGCAGCGGGGGAGACCAGCCGACCTGAGCGCCGACCGGCGCACGCCACCCGGCCGCGTCGCCGACCGGCTGAACCCACGCGCGGTAGGTCGTGCCGGTCTCGGCGGGCTTCGGCCGGAGATCCCCGTACCCGTCGTCCACGCGAACCATCGGGTAGACCGTCGCCGCAGTGTGGGCCTTCTCCCAGATGTTCACGTGAGCCCCCAGGGGCCCGGGGGATTCTGGTAGGGGTAGCTGATTGGATGTCCAATCAGCACATCCCGCTGAACGCGGACGGACTTCATGCCCGCCCGGCCGGAGACCTTCTGAATCAACATCAGCTCCCCGCGCGTCAGCGTGAGCCCCTGCGGAGTGTTCTCGCCCATGCGGTACGAGACCTCACCGGCCTGCTCCTGGACCAGGCCCTCCGGGTTGCGGAACTTCCGCTCCGCGACGGCCAGCACGAGAGCTGTGATGGCCTTCGGGTGCTTGTCCACGGTCCACGCCGGGTGGCCGTGCGCCTGCACCAGGGCGAATGCGTCCTCGACGGCCGCAGCCGCCCGCCCCAGCTCCTCACCTTCGAGCGGGGCGGGCTTCCCCAGCCGTCGGAACAGCGCGTCTGCGCTGATCGGCGGCATGTCCGAGCCTCCGTTCTGAGTGAGGCTCAGCCGCCAGAGGTGACCTTGGAGGTTCGGATGGCGACGGAGCGGACCAGGGTCCGGCCATCGTGGGTCTTCTGGGCCTTGGTCTTGGCCGCGCCGAAGAAGGTGTCCAGGACAGACAGGTCCGAGACGCTGCCCATGTCGAAGTCCTGGAGCCAGCGCAGACCGTAGCCGCCCTCAGAGACGGACGCGGACTTGGTGCCCATGGCCGCAGCCGGGGGAACGATGGCCGCGATGAACGCCTGGCGGGACATGGCGACCATGCCCTCCTTGACGAAATTCGACTTGTACACGGTGAAGCCGCGCACCTCGCCCACCTCGGCCTTGCGGAGAGCGCCGGTCGCGCCGCTCTCGTTGACCTTGGTCAGGATCTCGTTGTCCACCAGCAGGCCGTACGACTGCGGGGACGCGACGATGACCCGGCCGTCCTCGGAGACGCCGTTCTCGTCCAGGAGAACGCCCGCAGCGGTGACCGCGCTCAGGATCTTGGCGGCGTCGGTGACCGCGTCCGTGGTCTTGACGGCGCTGATCTCGGTGTTCAGCAGGGCCGCGATGCTGCCCTCCACCTTCTCGGCCAGCTCCCGGACCTGGCGGGCCAGCACGCGCGAGGCGAAGTCGTCCACGTCAAGGGTCATCTCCTTGGCGGTGAGCTTCACCGGGTGGGCGAAGTGGTTCGTCAGCTTGAGCGCCTGGCTGTCGTCCTTGACGTCGTTGTAGGTGCTGATCTTCGAGTTGCCGATGTCGCCGGACTGGGCGATGTCAATCGCGCCGCCAGCGTGTCCCGGGATCTCGATGTTGACCGAGTTGCCCACGCGGCCGTGGAACTCGCCCTCGGCGTCGCGGTGGACCAGGCGGCCCAGGACCAGCGAGTCACGGAGCATCGCAACGGCGGTGGCCGCGATGTGGCCGGACTCCTCGGTGAGGAAACTGTTAGCCATGATGGTGCCTTTCAGGAAGAGGGAAGCCCGCAGGAGGCCCTACGGGCGTGGGAGTTGGCGGCCGATTACCAGGCCAGGGAGGAAGCGAGCGCCTTGCGCGCCAGCTCCTCCGGGGAGAGCTTCGCGGGGGCGTCCGGCGTCAGTCCGCCTCGGCCCAGCTCCGGCTTCGGAGCGGCGACGGCCGCCAGCTCCTCGGCGTGCTTACGGACGGACTCCTCGTCGCCGCCCTGGACCAGCCGGGCCAGCGCGGGCGGGAGAGCGTACTCGGCCGAGATCCGGTCCCGAAGGGCCTGCTCCTGGAGGAGGGCCACCTGAGCGCGAAGCTCGTCCGCCTCCACTCCAGCCTCCTGGCCGCGCTCGTTGGCGGCCTCCAGGTCGGCGGTCATCTTCTCGTAGAGCGCCTTGTAGTCCGGCTCAACCGGCTTCGGGGGCTCGGGAGTTGCAGGAGTCTCCGGGGCCCCAGTCCCGCGGCCTGACTGACCGTCAGTGCCGGCCTCGGTGGCGGGGTGGGCGACGCCGCCCGGGATCGCCTCGGCGGGGGTGGGGGTCTGCTGCTCGGACAAGGTCTCTCCTAGGTCTTCTTAGGGGGTCGTTTGAGGTGGCCGGTGTTGTGCAGCCACGTGCGCCACGCCTCCTGGTCACCACCGCCGGTGGCTTCCTTGAACGCCTTCCAGAGGCGCACCGCCCGCGCGTTGGCAGTGGGCAGGGTGTAGGCGCGCGAGAAGATCGGTTGGGGGCGGCACTTGCAGTTGAGGTGGTAGCGGAACCCGGCGCTGGCGCGGGACTTGTACACCGCGCCCATGCTCGCCACCATTAGGCAGCGGTAGCAGGGCTTCGGGCTCCGCAACTCGCGGTAGTAGCCCACCGCCCCCGGGTCGTTCGGAAGGGCCTCGTGGATCACTCCACGGCCCTCGTCGCGGGCCACCTTCTCCCCGGCGGCCCCGGACTCCTCACGGAGTGAGTCCATGAACTCCCGCTCCCAGGCGACGAGTTCCGCGTCATCCAGGGCGGACGAACCGCGCTCGGCCTCGTGCTTGCGGACGGGCTCCGTCACGGACTCCCGGAACGCCTTCTCGGCCTTCGCGGCTTCGCGCTCCAGGTTCTCCCGAGGGAACGGGTCCACCCGGTCCACGGGCAGAGGCGTGCGCGGTCCGGAGCCGGTCCGCTTGCCCGTGAGCCGGTTGAAGTCCTGCCAGAGGGAGCCCAGCGAGGCCCCCGGCACGTAACCGGGCCCGCCGATCACCCGGCCAGTCTCCAGCGCCCGGCGCAGCCGGTAGTAGGAGATGGCCAGGGCCCGCGACGCCCGAGCCTGAGCCCGGATCGCGGCGCGGTACCGGGCCCCGGCGGAGGTCATCGAAGCCGCCAGCCTCGCCGGGGTCGTGGCAGCCAGCACGGCAGCCCACTCGGCTTGGAAGGCGTCACCGATCCTGGCCTGAGCCTGGTCGTACGCCTCGCTGGCCGCCGCCATCGCGGTCACCTGCGGAACCCATGCCATCGCTCATCGCCCTTCGTTCAGCGGCCTCGGCCTTCCGGGCAGCCTCCTCGGCGGCCTTGACCGACTCGTCCACGTCGGCCTGACTGAACCCCGGGACCTTGCGCAGGGCGACGGCCAGGGGGACGCCCTGCTGCATCAACTTCGTGAGCGCGTCGGCGGCCTGGGCCAACGAGCGGTTGCCCTTGTCGGCCCACGTGACCTGACCTGACTCGTCGTCAGTGCCGGCCGCCCCGACGATGCGGGCGATCAGCCGGAGGACGCTCTCCCAGGACTCCCCGAAAGAGTCCTGAATGGCGGAGAGCCGCCGCTGAAACGCGGACTCCGCCGCGACCAGGGCGTCCGCCGACAGGTTCACCATGTCGGCCATCAGGTAGTGCGGAGGGGTCTGCGAGATGGCGCAGATGCTCTGCATCGTCTGGTCGATATCCGCGCGCAGGTCCCCCGTCGGCATCGCCGGGAGCTGACCGAACTTCGCGTCGGCGTTCGGAGCCATCAGCAGCATGGACGGGTCCAACGAAGGCACGTCGTACAGGACTTCGCCGGTCTTCTCGTCCGTGATCGGATCGCCGAACTCGTCCAGGCGCTCGGTCGGGGCCAGGCCCGTCCCGTAGCGGATCGCGTGCGCGCCCCAGTGCTCCGCGAGGAGGAGGGACAACACCTGCTGATTGAGCTTGTCCTGAACAACAATCAGCGGCTCGACCAGGCCGACCGCGCGGCCGTGGAGATCCCGGCCCGGGGTGAACTGGACGACCGGGCAGACCCCGAGGCCGTGAGGCTTCGTCGTGATGACCTTCGCGCCTCGGTCGGCGTCGAAGTCGATGACGTACTCCGCGTAGTCGTCCCACAGGTAGCCGATGCGGTGCTCATCCGAGGTGGAGTCCTTCGGCGGGGCGTGGAGCACGTACAACGGGAACTCGTCGTACACCGGGTCCTGGTAGACCGCCGTGGTAGTCAGGGCTGGGAAGGCCCTGACCAGTGGGGCCCGCTTCCCCCGGCGGGGGTCCGGCGTCACCGCCACGTAGGCGACGCCGTCGGCCAGCGCGGCGCGGTGCACGGCCGCCTGGCGGTCGTCCAGCCGGTTCCGCTGCCACCACTCCCACTCAGGCGCGTTCTTCTCCTGGCCCGCCCGGCGGTAGCCCTCCACACGGAGGGCGTTCGCCGGGGTGTCGATGACCAGCGGCATCACGTTCGTGATGGACCGCTTCACCAGGTCTTTGAACTCGGGATTCGCCTTACGAGGGACGTACGGCGCGCGGTGGTAGCCCCGGGTGTACCGGTCCACCAGGTTGAGACGCTGCCGGTCCCGCGTGATCAGCGTGTCAGCGTGCGCGGCCCGCTTGAGGACCACAGAGGCTTCCGCCATCAGAAACCTCCTCGGGTCTCGATCGTGCCCGGCCGCTGAACGGCGGGCTTGTGCTTGCCCGACTCGATCAAGCGGCGGTAGGCGATCCACGCCAGCAACATCGCCGCGTAGGCGTCCACCTTGTTCTTGGACTCCCGCGACTCCTTGCCGAAGGAGATGCCGTACTTGTTGTGCCGCTTGCGGGCGTTGGTCGTGTGCCGCGTCAGCGTGTAGTCCGCGACGTGGGGGAGAGCTTCCGACTCGATCGCACCCACCATGGCCTGGTGCTCGATCGTGATTTCGCGCTGGTTCTGCCGCATGTCGAACCCGACGGCGGACCGCGTGCCGACACGGAGCCGGAGGTCCGGGCCGTAGGTCTCCGACCATTCGGCGACGTAGGACTCCCAGCCCGCCACGTCGGAGAAGAAGGCCGCAACGCGGTAGGTAGCGAAGGCGTGGCCGACGAAGTCGGACACCTCGCCCTGGTCCACCTCCCAGCCCTTCGCGGCCGGACCGTCCGGGGCCTCCCAGACGGCGAGCTTCTGAACCAGCTTGTCCCGCACGCGGATTGCCACGAGGGCGGTCGCGTCGTCGGTCTTGCCGCCGTCCAGACCCAGGACGATCCGGTCCCCCTTACGGAGGCCGGCCGATGGGTCCACCTCGGTCCGACCCCAAACCTCGGGGTCCACCAAAGCGTCTTCGGCGACGGTGAGTTGATTCAGGTACTTGCGGCGGGACTCGTCCTCGGTGATGGAGGCCGACCAGACTTCCGGCATGACGCGGTCCGGGTTGATCCAGACGGCATCGCCACGGGCGCACACGATCGCGGCGCGTAGCTGGTCCTCGTCGGCCAGGTCCACCCCGCTCGGAGCCTCAACGGAGTCGTAGTAGAGCCCCGTGTTCCGGGCCCGGCCCTCGCGCTGCTTCTGGAAGTCGTACCACGTGCTCTCGGCCACCGACTCCTCGCCGATGACCGGGGCGTTCGTGATCTCCATGCAGCGGCCTTCGACCTTGACCGCGTTGGCTCGGATCGTCTGGCTGAGCTTCGGGCCCTGCGTGGAAGCCACCCAGTGCCACGTTTCGTTCATCAGAGCAAACGATGGGCGGCCACCTTCGGCGGCGCGGTAGCTGGACGCCTTGGCCTCCAGGCGGCACAGGCGGCCGTCCGTGTCGGCCTGGCGGGCGTAGCACTTCTCCTGCCCCAGGTCGATCGAGTAGCGCTCAATCGCCTTGTCGTTGTAGATCGTCAACAGCGCAGACATGGTGTTCGTGTTCTGCGTCGCCGACGTGGCGAAGATTTGGACCCACGCCTCCTTCGGCGGGACGCCGATCGGAGAGCCGTCCTCGCGCCAGCCTCCGAAGCGGACCGGGCCGACCAGCTCGGCGGCGCACACCGAGGCGAACAACGGGTCCTTGCCGTGACCCTTCACCCGGCGCACGGTGCCATGGTTGAAGTCGAACTCTCCGGCCTCGTTCAGCGAGTACCAGCGCGCCAGGATGCGGATCTGCTCCGGCGTGTACTTCCAGTCCGCCCGGAAGAAGTGGGCGGTCCAACGAAGGATCTCACCGGCCAACGTGCGCTCTGGCACGTCGTCCGGGATCGTGCGGACAGCTTCGTACCGCATGTCCGCTCCTCACTCGTTGGATATCCAATCAGCGCGCGGCCTCGGCCTGCGCGGCGTCCTCCAGATGTGCGGCCAGCTCGGCGGAGACGTGCTCCCCGGCGGCGAAGGGCTCGGAGAAGTCGGCGGCCCAGAGTTCCATTTGCGCGGGGCGCGGGATCTCGTCGGCCAAACAGACCTCGTAGTAGGTGATCGTCCGCGCGATGCGCTGGGCCTCGTTGCTCGGACCCGCCGACCGACGGACCTTACGCCTTGCCATCGGCCCTCCGTTTCAGCGCCGGGTACTTGCGGTACACGGCAGCCCGGACGGCCGCCTTCTCGGCAGGCGTCCCGTACTGGGAGACGCGGGCCAGCGCGTTGACGGCGTGGCTGCGGTCGTGGATCGGGTAGCGGCGGCCGGGCAGCGCGAAGTTCTCGGCCTTCACGTGCTTGCGACCCTGCGCGGAGAGCTTAGACACGGTTCCCCCAACGGGCCCCGGCAGCGGAGCGGGCGTTGTGGCCGCGCTCGGCTCCCTCGCCCTCGCCCCGGATCTTCGCCAGGAGGTTCCCGGCGGCCTGCCGAAGCTGACGGCCCTCGGTGATGCCGGGGTGGAGTACGAACATGCCCGCGCGGTTCCCGCCGGGGACCATCTGCCCCTCGGACTCCACCAGCTCGTCAAGGTGGGCGGCACGGGCCATCATCTGAGATGCCAGCGTGATCGCCTGGTGGTCGGCGGGCTCTAGGTCAAGCTCGGTCTCATACGCCTTGATCAGCGCCGAGCGGAGCCGGGCCGGGTCCTTGATCTTGAGGTCAATTTTCACGGATCTCTCCCGGGTGGGGCCGTCGGGCGCGCTGCCAACCGCGCTGGCGGCCCTTGGTCTTCGCTGCCGCGTCCTTCATGTCCTTCGCCCGCACGTGCCAGTCGCAGAGGGCACGGAGGTTGTCAGCCTCATCGGAGCCGCCCTGAGAGGCCGGGACGATGTGGTCGCAGTGCCGGGCCGGAGCCATGCAGGGCTCCCCCGTGTCGTAGCGGACCCATTCGCACATCCACGAGGCGCGGGACATGGCCGCCCGGCGTCGCCGGGGCCAGTCGCGGGGGAGAGGGGTGGACCGTCGGGACGAACTCACGCGGATCACTCTCTGTCGCGGCCGGCATCTGTCTGAGTAGTCACCGGGCCGACCACGGGAGCTGTGCTCACCGCTGTGGCCCGGAAGCAAGAGGGCCCCACGGGTGTCTCGACCGGGGAGAGAGGTCCGGGAGACGTTGGCCCGTGGGGAGCAGGTCCCCGGGGTGCCGCATACGTGCGCGCACGCGCGCGGGGGTGCCTGCATAGCTATTAACCGGGGTGCGTCAGGTGGCCCTGACCTGCGGGAACGTGGCGAAGAAAGGAGCCTCCGGCGATCGCACAGAACCCGAGGTGCCATGACGCACCGGCCAGTGAACGCGCGCGCACGGGAGTACCCCCCCACCCCCTCTGTCGTCAAGCGATTCGCGTTGTGACAGCGGCCACGTCGTGACGCGCGCCGCGTTGCCACTTCAAAGCGCGTTCGTCAAGACGCGAACACTCAATGCGTTCACAGTCACAACGAGCTGTTGAGCCTTGACCACGAACGCGCAACGACGTAGTGCGAGCACGAGCACGTGCGGCCAGCAATGAGCATGTGCGCACGTGCCACAACAGCAATGCGCGAACAAGCAATCAGCCACGTGACCACAGCCACACCCCGCTGATTGGATATCCAATCAGCGCACCCCGTACGTTCGAACCCATCACCCACCACCCCCACCGAGAGGCCCCGTCATGCGTGCCACCCTCACCGCCGTGTCCCTGTCCGGGTTGTTGTTGCTGGCCGCCGGGCCGTGGCACACGGGCAACTGGACCGGGAGCCTGATCCTGGCCGCCGTCCCGCTGTGGGTGCTCTGCGCCGTCCGGGGTGCGCGGAAGCACCTCGCTGGCCGCCGTCCGGCCGCCGAGTGTGCGGCACCCGCCGTCAGCGACTACGACCGCGACCGGGCGTTGTTGGTGGCCGCCCCCGTGGTTGTGACCCCCGACACCCGCAGCGCGTACGACCGTGACCGGGGCGTCTGCTGACGCTCCCCGGTTCATTCACCCGACTCACCCCCGAACGGAGACCCCCCGTGAATCGCCTGTGCGCCGCTCTGGCCGCCTGTCTCACCCTCGTTGGACTCGTCCTAGCCGCCGCGTCCTCTCCGGCCGCTGGTGACCCCGTGCAGCCCCCGGACACCCGGGCGGAGGTTCGGGCGGTGCTGGCCGAAGCGGACCGCGTGTACGACGAGTGCGAGGATGATCCGGCAGGGTGTGACGCTGCCCTCACTCGGGCACGGTCCGCCGGTCACGTCGTGGCCGGGTACCCGGTCGTCATCTTCGAAGATGGGTCATGGGGCCTTGAAGGCTCCACCGGCTACCGGCAGGCTGCCAGCGTGCCCGCCGTGGTCGACGCCCTGACGGCGGAGTGCGCGGCAGGCATGCGCCCCGCGTGCTCCGGCATGGGGGTGTGAACTACCCCACCCCACGCTGATTGGATATCCAATCAGCACTGTGAGAGTGTCGAGATGTGGCCGGGAGCGTGAGTGTCCCGCTCCGGCCGAACTCCCCAATCCCCGTAGGAGGAACCCTCATGTCCAAGATGGTTGGCATCAGCAAGTATGACGGCAACGTGACCTGCACCCCGTGCGCGGCGGTCAGCAGCTACGCCAGCGAGGTCTACGCCGGTACCGAACTGGCCGAGCGGGAGTGCGACACGTGCGGCCACGTGCTCGGGGAGACCCGACTCACGGACGAAGCTCACAAGGCGGTGGAGCACACCTATGGCGCGGTGGCCACGTTGTTGGATGAGGCGGACGCGCACGGCTGGACTCGGATCGGTCTCGTTCTGGACCACACCGGCGCGTTGTTGCCGGACGGGGACGGCTACGTGAGCACCGAAGCACAGCGCGTGTTGGAACAGTCCAACTGGGCGGCCACCATGGGCATCATGATGCGGGAGTGCGGCAGCATCGGGACCACCTGGGATCAGGCCGGAGACTGGATCATGTATGACGCTGACAACCGCGCGGCGCGGGACGCTGCTGAGGGTGTCGCGTGTGCCCTCTCGGACTACCCGATCTTGGACGAGTCGGACCACTCTCAGCGGGAGTGGAACGCCATGGTGGAGGAGGTGGAGGGGTCGCCCCTCACCCTGCCGGACGGCGTGGACGGGGACGACGTACTCCGGGCCCTGGACTGCCCGCAGCTTGACCACATCACCATGGAGATGGTGGAGGACGCATGCCGCAGCATGGGCTACACCCAGTGCTCGGACTGCGACGAGTGGCTGACCGTGATGCTGGCCAAGCGCGGTGAGCCCCTGTGCCGGTCGTGCGCTCTGGAGGAGTCGCGCCCGGCCGTCTGGGAAACCACCCTGTTCAACGGCCCGAACGGTCAGAGCGTCCACAGCCGGTGGGGTCACGGGGAGCCCCTGGAGGACGTTCTCCGGCCCTACCTTGACGGCTACGCTGCCAAGCAGGGAGCGGCCTACCGCAGCGAGGTACGCGCCATCGTGCGCGGGTCCGCCAAGGGCTACCGCGCCACCTACGGCCGCGCCGCGTGAGTGTGGGATACCCCACCCCGTCCTGATTGGATATCCAATCAGCGCCGTGAGAGTGTGGAGCCACGGCAGGGCGTGAGGATGACCGCCCCGACCACCACCCAACCCCCGCCCTGGAGGCACCCCCGTGAGCCGCATGTCTGACCACCTGATCACCCTTGCCGATGACGCCGGTCTCGTCTGCGAGATGGAAGCGCTGACCGACTACGCCGCTCATGTGGGGGACGCAGCGTACGCGGTCGAGAGCTTCGAAGATGCCTTCCACGGGGAGTGGGAGAGCTTGGAGGACTTCGCCCATGACCAGCTCATGCAGACGGACGACGAGTACCGCGCCGTGATCGGCGAGTGCCGGGGGTGGACGCCCCGACTCGACATGATCGCTTGGGAATCGGACTACTTCCACACGCCCAGCGGGCACGTGTTCCGCCGCCTGTGACCCCGTGCGCCTTTGGTGGGAACCACTCCGGTGGTTCCGCGCCATGGACGCACGGAAGTCCGCTAGCCTGACACCAGCGCACCCCCCCCCGAAAGGACCCGAGATGACCGAGTTGGACGCCGCGTACAACGCGCACGCCGAGCACGTGACCGCCTGCCCCGTGTGCTGGCTGCCCACCCTCCAGTGTGAGGAGGGGAAGACCCTCCACCGCGCGTGGCACGTCGCGGCCGGAGCCGGTACGGGTCTGGAGGATGGCGACGCCAGCAAGCCGTACAGCGTCGCGTGGAAGGACGTTCAGACCGGGGAGTGGTTCGTCCGCTCGTACGCCCACCCGCGCGACGCCCGGGGCATGGTCGCCAGTGCCGAGCTGTACGTCAACCTGGAGTTGTTGGCGTACACCCCCAACCTTGACGAACTGGAGTGGAAGGTATGAGCGCCGTCGGCGAAACGCTGGCCGTCCGAGACGTGCCGGAGTGGTACGCGCTCGGGACCGTCGGGGCGGGGGAGGTGCCTCACCTCCTGGACGACGACGGAGTGAGCATCTGCGCCCGTAGGCGACAGGGACGCATGCGGAAGTTCCACCCGGACACGCTGGTCTGCCGGTGCTGTGCCGGACGGGCCGAGATGAGCGAACGACCGACCGCAACGACCGGCCTGGACGAGATCCGGTCCCGGTTGAGACTGGAGTGGTGATCATGAGCCGAAACCGTCACCTAGGCGGGAACGTGGGTACCGGTATGGGCGGGGCCCGCGCCGGACGTGTCGTGCCCGACGAGGCGATGCGGTCGGCCGAGAGGCAGGCCGCACGCCAGATGGAACGAGCGTGGCGCACAGCGCACCCCCGGGAGATGCGGGAGCTGGACCGACTCACCGCCCAGCGGGAGGCTGACCGCGCCTCCGTCCACCGGGCCGAAATGGAGCACCGCATCACCCCGAGCGTTGCCGGGAGACTTCGGCAGGCCATTGAAGCTCGGTTCGACCAACAGCGATCGGAAGTGTTCGACCGCATGACGTCCTAGAAGGCCCCTAGGACGCCCGACCAGGGCCCGGCCGGTACCGACTACCGGCCGGGCCCCCGCAAGACGCTGTAGGCCCCGCCGAGGGGCTGCAAGACCCAAGGAGAGACCCCATGGACAACCACACCCGCTACGCGACCACCCGCGACGCCATCCGGGACCACGCGCTTGGACTGGCCTACGTGACCGGCCCCGGGGACGACGTGCCGGTGACCATGGGGGACACCCTGGGGGAGCGGCTTGCCCGCCACGTGGTCAGCCACGATGCCAGGGTGACCCTGGAGGATGGCGGGGTCATCGTGATGCAGTACCCGGCCGCCGGACGGATCGCCTGGTTCCCGGTCACCCGGGATGCCTCGTGCACCGTGGCCGGGCAGGCGTACGCCAAGGGTGCGCGAGACGCCAGTAAGCGCCGAGGCTTCCGGCTGAGCCCGGCAGGCGTGGACGCCTGGGCGGACACCCTGGACCTCCCGTACGTCGCCAACCAGGTGAGGGCCGCCTACGACATGGGCCACTGTGACTGGTGGATCAGTGCCGACGTGGCCGCCTGACACCAGGCCCCACCCCCGGCCGGCATTACCCGCTGACACCAGGCCCCACCCTCCGTAGTCGCTGATTGGATATCCAATGAGCGCTGACACCAGGCCCCACCCCGGCCGATCGAGAGAGCACCATGCCACAGTTCCGAGTTCCGGTGGACATCATCCGAGTGCACGTCCTGATCGTGGACGCCGCCGACGAGAAAGCAGCCGAGGCGGAGGCGGAGCGCATTGCCGCCGCTGGACTGGACCCCGCATCCGCCCACGTGGAACCCCCGTGCGTCGGAGACGCCGTACTGATGCTGCCGGGTCAGACGTTCTGACACCAGGCCCCGCCCCCACCTGACAGGAAGCACCATGAGCACCACCGCCACCCGCACCCCCGCCCCTGGCTCTGCCACTGCCGCCCTGGTCCTCGGGATCATCACCCTCGTGATCCCCTTCATCGGTCTCGTGACCGGCCCCCTCGGGATCATCCTCGCTCGTAAGGGCCGAGGGTATGGGCAGGCGACCGCCGGTCTCGTCTGCTCCATCGTGGGCACTGCCGGGTACGTGCTCGCACTCGCGATGATCGTGATCGGTACCGTGTCGTCCCGCCGGTGACACCAGGCCCCACCCTCCCGCCTGACGCCAGACCCCGCCCCCGGGTGCTGATTGGATATCCAATCAGTGCCCGGGGCCTCTTTGCGTTGTGCAGGAGTGTACGAAGTGCAGGTGAAGTTGCACCTCCGTGGTTAGGGTCTAGGTCTAGAGGGGGAGGAGTGTATTTATTTTTAGATCTATCTACACTTCATACATAACTACACTGACCACCTCGCCGCCCCCTCTGACCTGCAAGTATGTCGCTCGGTGATCGCGTGAGCGCGTGCGGTAGCTGCACTCCGGTGCACCTTGGGGTGCTGACGCCAGGCCCCGCCCTCCAGGTTGTTACCCATCGGTAACATAGGGGTGCCTGCGGCACCAGGCCCCACCCTCCGTAGGGTGGTCGGCATGAACCCCGAAGAGATCCCCGAGGGCGTGCGCCAGGCCGTCCGCCGCGAAGCCGCCGCCGAGCTGATGAGACTCCACGACCAGGCAGGCCGGTCCGTCCAGCCGGGCCTGTGGCGTGCCGCCGTCCACCTTGACCCCTCGCTGGACTCCTTCGGCGGGGAGTGACACCAGGCCCCGCCCCCGGCCAGCCGGGTGACACCAGGCCCCCCGGGCGGTGGAGCGCACGCGGGGGCGGGTAGGGGGAGCACATGGACGCCGAGCATGCGCCCCCCAACCTGGTGATCTGGGTGGAGGGGCGGAACCTGAATGAGCCGTGGTCCCTCCTGCGGTCGCGGGATGGCCGCTGGGAGAACCCGGCGGAGACCTACGTGCCCGCGCGGGAAGACCTTCCCGGGTACGTGGCCGGAGCGGCGGGCATCGCGGGCCAGCTCCTCGCCGAGCGGCCGGGGGAGGCGCGACCGCTCTACTTCCGGATCACGATCCGGCACAAGGCGACAGGGCGGCTCCTGGCCCTGGTGCACCGGCACTGGAGCTACGAGCGGAACGTCTACGAGCTGACCGGCGAGGACTACGTGGAGGACCCCGACGCGCCGCTGTGACGGCCCCGCTGGTTACGCAGACAGGAAGCCGGCGGCGACGGAGCGTGACCCTGACGGGGTGTCGATTCGGGCGCTGGTGGGGGGCTTGATCACCAAAAGCGGAGCCCTGGAATCAATATGACGAATGGTCAGGTTCCAGCCCTGTTGGCCGAATAGCTTGTCCCACGGGATTTCGTGGCCTTACGATCGGTGTCCCCCTGGTGACGCTGGGGGTACCGCCCGGGGACTGCAAGCCCGCAGAGAAAGCCCCCGGCTGCCCGCCGTGGGGACTGCGCCTGCCGCAGAGAAAGCCCCGCGCACCCCGTGGCAGACCTCCGGTCTTCCCGGGGGTCCTCACGGGCCGATCGTGAGGGAACAGCATGACAAGTGCCGACCGCACGTCAGAGCGGAGCACGGACGCCCCTGTGGACTCCCAGGGGCGGAACAAGAAGAGGGCCAGCAGGGCCCTGGTGGAAGCAGTCGCCAAGGACTTCGCCGAGGGGGAAGCGCTCCGGGCTGCCCGGCCGTCCCCGCTCCGGTGGGTGGACCCCGAGGCGTTCGACCCCTACGGGTTCTACGAGTCCGTCATGGGTCACCCGTACCCGGCCCGGGAGGCGGCGTGAGCGCCCCGAAGAAGCCCCGGCAGGCCCAGGCCCCGGAGAAGCCGCGCGAGGACCGGGGGAGGCCCTTCCCGCCGATCGCCGCCCAGGTGCACGCCGCAGCGTTCTACCCGCCGGACCTGATCCTCCGGCCGAAGGTGGACCGGGTCGGGGGTGGCGGCCGTGCATGAGCCCAGGTGCGCGACGTGCAGGCGCTACGACCAGGAGGAGGCGGACGCGCTGGCCGTCGGCGATTTCAGCAAGGCCACGGACGCCAGGGTGTACCGCCTGCGACACCAACTCACCCCGGACGACTGCCCGTTCGGCCCGCCGTCGGAGCCGTACCCCATACAGCCCATCCGGCTTCGCCCGCTGACCGCCAGGGCGGGGAAGGCGGCGTGAACCGCAACGCGCTCCCCGCCTGCGCGGAGTGCGACCAGCTGACCGCCCGCATGAACCACGTGCGTGCCCACGGCGGTCACTACGCGCTCCGAAAGATCAGGCAGGACAAGGAAGTTCACGCCCGCTTCGGCGCGTGCCCGAGGGTGCTCGCCATCCGGGCCCGGCTCCAGGGGCTCGCCTGATGGGCCGCCGTCGCCGACGGCAGACCACGGCCGCCGAGACCTGGGCCCTGATAGTCGCCGGGGCCGTCCTGCTCGGTGTCCCGCTCGGCATCGTCCTCCGAAGCTACTTCAACTAGGAGTCCAACCATGGCACTTACCCCCGAGAAGATCGCCCGCTGGAACCGCCAGCAGTCCGGGTTCTTCGACCAGGACGGCAGCGGGCACCCCACGCGGGAGCACCACATCGCCGACCAGGGCGACGGCCCGGCCGTGCCGGTGCAGCAGTCCGCCGACCAGCTCCCGGAGCGGGCGGAGGTGAGCGAGTGACGGCCGGTCAGGGGGGCCGCTTCCCGGGCCTGGCGGGGTTCATGGCCGAAGCGAAGCGGCTCGACCAGGAGGGGGAGCGGCGAGCCAAGGAGGACGCTCTGATCCTCCGGCCCGCCGCCACCCCGCAGGCGTTCAGGCACCCGGAGTACACCGTTCTGTCGGAAGCCCCGGCACTCGGCGTGGCCCTGTGCAACGGGCCCGACCCGGAGGAACCCGGCCGCGAGGGGTGTGAGTGGATGGCTGGGAGTACGTCCGATCTGCTGGACCGTGCCGCCCTCCGCGAGCAGATGACCGGGCACACCCGGGAGACGGGACACGCCGAGTTCACCCGGAACATGGTGGACATCGTCCGCGTCTCCACCACAACCGTGGAGGGAGTCTGATGGACGACCCATACCGGTTAGCGGCGTCCTGCCTGCCGGAGGCTCCGGCCTTGCCCCCGCCGGGGCTTCACCCGGTCCTGTGGCAGGTCCGCACAGCGGCGGTCCTGTACCGGGAGATGCCCCTCATGCTGGAGCAGAACCTTCGGGACTCCTGCCGGGCAGCTGACGCCGCCGGGTTCACGGCGCTGGCGATAGGCGACGCCTCCGGCTATTCCAGCGAGAGCGTGCGGCTCTGGCTCCGCCCGGCACCCTCGGACGGGCGGAACGTACAGACCCGGCCCTGGATGACCGTGAGGTGAGGGACCTTCGTCCCGCCGCCGGCCTGGTCCTAGGTCCCGCCACCGAAGCCCCTCCCTGCTCCTATCAGGGAGGGGCTTCGGCGTAGGCTCCCGCCCATGCACCTTGAACCCGGCACCGTGGTCCGCTGGCACTTCACGTACGGCGGCCAGACCAGCGTCATCGTCCCTCTGACCGTCGTACGCCAGAGCCCCGAGGGCCTGTTCCTGTGGGTGTACGGCAGCTCCCCGGCCTGGCGCGCGGTGCTCCCCGACGGGGCCCACCTCCGCGACCTGGACCCGGCCGACCGGCCGGAGGGCGGTTACCCGCTGGAGGCCGGGACCTGGTACTCCGACGGCGCGCTGATCTGGCACCCCAACGACCAGCCGCACGCGGTGTGGTGGCGGTGGAACCTCTCCGGCGAGTTCACCGGCTGGTACGTGAACCTGGAGCACCGGCGGTGGGACGGCCTGGACGTGGTGATCACCGACCTGGAACTAGACCTCGTGGTCCAGCCGGACGGCACGCCGGAGTTCAAGGACGAAGAGAGCTTCGTGGCCAAGACCGGCCACCCGGCCTACTGGTCCGCCGAGCTGGCCGCCGAGGTCCGCGCCGAGGGGGAGAGGCTGGCCAAGCTCGCCGAGGCCCGCGCGTGGCCCTTCGACGGCTCCCTGACCGGCTTCCAGCCCCCGGAGGAGTGGCACGTCCCGGAGCTGCCGGAGCGGGCCGTCTAGCCGTGCTCCCGCGCGCCCCCTGTCCACGCCGGGCAGGGGGCGTACCCGTGTCAGGGGTCGGGTAGCGAAGCGGCATGACTACCAACGAGATTGACGACCAGGTCCGCGCGGAGTTCGAGGCAGGGTTGGCGGCCGGGAAGACCCCGCTGGAGATGTACCGGGAGGCGGTGGAGCGGACCCAGTTCGGTGAGGCTCGGCACGCGCTCATCCGGGAGTTGGCGGTGAAGGCGGCCGAGCGGGGGGAGTGGGACGACCGTGGCCCGCTCCCCGCCGAACTCGGGGACCGGCTCGAAGCGGAGGCCGATCGGATCTTGGCTGCCGAAACCGAGTCCCGCGGAACTGACGTGCCGTAAGATCAGGCCCGGCCCCACCCCGTTGGTTCTTGCGGCTCCCCCGGCTCGACCGGGAGCGAGGTTCAGCGCGGCGGGACGGGCCGAGTCCCCCTGTTGGGGTGCGGGAGTTCCGGAGGGTGGCCACCCTCCGCCCGGATGCCCGACAGGAAGCGTCCGGTGGCGTGCACGCTGCTGATCGGGGGTTGCCCTCGTAGACGGGACCGTGAGGCCCCCTGGTGACGACCAGGGGGCCTCTGTCGCACCCGGCCGGTACCCTGCCCCTCATGACGTACGCGGACGACCACGCCCGGCGGATCACGCTGGATCTGAACTACGACGACCTGAACGGCATGCTCACCGGGTGGGAGATCGAGGCAGCGAAGTACCGGCGGATGCTGGACGACCCGGAGAGCGACGACGTACAGCGTCATGGGGCCCGCTTCCTGCTCGCCGCCGTTGAGGTCCGGCGGGAGGCGTTCAAGGCCGCGTGGGAGGCCGGGGAGGATATCGACCCGATCCCGGCCGCGAAGATCCCGTTCCACATCCCCGAGGACGCCGGGGATGTGTACCCCTCCGAGTCGGAGGACGTCGCGGCGGCGACGCCGGAGCAGTGGGCGCGCTCCTTCGATCAACTGGACCTAGGTGCCTGTCCCTGGCCCGTTCCGGACTCCCTCGCGGAGGCGGTGGCCGACCGCGACCCGGAGGGCGTCCGGGATTGTGTGCGGTACATGTGGGGGGTCAAGGACGTTCACGCCCTGGGGGACGAACTCCCGCAGTGGAAGGCGTGCGTGTGGGTCCTGGACCGGCTGACGGAGGGGTACGGGGAATGACCAGCGACACCATCCCGCCCCGGCCGCATGACTGGCCCGTCGCGGTGGAGGTGGCCGCAGCGACCTGCTACCGCCTCCGTAGGCGCGTCCCGGACACCGGGAAGGGCGTCCAGGCAGCCCGCGCCACAGCGGCCTATGACGGGGCCCTCCTGGTCCTCCGCGCCGTCCTCGGAGCGATGTGGGAGGACGGCACGCCACCGGACGCCGTGGCGGTCGTGGACGCCTACGCGGAGTGGGAGGCGGTAGGCGGCCTGCCTCCGGTCGCGGACGCCGACCCCGAAGCGGTGGCAGGCCGGATCGCCCAGCACCTCCAGGAGATCGCGGAGCACACGGAGCAGGACTACTGGGCGTACGTCGCTGCGCGGAAGAAGGCCGCCCGCGAAGCTCGGGCCTAGCCGTACCGAGACGCCGAGAGGCCCCCTGGTGAGCCGTCCAGGGGGCCTCTGTCGTACCCGTTCCCGCAGGTGAGAGACTGGTGTTAGGTGTTCGGACCTATTCGAAGTTCCACTGGATCTCGCCGGCGATGCCCTCGGCGTCCGGGGTCTTGGTGAGCTCGGCGAAGAGGGGGTGCTGGTCCTCGCCGTTGACGTCGATCTTCTCGAAGAGCGGGAAGGAGACGCCGTAGGTGGTCGAGCAGAAGGTCTGGATCTCCTCGGCGGTGCCGGGCTCCTGGCCGAGGAACTGGTTGCAGGGGAAGCCGAGGACGGTGAAGCCCCGGTCGGCGTACCGCTGCTGGAGGCGCTCCAGGCCGGCGTACTGCGGGGTGAGGCCGCACTTGGAGGCGACGTTCACCAGCAGCAGGGCCTTGCCCTTGTGGTCGGCGAGGGAGGTCGGGGTGCCGTCGAGGGAGCGGAGCGGGATGTCGTAGAGGCTCACGGGGATCGGTCCTTCGGGTCGGGGGCGGCGGGGTGGCGGCCGGGAACGGGCTCAGCCGGTGAACCGGTGGTCGGCACACGGTATTCCGGGCCGGCGGGGGAGGGTCAGGCGGGGGCGCCGAAGACCTGGGTCCACCACGGGCCGCCGGAGCCGGTGTGGATGCCCACACCCATCTCGGTGAAGGAGCAGTTGAGGATGTTGGCGCGGTGGCCGGAGCTGTTCATCCAGGAGGACATCACGGAGTCGGCGTCCTTCTGGCCCTTGGCGATGTTCTCGCCCCAGGTGCTCCACTCGTAGCCGGCCGCCTCGATGCGGGGCTGCGGGCCCTTGCCGTCGGGGTTGGTGTGGCTGAAGAAGTTCCGCGCGGCCATGTCGTCGGAGTGGCCCTGGGCGGCTGCCTGGAGCTTGCCGTTGGCCTTGAGGGGGCCGCAGTTGTTCTTGGCGCGCTCGGTGTTGACCAGGTCGAGCACCCGCTGCTCGGAGGAGGTGGCGCGGGTGGCCGTGGTGGGCGCGGCGGAGGCGGTCCGGCTCGGCGAGGTCGACGGTGACGGCGAGGGGGCCGGGCTGGACGGCTTCGGGGCCGAGGGCGAGGGGGACGGCGTGGGGCTCGCCGAGGTGGGTGCGGCCGAGCTCTGGGCCGGCGAGGGGGCCTGGGCGTCGGTGGAGGCCGACGGGGAGGGGAGGACGGGAGCGGAGGTGGCGTCGATGCGGGGGGCGGAGGCCTGGGCCGGGGCGGGCGGCTCCTGGTCGGCGCCGACCACGCCGACGGCGGCGACCGTGACCACGGCGGTGCCGATCACGGTGGTCAGCACGCGGCGGCGGGTGCGGGGCTTGGCCCGGCGGCCGTGGCGCCCGGCCGTGGTGCCCTGGCCGCCCCGGCCGGAGGCCGCGCGGCGCAGCTCCGCCCGGCCCGGGCGCGCGGCGGACAGCACGGTGGTGGCCGAGGTGCCGTCGGAGGGGAGGAGGGAGTGGCCCGCGAGGAGGGTGGCGGGGTCGACCGAGGGCGGCACGGGCACCAGGGCGAGGCCGGCCAGCAGGCCCTCGGCCGGGAAGAGGCCCTCCCACTGCCGGGAGCAGTACGCGCACTCCCGGGCGTGCCGGGCTATCCGCTTGCGCCAGAGCGCGGACGGGTCGCCGTCCCAGGTGGCGGTCAGTTCGGCCAGGGGCGGGCAGGCGGGCTGGGCGGCCAGCGCGCGGACCACGACCCGGGCGGTCTCGAGCTGGCCCTTCATCCGCTGCACCCGGACCGCCGCGTGCGCGGCGGGCAGCTCCATCGCGGCGGCCAGTTCGGTGCGGCTGAGCTCCCCGGCGGCCTCCAGCCACCAGAGGGAGAGCAGCTCGCGGTCGCCCTCGTCGAGCCAGCGGGTGGCCTCGGCGACCTCTCGGCGCTGCCCGGACAGGCCGAGCCGGACGATGGTGAGGTCGACGAAGTCGGCGCCCGGATCGGCCGAGTCCCAGGAGGGGTCGATCGGCAGCTGGCCCTGCTGGAGCACCTGGTGGCGGCGGCGTATCTGGTTCATGGCGATGGCCACCAGCCAGGACCGGAAACTGCTCGGCTCCCGGAGGGCGGGGAGCTGGTCGACGGCGCGGAGCATGGTCTCCTGCACGACGTCGTCGGTGTCGGGGTGGCCGCCGAGGGCGCGGCCGACGATGTTGTAGACGAGTGGCAGGTGGGTGCCGATGAGCTCGTCCGTGGCCCGCTGGTCACCCGCCTGTGCCTGAAGCACCGTCTGACCGGTCTGTTCGGCGTGCTGCCTGTCCATCCGCCTGGTTCACCTTCTCCGTCGGCCCGTCCGTACTGCCCTGTCGTGATGGGAGATCGGGGGGCCGCGCTCCGATAACGGAAATCGCCCGGGGACCTGTGGGACCCCTGTGCTTCCGGGGAGCGTAGTGGACGCCGGAAGGCCCTTCGGCAGGGGTCCGGGCCAACGCGCAGGTCACGGCCGTGGCCGCGAACACCCGTGGTGTGAAAGGAGGATGAGGACCTGGTGCCGGTTGTGGGTGCGGGGTGTCCGAGGGGCGGCGCCGTGGTGATCGTGTGTCACGGCTCACACGGGGAGAAGTGTGGTGCGGGTCACCGTCGGGGGCTCCCGGCGGCTGCGAACGCCCGGGTGGTCGGCGGGGGCCGGGCCGGCCGGACCGGGCCCGGGGCCCCACCGTCCGAGCGGACGTCAGGCCGTGAGGCCGTCCAGCAGGGCGCGGCCGAACGGCCAGTCGCCGAGGCCGGAGGAGGCGTTGAGGTGGCCGTGGTCGCCGGCCTCGACCAGGCGCGAGCCCCAGGCCTCGGCGTACCGGCGGGCCTGCTCCGCGGTGCACCAGGGGTCGTCACCGCTGGCGACCAGGGTGCTCGGGAAGGGCAGCGGGCGCAGCGGCACCGGGCGGAAGTTGACCAGCTCGGGGACCTCGGCGGTGTCGATGTCCGGCGGGGCGACCAGCAACGCGCCGACCACCTTGCCGTCCGGGTTGGCGGCCCAGTGGGCCACGGTGGTGCAGCCGAGGCTGTGGGCGACCAGCACCACGGGGCCCTCGGCCTCCCGTACCGCGCGGTCGAGGGTGGCGACCCAGTCGCCGACCTTCGGCTGGTCCCAGTCGGCCTGCTGGACGCGCCGGAACCGGGCCGGGTCGGTGCGCTCCCAGGCGCTCTGCCAGTGGTCGTGGTCGGAGTTCTGGAAGCCGGGCAGGACGAGGTACGTGGGCTCGGGGCTCATGGTGCGGGCGGGCCTCTCTGTGGAACGGTGCCGGACGCGAGACGAGCATCGTCGGCCGTCCCCTCGGTCCGACCCTATCGGGTGCGGGTTATCCTCCAGGTCTGGACCGGTCGCGGACGGACGAGGGGGCTGCGGTGACCGCTGGCGAGCAGGTCGGCTCGATCGTCTTCGACGAGCCCGAGGGGGACGGATCCGGCGTCGGGGCCGAGGAGTTGGCGGCGGAGCCGCGGTCCTCCCGCCCGTCGCGGCGTCAACTGCTGTTCGGTGGAGCCGGGTTGGCGGCCGCCGGAGCGGCCGCCTGGTGGTGGGGCCGTGCCGGGGACGAGCCGGAGCGGTCGTCGGCGGTCGAGGGGCCCGAGCCGATCTGGACGTTCCGCGCCCCCGAGGCGCAGGCTCCGGAGCGGGTGACCGGGCGGACGGTGCTCCCGATGGTGGTCACCGGCGAGGAGCTCTTCCTGCTGACCGCGGAGACCGGCGCGGTGGCGAAGCGCATGGCGATGCCCGGAGGCCCGGACGACACCCTGCTGGCGGCCGGCGACCTGCTGTACCAGACCAGGATCGGCCGGTTCTCCGCGCACGGCTACGGCATCTCCCTGGAGGTGGCCAACCCTCCTGCACTGAACCCGAGTTGGGAACTCCTCGCGGTCGAGGGGGAGTTCCTGTACGGGCGGACCCGTGACCTGTCCGACGAGAAGCTGTTCGCCCTCTCGACGACCTCGGGCGCGATGGTGTGGAGCCGGCCGGGCACGGGCGAGGACGGCGGGTTCCTGATGGACTTCCAGTCGGTCGCCGGTACCCGGACCCTGCTCGCGCGCAGCACCCGGGACGAAGTGGTGGCCCTGAACGGCTTCACCGGGGAGCGGCTCTGGTCGGCCCCGGCCGACCAGGGGCTGACCTGGCGGGAGGCCGGTTTCGAGCACGCCTACGTGGCCCACCGTGCCACCGGGATACGGTCGTTGTCGGTGCGGGACGGAAGCGTCGAGTGGATCGTGGAGGAGCAGGGCGACACCCGGCTGCTGCGGCCGTACGCCACCGGAGGTGAGGTCTACCTGCTGCGCGACAACGGTGTGGTGAGCCGCAACGAGCTGACGGACGGCCGGGAGCTCTGGTCCTGCCAGCTGCCGTTCCGGCTTGACGCGCGCTGCCGGCCGGTCGCGGTGGCCGGCTCGCTCTTCGTACCGGGCCCCGTGGGCGGCGGGGTGTGCGCGCTGAACGAGCGCACCGGCGAGGTCCGGTGGACCTTCCGGGACACCGAACCGGGCGTCCAGTACTGGCGGGTGGCCACCGACGGCCGGCACCTCTTCATCGGGCACGACAAGGTGCTGTACGGGCTGGCCCCGGCCTGACGGGCCGCCCGGCCTGACCGGCCGTCACCCGAACTGCTGAAACGCCAGGTGGCGGGGCATGCGGGCACCACCCCAACGGGTAGTCCGGATACGGACCTTCACCCCGTGAACGGAGCACCACGTGTCCAAAGCCACCGCCCCCTCGCGCCTGCTCGCCGTCCTGACGGCCTCGCTCGCGCTGCTCGCCACCGGCATCGCCGTCGCCCCCGCCCAGCCCGCCGCCGCGGCCGCCTGCACCGGAGCGGGCTGCAACGGCAAGGACCCGGACACCACCGGCTGCGCCTCGGACGGCAAGCTGCTGGAGACCAAGGCGCTCGACGGGTCCGTGAAGGTGCAGCTGTTCGGCAGCGCCGCGTGCAAGGCCAAGTGGGCCCGCAGCGTGGACGCGCCGAACGGCGGTGCGGTGCTGGTGGCCAACCGCGACTACTCGGTGAAGTACACCAAGAAGACCGACGGTGCCCGGAAGTACGTCTGGACCGCGATGGTCAACGGGAACAACCCCGCGCGGGCCTGTCTCGGCCCGCAGAACAGCGATGCGCTCACCTGCACCGGCCTGCACTGACGGGAGGCGTCCCGACCCGCCGTCAGGGCATCTTGGCGGCGGCCTTCTTCACCGCCTCGCGGATGCGGGCGTAGGTGCCGCAGCGGCAGACGTTCTCGATCCGGTCGATGTCGGCGTCGCTGGGGCACTTGTTGGTCCTCAGCAGGGCGGCCGCGGTCATGATCTGGCCGGGCTGGCAGAAACCGCACTGGGCGACGTCGCACTCCAGCCAGGCCTCCTGCACCGGGTGCAGCCGGTCGCCGTCGGCCAGGCCCTCGATGGTGGTGACGGTGCGTCCGGCGCAGTCGGCCACCGGCACCACGCAGGGCTGCACCTCGGCGCCGTCCAGGTGGCTGGTGCAGGCCCGGCAGACGCCGACCCCGCAGCCGTACTTGGGGCCGGTGACGCCGAGCTTGTCGCGCAGCACCCAGAGCAGCGGCATGTCGGCGGGTGCCTCGACCGTCACCGGACTGCCGTTGAGGACGAACTGGTAGCTGGGCACGTGGAGGTCCTTGAGGAGTGCGGAGAAGGGGTTCAGAAGGCGATCGGGAAGCTGCGCGGGCTGGTGCCGGTCGCGCGGGCGTAGGCGTTGGCCACGGCGGCGGCCGCGGCCGGGAAGCCCAGCTCGCCGGCACCGCCGGGCGGGCCGCTCGGCGGCAGGAAGTGCGCCTCGAAGGCGAGCGGGCTGTGGCGCTGCCTGGCGTACTTGAAGTCGGCGTAACTGCCTTCCCGGATGGCCCCGTCGTCCAGGTGGACACCGGCCCGCAGGGTGACCGAGATGCCATCCGTGACGGCGCCCAGCAGCTGGGCCTCCAGCCCGCGCGGGTTGATCACCCGGCCGACGTCGGCGGCCATCACGGCCTTGGTGACCCGGGGGTTGGCCCGGTCGGAGGCGTCCAGCTCGATCAGGCAGGCGACCGCCGAGCGGTGCTCGGCGTGGTAGGCGACGCCCTGGGCGCAGCCGGGCGGCATCGGGCGGCCCCAACTCCCGGCCTGGGCCACCTTGTCGAGCACCGCGCGGCCGGTGGCACTGGTCAGCCGGGAGCGGCGGAAGGCCACCGGGTCCCGGCCCAGGGTGCGGGCCAGCTCGTCCAGCATCACCTCGTCGGCGACCCGGACCATGCCGGAGTAGACGGAGCGCCAGCTGCCGGTGGGGATCTCCAACGGCAGCTCGGAGAGCAGTTGGGTGGAGACCCCGAGGTCGTAGGGGACCTCCTGGGTGAGGTCGAAGAAGGTCTGCGAGAAGAGCGCGTCGCCGACCGGCAGGCTGGCTCCGGCGGCGGTGAGCAGCTCGCCCAGGCCGTGCCCGAAGTCGGTCCGCACGGTGGCCACCCGGTGCTCGTAGGTGAGCACCTGGCCGAGCGCGTGGGTGGCCCGCACCCGGTGGTGGCTGGCGGGGCGGACCCGGCCGTGGCGGATGTCGTCGTTGCGGGTCCACATCAGCTTGACGGGCCGTCCGGCAGCCTTGGAGACCTTGGCCGCCTCCAGCGCCGCGTCGTGGAACAGCCGTCGCCCGAAGGAGCCGCCGGCCCGCACCACGTGGACCGTCACCGCCGGGACGGGCAGGCCGAGTTCGACCGCGATCTGCTCCTGGGCGGCGATCGGGGACTGCGCGGCGAACCAGATCTCGGCCCGGTCCGGGCGGACGTCCGCGACGGCGGTGAGCACCTCCATCGGCGCGTGGCTGACGAAGGCGAAGTCGAACTCGGCGTCCAGACTGAGGGTCAGCAGCGGGGGGACCAGGAAGGGCTTGTTGACGGCCCGCAGCCCGGCCCGGACCTGGGCGTCGGAGACTCCCGCGAGCGGGCCCGGACGCCAGTCCACCCGCAGCGCGGCCTTGGCCTTGAGGGCCTGGTCGAAGGTCTCGGCGAGGACGGCGACGCCGGTGGGGATCCGCACCACGTCCAGCACCCCGGGCATCGCGCGGGCGGCGGTGTCGTCCAGCGAGCGGACGGTGCCGCCGATGGTCGGCGGGCGGTGCACGACGGTCGGCACCGCGCCCGGCACGTCGAGGTCGCCGGCGTACTTGGCCCGGCCGGTGACGATGTCCCGGGCGTCGATCCGGCCGGTCGGGGTGCCGACCAGCCGCTGCTGCCCCTCCGCCTTGGGCGCGGTGGAGACGGCCGGGACGACCACCTCGGCGGCGGCTACGGCGAGTTCGCCGTAGCCGGCCGAGCGGCCGTCCGGCGCGGTGACCCGGCCGTCGGCGGTGCGCAGGGTGCCGGCCGGCAGCTGCCAGCGGTTCGCCGCCGCCGTGACCAGGCGGGCCCGGGCGGCCGCGGCGGCGGCGCGAACCGGCTCGTAGAGGGAGCGCACCGAGTTGGACGCGCCGGTGAGTTGGGCGAAGAGCAGCTCGGGACGGGCGGGCGAGA
Organism: Kitasatospora sp. NPDC001664; assembly: GCF_053596675.1. Lineage (NCBI taxonomy): Bacteria > Bacillati > Actinomycetota > Actinomycetes > Kitasatosporales > Streptomycetaceae > Kitasatospora > Kitasatospora sp. NPDC001664. Next base: position 84,773 of record NZ_JBSFGS010000012.1, read on the forward strand.
GCGGCACCTCGACGTCGGCGAGGCGGGCGTCGAGCTCCTCGGCGACCAGCATCGCCATCGCGGTGGTGAGGCCCTGGCCGACCTCCAGGCGCGGGAGTTGGAGCACCGCCTTGCCCGCCTCGGTCACCTCCAGCACCAGCAGGTGCGCGGTCGGCAGCCCGGCCAGGATCAGCACGTCCCCGAGGTCGGCCAGCGCGGGCAGGCCGGGGATGCCGCCGACCTGCACCAGCGCCTCGGCCGGCTCGGCGTCCAGCGCCAGCTGGGCGCCGACCGCGAGGGCGGGGGCGGCCACCAGGTAGGTGAGGAAACGGCGGCGGCCGGTCGGCCGGGGGGCGGTGGTGTCCCGCTCCTGCGCTGCGCTGCTGATCGGAGGTGCCTTTCCCGGAGGTGGAACGTGTTCTCGGAAGGGCCGCAGCATAGGGACGACGGCGGGAACCGGTCAACATGCGCATGGCGGGGGACGGGGCGGGGAAGGTCGTGGTGGAGTGGAATATGACAGCGGATCAGTCCGCCGGTCCGTGGAGCGGCAGCGATCAAGTCCGGGACACGGTACGGTCGGTACGTTCCGTGCACGGGAGGTGACGGTAAGGTGGCCGAGGCGCAGCTCTGCCCCGCCTGCGGGGGTGGCCGGGTGACCGAGAAGATCGAGCACACGGTGGAGACCGACGGCCGGGGCGACCAGGTCGCGCGCGAGCACCGGTACCTCTCGCCCTGTGGCCGGTGCGGTGGTACCGGGGAGGTGTGGGGCTGATGCGGCTGGTCTTCGTCTGCCAGGAGTGCGGGGTGCACTACCTGCCGCCGGAGGACCTGCGGTACGGGGACGGCAGTGCGGCGAGCCCGCTCTGGTGCGGCCCCTGCCAGGGTCGGATGGCCGAACTCGGCGTCGGCGAGCCCGTCTTGGCGGCGGCGTTCGCCCTGCGCGCCGCTCGGGCGGCCGCCCTGGCGTCAACGGCGAGCTCGGAGGACGAGGGCGCGCGGCGTACGCGCGCGCGCCGTCCGGCCCGGGCGGGCTCCGGGCCGGGGACGCGGACGCGGCTGCGCTGAGCTGGCAACGGAGTCGGGTCACACCAGGGGCGCGGGGAACTGCGCGAGTACGGAAGGCGGACCACCGTCAGATCGGGGCACGCGAGCCAGTTGCACGTCCTGCCGTTCCCCGGCGCGCAGTTCCCCGCGCCCCTGGTGTGACCACTTCCGCGGGCTACGTTCGCCCTGCTGCCCCGCGCGTCAGCCCTGGGCGTCGCGGGCGAGGAGGGCGGCCTGGACGCGGTTGTCGCAGTGGAGCTTGGCCAGGATCCGGCTGACGTAGGTCTTCACCGTGGCCTCGCTCATGTGGAGGCGGGCTCCGGCGTCGGCGTTGGAGAGGCCTTCGCCGAGCAGGTCGAGGACCTCGCGCTCGCGCGGGCCGAGGGTGGCGAGCCGGGCCCGGGCCGTGGTGGCGCGCGCGTCGGCGGCCGGGGCGGCGGCCAGGCTGTCGACGATGTGGCGGGTGGCGGCGGGGGAGAGGAAGGCGTGCCCGACGGCGGCTGCCCGGACGGCCTGGATCAGCTCGGCCGGGGCGGTGTCCTTGAGCAGGAACCCGGCACCGCCGGAGGTGACGGCCCGTAGGACGTTCTCGCGCTCGCCGAAGGTGGTCAGGATCAGGGCCCGGGCGGAGGGCGCGTAGCGGGGCAGCTCGGCGAGCGCGCCGAGCCCGTCCAGCACCGGCATCCGGATGTCCAGCAGCAGCACGTCCACCGCGTGCGCGCGGGCGAGCTCCAGCGCGGCACGGCCGTCGCCCGCCTCGGCCACCACCTCGATGTCGTCCTCGCTGGCCAGGATCATCCTGATCCCGGCGCGGATCAGCGGTTCGTCGTCGGCGACGAGGACTCGGATCACGGTGCTGCTCTTCCCTCCCGGAGCGCGGCGACGATCACCGCACTCATCCGTCCGCACGGTACTGCACCTTCTCCACCAGCACGCCGTCGCGGAAGCAGAGCCGGGAGACCTCGCTGGTGGAGATCCCGTCGGGCTGGTCCTCGGAGAGGAACCAGGAGCAGTCGGCCCCGGCCGGGACCGGCGGGCCCTGGCGCTGGAAGCCCTCGGTCAGGAAGCCGCTGCCGCGCGGGAGCTGCCGGCGGACCTCGGCCTCCGGTTGGCCGATCCGGAAGGAGGCGTAGGTGTCCTGCGGGAGGGTGGTGTTGTTCAGGGAGTCGACGAACTTGACGCCGCCCCAGACCAGCAGCCCCACCAGGACCAGCAGAACCGCGCCGGCCGCCACCGCGCAGCCGAGCGCCGGGCGGCGGCGCTTGAGCGGGGCGGCCCCGGCGGGCAGGGTCAGGCCGAGATCGGCCTCCAGGTCCTCCCCGGCCGGGCGGCCCGTGCCGTCGTACGGGAGCACGCCGGCCAGGCGGTAGCCGCCGTCCGGGGTCGGGCCGGTGTGCAGCATGCCGCCGAGCAGCCGGGCCCGTTCGCGCAGGCCGGTGAGGCCCTGGCCGCCGCTGACCGGGGCGTGGGCGGGGCCACCGGGAGCGGTGGGCGGGCAGGGGGAGTTGACCACCTCGACCAGCAGGGCGTCCGGCTCGAAGCGCAGGGCGACGGTGATCGGGGCGCCGGGCGCGTGCTTGTGGGCGTTGGTCAGGCCCTCCTGGACGATCCGGAACGCGGCGTGGCCGGTGGCGGTGGTGGCGCTGCGCGGGCCCTCGTGGTGGGCGAGGGTCACCTCGGCCCCGGCGGCGCGGGAGCTCTCCACCAGGCGGGGGATCTCGGCCAGGCCGCCGGTCAGCTCCTCCTGCGCCTGGTCGTCCTCGCGGAGCAGGCCGATCACGCCGCGCAGCTCCCGCATCGCGTCCACGGCGGCCTGCCGCAGCACGCCGACCGCCTCGCGCTGACGGTCGGTCAGCGTGCGGTCGACCTCCAGGGCGCCGGTGTGCACCGAGATCAGGGCCAGCTGGTGGCCGAGGCTGTCGTGCATGTCCTGGGCGATCCGGTGCCGCTCGCGCAGCCGGGCCTGACGGGCGATCATGACCCGCTCGCGGAGCAGCTGGGCGTTGCGCTCCTCCAGCGCGGTGAGCAGCGCGCGGCGCTGCTCCCGGTAGCGGCCGAAGACGGCGGGCAGCACGGCGAGTACCAGGAAGGCGCCGACGGTGACCCCGAGCAGGGCGGGAAGCGGCAGCTTGTCCCGGTCGGCGACCAGGTCGTAGACCAGCATCGCGAGGAAGGCCACCACCGAGGCGACCACCGCGTCCCGGGCCCGGGTGACGCGCTTGCCGAGCGACCAGCCGGCCGCGATCAGGGTCGGCAGCCAGGCGGCGACCGGCCCACAGCCGACCGAGGCCAGCACCAGGACGGTGCGGGGCATGCCGCGCCGCAGCAGGAAGAGCAGGGCCGCGCCGGTGGCGGCCAGCGCGGTGCGCAGCGGCGGGCCGGAGGCCGCCAGGTCGAGCAGGCCGGCCAGCGCTCCGGAGAGCACCGCCCCCGTGGTCTCCCGGGTGACGGTGCGTCGGTTCCAGGGGCCGGGCAGGACCACCCGCACCAGCCTTGCCCGCAGTGCTGCGGCCCGGCCTCCGCCGGAGTCTTCAGTGTTGCGCTCGCTCACCCACGCGAGGCTAGACGACGGGGCGGGTCCGGTGGCAGTCGCCGATGGTCGCGGCGCGGGTGCGACGAAAGTCGCGGGCGGGAGGGAGTGGGGAGGGCGGCCCGCGACCGGAGGGGGTGCGGGCCGCCCGGCACCGGCCGGGGCCCAGGGCTGAGGAAGTCGGGGCGGCCGGTGCCTTCGTCCGACGACGCTACGTCCTGGAACGGTGGCGGGGACAGACTCACCGGTGCACGGGTGGGGCCGGTGGGATGTCACGAGTGCACGGTGGGGTGCCGGTGCCGGTGCCGGTGTGGGTGGCGGCGAGGCATTCGGTGGACCTGGTGGCGTGGCGAGGTGGCGGCGGGCCGCGCGTGCGGAAGATGTACTGGTATGGCTTTCGGATCAGCTCACCCCCGGGCCCGCCTCCTGGCGGGCCTCTGTCTGGCCGTCACCGCCGCCGGCTGCGGCTCGCTGCCCACCGCGCCGGGGCGCGACACGGCCCCGCCGCCGGCCGTCGCGGCCCGCCCCGCCGAGCTGCCCGGCCGGGCCGAGCAGCAGGAGCGCCACGAGGTGGCCGTGCCCCGGGCCGTCCCGCTGCGCGGACCCGAACTGGCCGAGCTGGCCCGGGCCTGGGGGCTGGACGCGCCGCCGCTGCCCGCGCCCGCGCCGCCCGCCGTGAAGCCGGTGCTGCGCGAGGACGGCCCGCACGTCCGCCTGCAGGGGGACGGGCTGCCGCCGCTGGTGCGCCGGGTGCCGACCACGGACAAGGTGGTCTTCCTGACCATCGACGACGGACGGGAGAAGGACCGCCGCTTCAACCGGATGATGCGTGAACTCGGCGTCCCGTTCAGCGCGTTCGTCTCCGGCTACCTGGCCCGGGAGGACTACGGGTACTTCCGCGAGCTGAACGAGCAGGGAGTCCGGGTCAACAACCACACGCTCAACCACAAAGACCTGCGCCGGCTCGGGTACCAGCGCCAGCACGAGGAGATCTGCGGCCAACAGGACGAGCTGGTAAGGGAGGTGGGCCCGCGCCCGGCTCTCTTCCGGCCCCCGTACGGGGAGTTCACCGCCGACACGCTGCGGGCGGCCGCCTCCTGCGGCGTCACGGCGATGCCGCTCTGGAACGAGGAGGCCTTCCCCGACCGGATGGAGTACCGCCACCTCGACCAGCGGCTCCACCCGGGCGACATCATCCTCACCCACTTCCGCGGCCCCGAGGAGTGGAAGGGCTCGATGACCGACCTGGCCCGCCTGGTGATCCGCACCGCCACCGAACAGGGCTTCGCCCTGGCCCGGCTGGACGACTACCTGGGCTGACCCTGCAAAGGGTCAGAGGTCCTCGCCGCCGGGGCCGCGCCCCTCGTCGCCGTCGACCTTCTTCCCCATGGACATCACGAAGCCCATGATCACCGAGATGAGTGCGACGGCCCCGGTGAAGGCACGCCCCATGACCGGCAGCGCATCGCCGGAGAACAGCACGCTGAGGAACACCAGGGTGCCCACCACGATCATCGCGATGCCGGCCCCGCGGTCGTCGTCCATCCGTACCTCCCGCCGGATCTCTACCCCGTTCGGGACGCACCATCCGCCTGGATGCCTCAGTCGCAACGGAGTTGATGGACCCTCAGGTGGAGGGTCGCCACGTCGAGCAGGGGGGTCGGGACGCCGAGGGTGCGAGCGCGGGCGGTGAGGTCGCCGAGGAGGTGCTCGACCTCGGTGGGGAGGCCGGCGGCGAGGTCGCGGGCCAGGGAGGCGGTGAGCGGGGAGCCGGGGGTGGTGACCACGGTTCGGGTGAAGGCGAGTTCGGGGGCGGGGACGGGGAATCCGGCGGCCTCGGCGACGGCGGCGCACTCGGCGAGGACGGCCTCGGCGAAGGCGGTGCCGCCCGGTGCGGCGTTGACCTCGCCGACGGTGCCGCGCATCAGGGCGGTGACGGTGGCGAGGGTGGTGATGAAGACCCACTTGTGCCACATCGCGGCCACCGCGTCCGGGGTGGGATCGGTGGGGATGCCCGCCGTGGTGAGGGCGTCGCGGATGGCGGTGACGCGCCCGGAGAGCCGGCCGTCCTGCTCGCCGACGGTGAGGTCGACGGGCGGGGCGAGTTGGACGATCTCGCCCTCGGGGCCGAGAGTGGTGACCACCTTGGCCACGCCGCCGAGCACGGCGGGCGGGCCGAAGCGGGCGTTCAGCGCGTCGAGGTGGGCCAGGCCGTTGAGCAGCGGGACGATCGCGGTCCCGGGGCCGACGGCCGGGGCGAGGTCGTCCAGGGCGGTCTGGAGCGCGGTGGCCTTCACCGAGAGCAGGACCAGCTGGTAGCCGTCCTCCTTGAGCTCGCCGGCGGTGACCAACTGCGGCTCGGGCAGGTGGAGTTCGGTCAGGCCGGTGATCCGCAGGCCGTGCTCGCGCAGCCGGGCGGCGCGGGCGGGCCGGACCAGGAAGGTCACGTCGTGCCCGGCCCGGGCGAGCCGGGCACCGAAGAATCCGCCGGTGGCACCGGCGCCGACGACCAGGGTCTTCATCAGGTACTGCCCTTCCTGTCCTGGGGAATCCGCCAGGGACAGCGAACGGCGCGGCCCGGTGATTCCCGGTGGCCGGGAAGGGTCAGTGCATGGTGCCGCTGGTGCTGCCGAGGGCCCAGACCAGGAGGGCGACCAGGCCGGCCGACAGCACGAGGAGGGCCAGGCAGCCGGACAGGCCGCCGAGTCGGAGGTTCCGCTTCTCGCTCACGGGCCCATCCCAGCGGGGTGGTCAACGAACAGTCAAGAGTGATGGTGGAGTTGGGACGGGAAGTGTGAGGTCGGGTTCAGCAGCCGGTGGCGGCGGTCGGGCTCAGCGGTCGGGGGCGGCGGCGCGGCGGAGGGCGGCCTCGGCGTGGTCGAGGTGGGCGGTGAGCTCGGCGCGCAGCGTGGGCAGCAGGGCGAGGGCGGCCGTGGCCGCCTCGGGGGAGGGGGAGCGGTCGGTGTGCACGGCGGTGACGGCGGCGCGCAGCGGCATGGGGGCGAGGGTGGTCTCCCAGGCGGTGCGGTGCTCGCCGGTGGCGTAGCGCGAGGTGAGGTACTCCAGCGGGTCCAGGCCCAGGCCGTCGGTCTCGCCGGGGCGGGCGGGCTCGTGGGAGGGGAGCAGCCAGGCGACGCCGTCGCGGGCGATGAGTTCGAAGGCGCGGTGCTCGTCGGGGACGGCCCAGCGGCCGGTGCCGGTCGCACCGGTGGTGGCGGCGGTGAGGAGGCGGTCGAGCATGGCCTCCTCGCGGGGGCCGGTGGTGCGCTCCGGGTAGGGGCGGTCACCGATCATCTGCTCCAGGTGGTAGCGCTGGCCCCAGCTGCCCACCCAGCGGCGCAGCGAGCCGGACCTGGTCTCCCGGATCGCGGCCAGCACCACCGCGCGCTGCGTCAGGTCCCGCCGGAGCAGCACCTGCTGGTGGTCGGCGCCCTCGTGCCGCAGCGCGGCGCGGACCTCGGCCACCGAGGGGCCGTCGTACCAGCGGAGCGTCCAACTGCGCCGCTCCGGGTCGTACAGCGGCTCGACCGGTGTCCGGTGCTCCGCGCCGAGGCGCTCGGCGAGCCGGCGCAGACGTGCCTCGCGCGCGGTGTCACTCATGGCAGTGTCCGTCATGACCGCACCCTAGCCAGCGGCGCCGCGCCCCACCGGCGACCCGCCGTCGGGCTCACCCGTCCTGCCGCACCCCGCCAGCCGGTGCAGTCGGGACAGTACGGGCGCGGAGTTGACGGACGGTGAGCCGGAACGGGTGCCGTTTCAGCCGGTGAAGGTGATCCGCTCCAGGTCGAGCGCGCCCGGGCGGGAGAGGACGACGGTGCTGGCGCAGCCGGGCAGCGGGCCGCCGGAGAGCGCGGCGTGCAGGCGGCCGGTGGCCCGGCGGTGGCGGGTGAAGGCGTAGGCGGAGACCCGGCGGCCCCGGGCGAGCTGGCCCTGCCGGGCCTGCTGGGGGGTGGAGTCGAGCACCAGCAGGTGCAGCCTGCGGCCCTGGGCGGCCGCGGTGCGGGAGAGCCAGGCGCGGACCCAGGGGAGGGTGCCGCAGTCGTGCACCACCAGCGGGCCCCCCGCCAGCAGGGCACGCCGCAGCCGGAGGTAGTGGTGGGCCCGGACCAGGGGACGGTAGAGCGCGTAGGGGAGGGCGGCGGGGAGCCGGGCGGCCCAGTGCTCGCGGCTGTGCTGGGAGTCGATCACGGGAGCCGTGGAACAGCGGCCCATCAGCGTGGACTTGCCGCTTCCGGGGAGGCCGGAGACCACCAGCAGGTCACCCGCGGGGTAGGCCAGGGTGCCGGGGACGGGCAGGGCGCGCAGGTCGTGCAGGTCGCGCGGGCGCAGGGTGGGGCGGGCCGCGGTGTGCCCGCAGCCTCCCCGGTGCTGCGTCGGTACTCGGTGTCCGGCCGGCCGGGCCTCCTCGGCCCGGACGGGGCCCGGGGTTACGGTGTCGCGCACTGCCCCTCCTCAACGGCCCTCCCCTCGCCCCGGCCGGCGGGCCGGTGCCCGGGTGGGCCTTTTCCCAAGAAAGGGTAATGGGAGAGGCGGACAGCCGTCCCTGACCTGCCCGTTCCGCGGCGGGCTCGGGACGAAGCCGTGACATCGGCCGTCGGACTGTGGCAGGTCTGTGGCCGATTCCTTACGGGGCGAATGATCTTGTGGTGCCCGATTCATGGCAAGCTGGGCGGTCTCTGACGACGAGACGGCTGGCGGGTAGGGGGCGAAGGCGGATGAGGATCTGCTTCCTGGTGGAGGAGCTGTACCGGAACGACGGCATCCCCCGGGACGTGGTCCGGCAGCTCGCGGACTGGGGGCACCGGGTGGACGTGCTGCGGCCCAGCGGCTCGCTGCTGGCCCTGGACGGGCTGGTGCGGGCGGGCAGCCACGACGTGTGGGTGCTGAAGACGGTCTCCGGCGGGCCGGGGCTCGGCCTGCTGGAGGCGGCCTCGGCGGCCGGCCTGACCACGGTGAACGACGCCCGCGCGATCCGGGTGGTGCGGGACAAGGTGTCGGCCGCCATCCGGGCCGCCGGGCAGGGCCTTCCGGTGCCGCCCACCTGGGCGGCGGCCCGGCCGTCCGACCTGGCCGGTATCCCCGGGGACTACTACCCGCTGGTGGTGAAGCCCGCCGAGGGCAGCCGGGGCCGGGCCGTCCGCCGGGTCGACTCGATCGACCAACTCGCCTCGCTGGAGGCGGAGTTCGCGGGAGAGGGGATGCTGATCGCGCAGCCCTGGGTGCGCAACTCCGGGATCGACCTCAAGGTCTACAGCGCGGACGGCGAGCTCTTCGCCACCGAGCGGACCTCCCCGCTGGTGGCGGGGGAGCGGACGGAGCGGGCGGTGCCGCTGGGCCGCGAGGTCGCCGACATCGTGCACCGGATCGGCGAGCTCTACGGGCTGGACCTGTTCGGCGTGGACGTGGTCTTCGGGCCCGACGGGCCGGTGGTGGTGGACGTCAACGACTTCCCGAGCTTCCGTCAGGTGCCGGACGCGGTGCCGCGGGTGGCGCGGGCGGTGCTCAACCTGGCCCGGCGGGGCTCCTCCGTGCCCGCACCGCGGTCGGTGGTCCCGGTGGCGGGGGCGGTCTGGTGAGGGTCGGGGTGATCTGCCGCGACCCGGGCCATCCGCTGCTGGTCGGTGCGGCGCGGGAGCTCGGTGCGGCCGGGCACCGGGTGGAGTGGGGCGAGCCGGACCTGGCCGACCCGGCCGACGTCTACCTGCTCAAGGCCCGTACCCCGGCGGCGCTCGGGCTGGCCCGGGCGCTGGAGCTGCGCGGCGCCGTGGTGGTGAACTCCGCCGGGGCGACCGGGAACTGCCAGGACCGCGCGTGGATGGCGGCCACCGCCCTGGCGGCCGGGCTGCCGTTCGTGGCGACCTCGGCCGGGCCGCAGGGCTTCCCGGCGGTGGTGAAGAGCCGCCACAGCCGGAAGGACGACCTGGTCGCCGGGGTCCGGGACGCGGCGGAGCTGGCGGAACTGACGGCCCGTTGGCCGGGGGAGCCGTTGGTGTACCAGCCGTTCCTGCCCGGGGACGGCTGGGACCACAAGCTCTGGGTGGTCGGCGAGCAGGTCTTCGGCGAACTGCGCCGCTCCGAACTCGCCGACGGGGAACGGCGGTCCGTCGACCACCGGCCGCGCTACCCCGAGCTGGCACTGCGCTGCGGCGAGGCCTTCGGTCTGACGGTGTACGGCGTCGACGTCCTCGAGGTGGCCGGCGAACCGGTCATCGTGGACGTCAACGCCTTCCCGGGCATCCGCGGCCAGGCCGGTGCCCCGCGGGCACTGGCCGAGCTGGTGACGGGCGGGCCCGCCGCCGCGTGACCCGCTCGGTTCCGTCGCCGGGCCGGCGGACTACCCGGCGACCCGTCAGCCCGCCGGGTCCCGGGGGATCCCCGCCCCGGCGCGGAAGGGCTCCACGCCGACGATGTGACGGACCTTCACGGGGCGGACGATGACGGCCACCCGGTGTTCGCCGGGGACCAGCCACTCGTAGCGTTCGGTGCCGAGGTACTTGCGGGCGAGGCGGTCCATCCGCTCGACGGCCTCGGGGCCCTCGACGAAGCGGCTCACCACCCCGCTGATCTGCACCCGGTCGTACGGGTCGGCAGGGTCCGCGTGGGAGAGGTAGACGCGCGGGTCGCGGCGGAGGTTCTCCTCCTTGACGCGGCCGACCGAGGAGTTGAACACGAGCTCGGCATCACCCTCCAGGTCCACCCACATCGGGCTCACCTGGGGCGATCCGTCGGCGTTGACGGTGCCGACGTACCAGAAGTTGGGGGCCAGCAGCCGGGCGCGGACGGCGTCTTCGAACGGCATGGTGCTCTCCAGGGCGGGGCCGCCCGCGCCGCCGGGCGGGACGGGCGGCCCCGGTGCTCAGTAGGACGGGGCGATCTGTTCGCCGGTGTCGGTGCGGTGGATGGTGAGGGCCTCGACGGGGCAGAGTTCGGCGGCCTCGGTGAGGAGGTCGAGGTCGCTGGGGGTGGTGCGCAGGGGGTGGGCGCGGCCGTCGGGGGTGAGCGTGAGGTCGTCGGGGGCGGTGGCGGCGCAGGCGCCGGTGCCGACGCAGCGGGTGCGGTCCACCCGGGTCTCGAGCGGGCCGGGGGCGGCGGTCACCAGGTGACCGGGAGGGTGTTGGGGCTGCGGGTGAGCAGGCCGGTGCGCCAGTCGATGGACTCGGCGGGGACGGCCAGCGAGAGCTCGGGGAAGCGGGCGGCGAGGCGGTTGAGGCCGTCCTCCAGCTCCATCCGGGCCAGCCAGGCGCCGAGGCAGTGGTGCGGGCCGGCACCGAAGGTGAGGCTCGGGGTGCCGAGGGGGGCGAAGAGGTCGCGCAACCCGCCTTCGGGGACGGGGGAGTAGACCTCGGGGTCGTTGTTGGCCGCGCCGGTGTCGGCGGCCACGATGGCCCCGGCCGGGATGGTCACGCCGCCGATCTCCAGCTCCTCGGTGGCCCGGCGGAGCAGCCCGGGGAAGGCCTCCCGGTCGCCCAGCGGGATGGTGCGCAGCACCTGCTCGGCCGCCGCGCCCGCGGCCTCCTTGCTCTCGGCGATCCGGGCCCAGGCGGCACGGTCCTCGCCGAGCAGGTAGACCAGCGCGTTGCCCAGCGTGGTCATGGTGGTCTCGTGGCCGGCCACCACCAGGCCGAGCACCAGCATGATGACCTGCTCGTCGGTGACGCCCTCGGTCTCGTCGGCGGCCTGCACCAGGCTGCTGACCAGGTCCTCGCCCGGGTTCTTGCGCCGGTCGACCACCAACTGGTGGCAGAAGCCCGCGAATTCGCCCATGGCGGTACCGATCTCCTCGGCCGTGTAGGCGGAGGTGGAGAGCGCGTGGTCGCTCCAGTGCCCGAGGCGACTCATGTCCAGGCCGTCCAGGCCCATCAGCCGGCTGATCACCGCGACCGGCAGCGGGCGGGTGAAGGCGCCGATGACGTCCACCGGCCCTTCCTGGGCGGCGAGTTCGTCGAGCAGCTCCTCGATGACGGAGGAGACCCAGGGCCGCCAGCGCTCGATCGCCCGGGGCGTGAAGGCGCGCTGTACGGTGCGGCGCAGCCGCTGGTGCTCGGGGCCGTCCAGGTTGATCAGGGTGTCGGGCACGTCGAGGATGTTCGGCGTCAGGGTGACCGGCGGGGCGTCCTCGGCGTAGAGGGTGGCGCGGCCGAGACGGGGGTCGGTGAGTGCCTGGCGGACGTCCGCGTGCCGGGTGCAGAGCCAGACGGGGGTGCCGGTCGGCAGGGCGGCCTGGCGCGGCGGCCCCGGTTCGAGCTGGCGCAGGCAGTGCAGCGGGATGAGGGGGGCAGTGGTCATGGGGGGTGTACTCCCTGATACGGAGCGGGTCCGGGCCACCACTGACCGTAGGCCCCGCAGACCTTGTCAGGTAGGGGGCGAACCGGCCAAGCGCGCGCCGGGTTCAAGCCACCGTTCGAGCCGCCGCCCGAGCAACCGGGGCGCACCCTCGAACGGATGCGCCCCGGCGGTGAGCAGCAGGGGAGGAGAGGGGAGGGGACGGGGCGTCAGACTCCGGACTCGGCCGGGAGGCGGCCGGAGCGGACGGCGGCCACCAGCTCCTCGTGGTCGGCCTCGGTCCGGTCGGCGTACGCCACCGCGAAGGCGGCCACCGCCTCGTCCAGCGCCTCGCTCTTGCCGCAGTAGCCCGAGGCCACCGCGGCGTCCAGGGTGTGCGCGTGCGCCCGGGCCAGCAGCGCGCCGGTCAGCCGGCCGTAGTCGTCCAGCTGGGCGGGCTGCAGCGCCGCCGGGTCCACGCTGCCCTTGCGGTTGCGGAACTGCCGCACCTGGTACGGGAGTCCGTCCACCGTGGTCCAGCCGATCAGCACGTCGGTGACCACCTGCATGCGCTTCTGGCCGAGCACCACCCGCTGGCCCTCGTGCGCCACGGGCGTGCTCACCGGGTAGCCGGCGCGGGCGAGTTGGGGCAGCAGCACGGAGGGGCGGGCCTCCTTCACCTGGAGCACCAGCGGCTCCGAGCGCTGGTCCAGCAGCAGCACCACGTAGGAGCGGGTGCCGACGCTGCCGGTGCCCACCACCCGGAAGGCCACGTCCTGCACGCTGTAGCGGGACAGCAGGGGGTGCAGCTCCACCGGGACGCTCTCGCGGTAGGCGGTGAGCGAGGCGGCCACCGCCTCGGCGGTGGAGTCCTGGACCGCCCGGAGCACCGGCGGCGCCGGGACGAAGCGCGAACGCCCGTCCGGCTCCTGGACGGTGGACTTCGAGGCGAAGCGCGCGCTGGTGTTGCGCAGCGCCTTCTCCGCCACCCCCTCGATGATCACCCGCAGGTCCTGCGCCTCGGCGAAGGTCACCAGGTGCTCGTCGGCCACCGCGTTCCAGGCGTCTATGGCCGGCAGCCCCGCCAGCAGGCGCATGGTGCGCCGGTAGGAGCCGGCGGCGTCGAAGGCGGCCCGGCGGCACGCGTCCTCGTCCGCGCCGGCCTGACGGCCCGCCAGCACCAGGCTGGCGGCCAGCCGCTTGAGGTCCCACTCCCAGGGGCCGGGCACCGTCTCGTCGAAGTCGTTGATGTCCATCACCAACCGGCCCCTGGCGTCGCCGTACAGGCCGAAGTTGGCCGCGTGCGCGTCGCCGCACAGCTGGGCGGTCAGACCGCTGGTCGGGGTGGTGACCAGGTCGGCCGCCATCAGCCCGGCGGAGCCGCGCAGGAAGGCGAACGGCGAGGCGGCCATCCGGCCGACCCGGATCGGCACCAGCGACTCCAGCCGGCCGGCGTTGGCCGATTCCACCGACTCCACCACCGAGGGCCGGTCCACCGGCGGCTCGAACCAGGCGTGCGCCTCGCGGGGCGTCTTCGCCCGCAGGTCCTTGCCGCGCCGCTTCGCCCCGCCCTGCGGCGGCCAGGCCGCGAACCCCTCGACCGCGAACTCCCGCACCGTGTCTCCTCCCCGTGGCGCTCCCGCGCCCGGCTCCCCGTGGCGCCGCACGGCGCCCGTGCCGCCCGCACCACGCGGGCGACGGAGCTGACGCTACCGCGCCGCGGGCCCGGGAAGCAGCTCTGAGCTGCCACGGAGCTGCCACAGGGGTGTCACGGCCTTGCCGCGTCCGGCCCCGTAGCATGCGGAGCATGTCTCACGATCTCGACGCGCTCGGCGACTCCTTCCTCTCCTTCTGGACCGAGCGGCACCTGGCCACCTTCACCACGCTGCGCCCCGACGGCACCCCGCACGTCGCACCGGTGGGCGTCACCTACGACCCGGCGACCCGCACGGCCCGGGTGATCAGCAGCGGTTCCAGCCGCAAGGTGCGCAACGTGCTGGCCGCCGGGCCCGAGGGCCTGCGGGTGGCGGTCTGCCAGGTGGACGGCGCGCGCTGGTGCACGCTGGAGGGCCGGGCCGTGGTGCGGGACGAGCCCGGGGCGGTGGCGGAGGCGGTGGCCCGCTACACCGCCCGCTACCGGGCGCCGCGGGAGAACCCGGCCCGGGTGGCGATCGAGATCGCGGTCGACCGGGTGCTCGGACGGTTCTGACGACCCGGCGCACGGGTTCGATCGGTTCCGGTTCGAACGGCGTGTCGTTTATCGGCTGTTGAGCCGTTCGGGAGAGCATCGCAGGGTCGAACGAACGAACCCTCAGGATTGCGGACCGATACCTTGAACGAGCAGGACACCGCCAACTTCCAGCGTCTGCTGGACCGCCTCACCGAGCACTTCGGCCCGGACCGTGAGCCGGTCCGGGCCGATCGGGTGCCGAGGCAGGGTCAGTTGACCGCGACCGCCGACCAGGCGGCGGCCACGGCCGCGTACTCGGTGCTGCCGGCCCCGTAGAGGTCGGTGGCGGCCTTGAGGGTGGCGGTGCGGGCGCCCGCGTAGTTGGTGCTGGAGGTCATGTAGGTGCTCAGGGCCCGGTACCAGACCTTGCCGAGCTTGTCCCGGCCGATGCCGTTGACGGTCGAGCCGTTGCAGGTCGGGCTGTCGTAGGAGACGCCGTTGACCACGCGCGCGCCGCTGCCCTCGGCGAGCAGGAAGGCGAAGTGGTTGGCCACGCCCGAGGAGTAGTGCACGTCCAGGTTGCCGACCGAGGAGCTCCAGCAGTCGGCCGACTTGGTGTCCTTGGAGGGCTTGTCCATGAAGCGCAGCGCGGCCTTGCCGAAGCCGGGCTTCACGATCTCCTCGCCGATCAGGTAGTCACCCGGGTCGTTGGGGTTGGCGGCGTAGAACTCCACCAGGGTGCCCATGATGTCGGAGGTGGCCTCGTTGAGGCCGCCCGACTCGCCGGAGTAGACCAGCTTGGCGGTGCGCGAGGTGACGCCGTGGGACATCTCGTGCCCGGCGACGTCCAGCGCGACCAGCGGGCCGAAGACGTTGCCGTCCCCGTCGCCGTAGGTCATGCAGAAGCAGCTGTCGTCCCAGAAGGCGTTGTTGTAGTTGCTGCCGTAGTGCACCCGGTTGTAGGCGCCCTTGCCGTCGCCGGCGATGCCGTTGCGGCTGTGGACGTTCTTGTAGTAGTCCCAGGTCACGTTGGTGCCGTACTGGGCGTCCACCGCGGCCGAGGCCCGGTCGGTGGTGGTGCCGTTGCCCCAGTGGTTGTCCGCGTCGGTGAACAGCGTCGCGGGCGCCCGGCTGAAACAGATGGAGCCGAAGCAGAGGTCGGTCTTGTTGGCCGCGTCGCCGGTGTAGGTGTTGCCCCGGGTCGGGTCCTTGAGCTGGTTGGTCGAGCCGGAGACGGTGGTCTCCAGCGGGACGGTGCCGCCGTAGAGGGACTGGCCGTCGCCGGAGGCGGTCTCGATCGCGTCCCAGGCGTCGATCTGCGCGCCGGTGCGGGCGTCCAGCAGGACGGTCCGGGAGACCGGGTTGCCCAGCGAGTCCTGGCCGGTGGCGGTGGTCTGCCAGGCGAGGCGGGGCGCCCCGTGCAGTGCGTCGATCACCAACTGCGGCTTGGCCTGGGCCCGTTGGACGGACTTGCCGTCGGCGCCGGCGGCGCGGGAGAGCTCCTGGACGGCCTGGGCGCCGGCACGCTCGCCGGAGACCTTCGGCGTGGTGGAGGCGACCGCGACCGGGCCGTCGGCCGCGCGGTCGGTGCCGCGCAGGGCGCCGCCCGGCGCCAGGTGCTCGATCAGGTCGCCGCCCAGCACCGGGAGTCCGGCGTAGGTGCGGTCGTAGCGGACGTGCCGGCTGCCGTCCTGGTCGGTGACCACGTCGCGGACGGTACGGGCCCCGTTGCGGTCCGGGGCGGCGGCGGGCGCGGGCGCGGCGGCGGCCACCGTCCCCGCTGCCAGGGCGACCACGGTGGCGACGGCGGCGGTGCGCGTGCGGAAGTGCATGATGCTCCTCGGAGGGGCGGGGGCAGATGCGGCTTCGGCGGCGACCGGCGGTGCGGGGACACGGGCGGTACGAGGGCGCGCTGAACGTGTGAGGGCGAGAGGGGCGGACGCTGCCGGGACAGCTTTTGTACATGTACCCGTCAGTATCTGTCCAGAGTGCGGACGCGTCCGCCCCTCACCGTCCGTCAGGTCGTCAGACCGTCAGCGGCACCGCCGGGAACGCCTCCTGAATGCCCGTCCAGAGCCGGACCCGGGCCGCCAGCGCCTGACGGACCGTCTCGGCGCAGGCGTCCCACTTGGCCTGGTCGTCGCCGTTGAGGTCGATCAGCATCTGCATCGCCATCGGGGTGTGCTGCTCGCCGTCCACCTCGATGTGGCGGGCCAGGTAGTCCTTGAAGGTGGTCAGCTTGCCGTCCGGGTCCTCGATCCTGATGACCTGCTCGAACATCTCCGGGATCAGGTCCTCGCGGCCGAAGGCGAAGGCGGCGGCCCGGCAGTGCACCGGCGCGTTCTCGATGATCTCCCAGGTGGTGGAGGTGAAGTCGACCGCGGCCCCGGGCACGCCGGCCAGCTTCAGCGCCTCCGGCACGGCGGTGCCCCGGCCCAGCTCGGCCAGGAAGGCCTCCACCGCGGTGGTGTCGGCGCCGGCCTGGGCCATGCCCCCGAGGTAGAGCTCGAAGTGGCTGATGAAGCCCTCGCCCAGCTCGTCGCTCTCCTCCACCAGCACGATCTCGTTGATCAGGCGGCGGCTGGCGGTCGGGCCGGCGGGCACCCACGGGACGTCCACGCTGGTCAGCTCGCGCTGCAGGCTCTTCAGCAGGGACATGAAGTCCCAGACCGCGAAGACGTGGCGCTCCAGGAAGGCGGTGACCCGCTCGTGGCTGTTCAGCTCACCGTAGATGGTGTGGCCGACGACCTCGCGGCGCAGCGGGTCGATCGCCGCCTGCAGGCTGGTCAGACCGGGGTGCGAACGGTCCCAGTGGTAACGGTTGGACATGACTGCTCCTCAGGAAGTGGAAACGGGAGGGGGACAGTGATTGCGGTCAGTGCTTGGCCACGGTCCTCACGGCGTGGCGCAGTTGGTCCCGGCCCGGTTGCAGGGCGCGGTCCAAGTCTCGGGCGAACGGCAGGACGGTGCCGTCCGGGCGGGTGACGCGTCGGGGCGGGGCCACCAGGCGGAACTGCTCGGCCGCGGTGGCCAGCACCTCGCCGCCGATGCCGCAGCTGCGGTTGGAGTCGTCGACCACCACCAGGCGGCCGGTGCGCTCCAGCGAGGCGCCGAGCGCGTCCCAGTCGAAGGGGTACAGGGTGCGGGGGTCGAAGACCTCCACCGAGATCCCCTCCTCGGCCAACTCCTCGGCCACCGCCAGGGCTTCGTGCACCAGGTGGCCGACCGCCACCACCGTGACGTCGGTGCCCTCGCGGTGGATCCGGGCCCGGCCGAGCGGGATGGCCGGAAGCGGCGCCGTCACGTCGTCCCGGACGGCCAGCGCGGCGGCCGGGGCGAAGACCACCACCGGGTCCGGATCGGCGACGGCCGAGCGGAGCAGGCCGTAGGCGTCGGTCGGGGTGGCCGGCACCACGGTCTTCACGCCCATGTGGGCGAACAGGCTGTACGGGTGGTCCGAGTGCTGCCCGGCCCAGCCGTCCCGGGAGCCGGAGCCCGGCACCAGGCAGGTCAGCGGCACGGAGGCCTGGCCACCCGTCATCAGGGAGAACTTGTGCGCCTGGTTGGTCAGTTGCTCGAAGACCAGGAAGAGCAGCGCGGGGATCTGGAACTCCACCACCGGCCGCAGCCCGGCCAGTGCCGCGCCCACCGCCATGCCGGTGAAGCCCTGCTCGGAGAGCGGGGTGTCCACCACCCGCTCGGCACCGAAGCGCTTCTGCAGCCCGAGCGTCGGCCCGGCCAGCCCGGCGCCGATATCCTCGCCGAGCAGCACCACCGAGGGGTCCTCGGCCATCGCGTCGCCGAGCGCCCGGTTGAGCGCCTTGGTGTAGGAGAGCCAGCTCATCCCAGCGCCCCCGCCCGGGGCCGAAGGCCGCTCGCGTACAGGTGGTCGGCCGCGCCGGAGACCTCCGGCGCGGGGGAGTTCAGGGCGAACTCCCTTGCTGCCGAGAGGACTTCGGCGACCTCGCGGTCCAGGTCGGCGGTGTCCCCGACCAGCGCGGCGGCCTGCTGGAGCGGGTCCCGCAGCCGCCAGCCGTCCAGCTCCTGCTCGGTGCGGTAGGTCGGCCTGAGCCGGCGCTCCATGGTGTGGTGGCCCTCGAAGCGGTAGGTCACGCACTCCAGGAAGACCGGGCCCTCGCCGGAGCGGGCGTGCTCGACCGCCTCCAGCGCGGCCTCCCGGACCGCCTCGGTGTCCATGCCGTCCACCGACACCGCCCTGATGCCGAAGGCCTCGGCCCGGCCCAGCGCGCTGCCGGCCACCGCCACCGAGGCGGGCAGGGTGGTGGCGTAGCCGTTGTTCTCGCAGACGAAGACCACCGGCACCTGCCACATCGCGGCCAGGTTGAAGGCCTCCAGCACCACGCCCTGGTTGAGCGCGCCGTCGCCGAAGAAGCTGGCCACCACCCGCGGCTGCCCGGCCAGCCGGGCGGCCCAGGCCGCGCCGACCGCGATCGGGGCGCCCGCACCGACGATGCCGTTGGCGCCCAGGATGCCCAGCGAGAGGTCGGCGGCGTGCATCGAGCCGCCTCGTCCCTGGTTCAACCCCGTGGAACGGCCCGTGAGTTCGGCCAGCAGCCGGGCCGGGTCGGCGCCCTTGGCCAGCACGTGGCCGTGGCCCCGGTGGGTGGAGGTGAGCTGGTCGCCCGGGGCCAGCGCCGAGCAGACCCCGACCGCCACCGCCTCCTGGCCGATGTACGGGTGGGTGCCGCCGACGATGTCGCCGCTGCGGACCAGCTCCAGCGCCAGCTCCTCGAAGCCGCGGATCAGCCGGACCATCCGGTAGCGGTCCCGGACCGTGTCCAGGCCGTGGGGGGAGGTCATACCGCGCCCTGCCAGACGACCGGGCAGAAGTCCGGGTCGGCGTAGTCGGGGCGCCCGTCCGGGGTGCGGCGCACCAGCACGTCGTGGTTGTAGACCACCGGCGTGCCGTCGGCCTTCGCCCACGGGCGGTACTCGTTGGCGCCGTCCTGGAGGTGCAGCGAGACGGCCCGGCGCGGGGTGGCGGCCAGGTTCGGACCGCTGCCGTGGTAGGTCCGGCAGTGGTGGAAGGAGACGTGCCCGCGCGGGATCTCGACCGGGACCTTGACCACCTCGACGCCGTTGAACGCGGCGTTGGCGGCGAGCAGGTCGTCCAGCTCGGAGTTGTCGCGCTCGGCGAAGTGCCGGCTGGAGTCCTCGCCGGCCGGCAGCTCCCGCCAGCGGTGGCTGCCGTCCACCATGGTGATGGTGCCGTTCTCCACCCCGCAGTCGTGGAAGGGGATGAAGGCGGTCAGCATCCGGTCCGAGGTGCTGGTCTGCCAGTAGTGCTTGTCGAAGTGCCAGGGCACCAGGTTGCTCGGCTCGCCGGCCACCGGGGGCTTGTAGATCAGGGTGCCCTGGAAGACCCGGATCTCCTCGGTGCGGGCCAGCAGCGCCGCCACCGCGCCGAGCAGCGGCTTGCGCAGGATGCGCCCGGCCGCCTCGCTCTCGTAGTGGATGTAGTCGTTGTGCCGCTGGACGGGGCCGTCCGAGGGCTGCCAGGAGGCGAGCCGGGGCGGGCGGACCGGCAGGGTGCGGTCCCGGTGGCCCTCGTAGTACTTGTCGGTGGCGTCCTGGAGGAGGTCCAGCTCCTCGTCGGTGAACAGCTTCTTCGACAGGTACCAGCCGTGCTCGGCGTAGTGGTCCAGCTCCTGCCGGGTGGGGAGCAGGGCGCGCTCCGCCTCGGTCAGGCTGAACTCGTTCGCGATGGCGTCGGTCATGGGTTCCGGCTCCTCTCAGTTGGCCGCGGTGGTGGCGTGCTGGCGTTCGACGGCCTCGTAGAGGGCCTTGATGTTGGCGGAGCCGAAGGTCTCGGCACCCTGACGCTCGATCAGCTCCAGGAAGAAGGTGCGCCGCTCGTGCACCGAGCGGGTGAAGATCTGGAACAGCTGGCCGCCGTGGTCCTGGTCCACCAGCACCGCCAGCTCGCGCAGCGTCTCCACCGGCACGCTGGTCGGGCCGACCCGGGACGGCAGCAGCTCGTAGTAGGCGTCCGGGGTGGACAGGAAGTTCACCCCGCGCGCGGTGAACTCCCGCACCGCGGTGGCGATGTCGGCGGTGTGGAAGGCCAGGTGCTGGACGCCCGCGCCCTCGTGGTTGCGCAGGAAGGTGTCGATCTGGCCGGGCTCGCGGGCCGCGTCCGGCTCGATCAGGGTGAAGGTCACCCGGCCCGAGGGGCTCTGCACCACGCTGGAGTCCATCGCCTGGCGGCCGACCTCGATGTACTCCTCGTAGATCCGGCGGAAGCCCAGCGCCTCCTCGCAGAACCGCACCGCCGCGCCCAGCTCGCCGGCCGGCACGCACAGCGCCGCGTGGTCCAGGAAGCCCAGCAGGCCGTGCTGGTCGGCCGGTTGGTCGCTCTCCGGGACGAAGCGCAGGGCCACGTCGCCGAAGCCCGCGACCAGCCCGGGGGCGAGCGGACGGGCCCCGCCGCGCAGCGCCCGGTCCAGTGCGGCGGCCGGGTCGGCACAGGCCAGCGCGAAGACCGCGACCCCGTCGCCGTGCCGCTCCACGTACTGGGCGATCGGGTGGTCCGGCTGCTCGGCCGAGGCCAGCAGGAAGCGGATGGTGCCCTGGGTCAGCCAGATCCGGCGCACCCCCGGCTCGGCCGGGGCCGGGGTGACGGTGAAGTCGAAGGCGGTGGCCAGGTCGGCGGCGAAGCGGTCGGCGTCCGCGCAGTGGAACTCGACGTGGGCGATGCTCTGGACGGTCAACGGATCTCTCCAGGCTGGTGAGGCGCGCCGGTGGTGGACGGCTGGCCGAAGATCAGGCTGAGGTTGTGCCCGCCGAAGGCGAAGGAGTTGGAGAGCGCGGCCCGCACCGGGGTGTGGCGCGCCTGCCGGACGTGGTCCAGCGCGCAGGCCGGGTCCGGGTCCTCCAGGTTGACGGTGGGCGGCAGTTGGCCCCGCTGCACGGCGAGCACCGAGACGATCGCCTCCACCGCCCCGGCCGCGCCCAGCAGGTGGCCGGTGGCGCCCTTGGTGGAGCTGACGGCGGGCCCGTCCTCGCCGAACACGGCGTTCAGCGCCGAGGATTCGGCCGTGTCACCGAGCTTGGTGCCGGTGCCGTGGGCGTTCACGTAGCCGATGTCGGACGGGGCCAGGCCGGCGCTGCGCAGCGCGGCCCGCATCGAGTCGGCCGCCCCGGCGCCGTCCGGGCGGGGCATGGTCGGGTGGTGGGCGTCGGTGCTGCCGCCCCAGCCGAGCAGCTCGGCCCGGACGGTGGCGCCCCGTGCGGCCGCGTGCTCGGCCCGCTCCAGCACCAGCACCCCGGCGCCCTCGCCCAGCACGAAGCCGTTGCGGCGCCGGTCGAACGGGCGGCTGGCCTGCGCCGGGTCATCCCAACCCTGCGCCAGGGCGCGGGCGTTGGTGAAGGCGGCGGCGATGGTCGGGTGCAGCGAGGACTCGGTGCCGCCGCAGACCACCACGTCGGCCTCGCCGGCCCGAATCAGCCGCAGGCCCTCGGCGATCGCCTGGGCACCGGCCGCGCAGGCCGTGACCGGGGCCGAACTGTAGCCCCGCATCCCGTACTTGATGGCGATCCGGGCGGCCGCCATGTTGGAGAGCATGCCCGGCAGCAGGTACGGGCTGACGGCCGGGCGGCCGCGCTCCAGGCGGCGGTGCGACTGCTGCTCGAAGGTCTCCAGACCGCCGCCGCCGGTGCCGATCACCACGGCGACCCGCTCCGGATCCACGTCCCGGCCGACCACCAGGCCGGCCTCCGCGAGGGCGTCGTCGGCGGCGGCCAGGGCCAGCAGTACGAAGCGGTCCACGCAGCGGGTCTCGGTGGGCGGCAGCACCTCGGTGCCGTCGACGTGCGGGGCGATCCCGGCGAACGGCAGCCAGCCGTGCGCGGCGTGGCCCTCCGGCACCGAAGTGATCCCGGACCGGCCGGAGGTGAGCGCCTCGAACACCTCCTCCGCCTTGCGGCCGAGCGGGGTGACCAGGCCCACACCGGTGACGGCGGCGCCGAGCTGCGCGCTCACTCCGGGTTCCCGGCGAGGGCGGCGGCCGCGGACTCGGCGAGGTGCCGCTCGCGCAGCAGGATCTTGCGGACCTTGCCGGTCGGGCCGAGCGGGATGCGCTCGTCCGGCACCACCAGCACCCGGCGCACGGTGGCGGCCGTCCACTCGTCCAGCGCGGCCGTCACCTCCTTGCTGCGGTCGGCCAGTTGGTCGGCCTGCGGGGCCAGCTGGAGCAGCACGTCGGTGACCACGGCGCCGTTCTCACGGACCGCGACCACGGTGCAGTCCAGCACGTCCGGGCAGGCCGCCAGCACCCGCTCCTCGCTCATCGCGGTGAGCAGCCGGTGGCCGTTGCCGAGGTCCACCGAGTCCACCGCGCGGTCCACGTGGTAGTAGTAGCCCTCCTCGTCCCGGTACATCAGGTCGCCGGTGAGGAAGTAGCCGCGTACCCGGGTGCGGTAGGTGGTGACCGAGTCGTTCCAGTAACCGAGCGCCAGGGTGGGGGACTTGGTGCCCAGCTCGCCGATCTCGTGCGGGCCGAGCTCGGAACCGTCGGGGGCCAGCACCGCGCAGTCCACGAAGGCGTGCGGGCGGCCGACGCAGCGGCCGTAGCGGTCGCTGCCCTGGCTGTGGCTGATGAAGAAGTGCGAGTGGCCCATCTCGGTGGAGCCCAGGCCGTCCACGAAGACCGAGCCGGGGGTGCGGACGCGGCCCTCGCGGGAGACGGACTCGCGCGAGCCGACCGCGATCAGGCGGCGGATGTGCGCCTCGTGCGCGCAGTCCCCGGTGTTCCACCACAGCGCCACCGACTGGAGCTGACGCTCGCTCAGGTCGTGCCGGGCCAGGTCGGCCCAGGTGGCGGCGAAGCCGATCACACCGCCCGGCTGCCAGCGCTCGATGGCGTCCAGCACCCCGGCGCCGGTCTGGCTGGAGAGCACCGCGAGCTGGGCGTGCTGGCTCATCACCAGGTTGGAGATGATCAGGGTGGCCGCGTGCGGGGCGGGCAGCGCGGAGAGCATCCGCTCGGAGCCCTGCGGGCGGGGCAGCGCGAGCCGGTAGCGGATCGCCGCGTAGAGGCTGTCGTGCGAGTGGACCACGGCCTTGGGCAGGCCGGTGGTGCCGGAGGAGTGGGTGATCGCCACCGGGTCGCCGCCCCAGTGCCGGTACGGCTCGGGCGCCTTGGCCGGGTCGCCGAGGCCCAGGGTGGCCACGTCCGGCAGCAGCGGGGCGCCGGGGTCGTAGCCGGCCAGCCGCTCGCGGTGCTCGGCGTCGGTCAGGATGCCGGTGGCGCGCAGGCGGTGGATGTAGAGCGCGGCCTTCTCGCCGTCCAGGTTGGGGTTGAGCAGGGCCGGGATGGCGCCGAGGCGGGCGGCGGCCAGGAAGGTCAGCACGTGGTCGGCGGCGGCGGTCGACCAGACCACCACCGGATCGCGGCGGCCGATCCCCAGCTCGTGCAGGGCGGCGGCCCGGGAGCGGACCGCCAGGTCCAGCTCGCGCAGGGTGAAGGGCTGCCAGGCGGCGTGGTCGTCCACCGGGGTGTCGAAGGTGAGCAGCGGCTCGTCGAGACCCTCGCCGAGGGCGATCCGGGTGGTGAGCACGTTCCCGGCGCCGAGGGCCGGATCGGCGGCCAGCCGGGCACGGATGCTGCGAATGCTCACGGGTAGGGGTTCCCTTCTGGAGGCCGCACCGGGGCGCACGGGGAGAGCACGGGGCGCGGCGCCGCCCGCTCGGGCGGCGTCGGATGGGGGTCGGGAGGTGGGTCAGGGGGCGAGCAGGACGGCCACCGCGCGGCCGGGGTCGCTCGGGTGCGCCTGTTCGGCGGCGATCACCAGGACTTCGTCGGCGTCGCCGTCGAGCAGCAGCAGGTCGGCCAACTCGTAGGCGTCCTGCGGTACTTCACCGGGTGTGGCGCTCGACGGGCTGACCGCCATCACCGGGCCGGTGAGGCCCCAGCGGGCGGCCAGGTGGCCGAGCACCGCGTTGGGGTTGGACTGGAAGAAGAGCAGCGGGGGTACCCGTCGCTCTCCCGCCGCCGCGCGGGCGATCGCCTCGGCGGTGCCCAGGTCCCCGCTGTGGCTGACGAGGAGCAGGGCGGTCAGGGGTGCCGCTCGGTGCTGCTGGAGGCAGCGGTCGGCGGCGGCCACCACCAGGGGGTTGAACGGGGAGTCGGCGAAGCCGGGCAGACGGGGGAGTGCCTCGTCCTGCGGCTCGGGCCAGCGCCCCTCGGCGAGCTGCTTCACGCGGCGGCCACCAGGAGTGCGGTGTTGGCGCCGCCGAAGGCGGAGTTGAGGGTGAGCGCGTGGGCGGGCGCCGCCCGCGGGGTGTCCTCGGTGACCAGGTCCAGCGCGCACTCCGGGTCGGGCCCGAGCAGGCCCGCGTTGACCGGGAGCACGCCTGCCCGCAACGCGCCGATGGTGACGGCGAGTTCGAGCAGCGCGGAGGCCTCCAGCGCGTGGCCGTGCACCGACTTGCTGGAGCTGACGGGCGGCCCGCCGGTGCCGAAGACGCTCTCCAGCGCCCGGGCCTCGGCCTGGTCCGCCAGCGGCGAGCCGGTGGCGTTGGCGTTGACGTAGCCGACCTGGTCGGGCGTCAGCCCGGCCCGGCCGAGCGCGGACCGCACGGCCCGGGCCAGGCCCGAACCGTCCGGCGCCGGACGGCAGACGTGGTACGCGTCGCCCGCCCGGCCCCAGCCCGCGATCCGGGCCAGCACCTCGGCGCCGCGGTGCTCCGCCGCGGCGGCCGACTCCAGCACCACCGCGACCACGCCGTCGCCGAGCAGCAGTCCGCTGCGCCCGGCGCTGAACGGCCGCGCCACGCCGTCGCGGGCCAGGGCCCGGCCGGCGTCGAAGACCGCGAAGGTGTCCGGCTCGACCAGGTACCCGGCCGCGACCAGGACCCGTTCGGCTCGGCCGGAGGAGATCAGTGCGGCGGCGTCCGCCACCGCCGAGCCGGCGGCCGTGCAGGCCCCGGTGTAGACCCGGCCGTCGCCCCAGCGCTCGTGCACCGGACGGCAGGCCTCGGCCGTCACGGGGTCGCCGTGACGGGCCAGCAGCAGCGGGCCGGCCTCGTCGGGGTCGACGCCCGCCTGGGTGACGGCCTCGTGCAGGACGGCCGGGAGCGCTTCGCCGAGGACGGGGGTTCCCGGCGCCAGCGCGGCCCGGCGGGCCTGGCGGTGCGTCACGTCGAAGCGACCGACGGGTCCGAAGGCCGACAGGCCCCGGGTGGCGGCGGCGACCAGCGGGTCGAGACCGGACCCGAAGGCGGAGCGGACACCGATGCCGGTGACCGCCACGTCGGTGGTGGTCACGGTCACGCGCCCGTCGCCGGTACGACGGCCGTCCGCAGCAGCTCCACCGCGTCGGTCACCGTGCGGACCTGGTCCAGTGCCTCGTCGGAGTAGCTCAGCTCACCGTGGCGCTGCTCGAACTCGGCTAGCAACCACGTGAGTTCGAGCGATCCGAGCTCCTCCTCCACCGCCTCGGGGGCGCGCCGGCCGAACTCGGCCAGCACGGCCAGCACCTCCGCCCGGCCGGGCGGCGGCGCGGCACTCACGCCGGGGTGCCGGCGGTGGCGAGGCGCTTGGCCACGTCGGCGGTGAACTCGTCGAGGGTCATCAGCGCGGTGCCCTCCATGTCGTCCAGCTCGAAGCGGACGCCGTACTCCTCCTCGACCTGGACGGCCAGGTCGGCCAGCGCGAGGGACTCCAGGTCCAGGCCGGCCGGGCCCAGGTCGGTGTCGCCGGTGACCTCGGAGACGTCGTAGTTCATCGCGGTGAGGGTGGCGAGCACGAACTCGCGGATGGTGTCCTGCATCGGGGGGCTCCGTAACGGGTCGGAGGGACGGGGGGATTCGCAGACGGGGAGAACTCACAGGAAGTGCCCAGGCTCTGCCCAGCCACTGCCCAGCCTCGGCGGGAAGGGCGGTGACGGGGTCAGAGCGCTGCGGCGGCGGCGCGCAGCCCCGCGGGGTCGCGCAGCAGCTTGCCGGTGGCGGTGCGGGGAAGGGCCGGCAGCAGCGCCAGCCTGCGCGGGCGCTTGTATCCGGCGAGCCTCTGCTCCAGGCCCGCGCGGATCTGTTCGGCCCCGGCCCCCTCGGAGGGGACCAGGTAGGCCTCGACCGCGCCGTGCTCGAACACCACGACCGCCTCCCGGACTTCGGGCAGTGCGGCCAGCGTGTGCTCGACCTCGGTGAGGTCGACCTTGAGCCCGCCGATCGAGACCTGGGAGTCGCGGCGGCCGTGCACGGTGAGCAGGCCGCTCGTCGTGTCGTACGCCGCGGCGTCCCGGGTGTGCAGCCAGCCGTCGGACCAGCGGCTCGGATCGGTGAGCCCGAGATAGGGGGAGTCGGGGCGGCGGATGTGCAGTTCGCCGCCTTCGGTGCGCAGCTCCAGTCCGGGGACCGGGCGGACGGCGGGCGCCAGGGTGCCGTCCAGGTCGGTGGCGATGACGCCGAGTTCGGTCATCCCGTACATGGTGCCGAGCGGTACGCCGTACCGGTCGCGGACCGCCCCGGCCACTCCGGGCCGGGTCAGCTCGCCCGCGACCACGATCGCGGTCAGGTGCGGCAGCGGCCGGGGTGCGCGCACTCCGGCCAGCAGCTCGGCGTGGAACGGGACACCGATCACGGTGGTCGGCAGGTCCTCCTCCGCGACGGCGGCCAGGATGCCGGCCGCCGTCATCCGCTCGGGGACGGTGAGTTGGACCCGGGCGTGCAGGGCGTGCAGCAGCCCTCCGACCAGGCCCAGCACGTGGACCACGGAGGAGAGCAGCACGGTGCGGCCGCCCGCGGCCGGGAAGCCCGGCAGCGCGCGGTAGACGGCGAGTTCGCGCAGCAGGTCGCCGGCGGTCCGGGCGATCACCTTGGAGGGCCCGGTCGAGCCGGAGCTCAACTGGACCAGCGCGTGCGGTGACCGCGCGGGCAGGCCGTCCGGTCGCGTGGTGACGACCGGCTCGACCTCGCTGAACCCGCGCAGTCCCGCCGGCGGCGGCCGGTCCGCCTCGACCAGCACCTGGGGAGCCAGGCGCTCCAGCGCCGCCGCCGTCTCGTGGTCCGTCAGCCGGTGGTCCAGCAGGGCCACTTGGGCGCCCAGCTGCCAGGCGGCGAGCAGGGCGGCGACGTACCCGAGCGAGGGCGGCAGCCGCAGGGCCACCGTGCCGCCGTCCGTGAGCCCGGCGGCGGCGAGGCTTGCCCGCCGCGCGTCCACCAGGGAACGCAGGGCGGAGCGGGTCACCGGCCTTTCGAACCGGAGACAGACTTCTTGACCGGGACCGGCCAAAAGGAAGTGATCGACCCAGCCTTCCGGGGCTTCGGAATGCGGGGGCGCATCGGTGGGGAAACCGGGCAACGCCACTCCATGAATCGGGGCGACAGAGATTGGCAGCGGTTCACTTTCGGCGGATGGAATTCCGCGTTCCCAGACCCTGGCACAGGACGATTGACCGGGTCAAGGTCTATACCAATGCCGCTTGCGGCCCCTACGCTGCCGAGCCTGGAGCGGGCCCGCGGGCGGGCGTGCCGCGAGGGCGGTGCGGTGGCGGGCCTGCGGGCCCCGCCTGACGCCGCAGGACCGCCATGGCCTGCGCGACTCCGGCCGCACGGCCTCGGGTCGGGGCGGCAGGTCTGCCTTCCGGGCCCCGGCGGGGCCCGCCGAACGGGCAGCCCCCACGGCACCCCGGCTCCGCCGGATCGGCCCTTCAGGTCGGACGTGCACGGATTGACTTGTGCACGCTGACGCCATGTCGAGAACAGGAAAGGCGCGAAGCACCGTGAACAGATTTGCCGGATGGGACTGGGAGAATCCCGAGACGCTCGCCGTGACCCTGGACGAATTCAGTGCCGGGGTCGCGGTCTGCGAGAAACTGGAGGCTATGCCGGAGGGAATCCCGCGCACCCGCGCGGAATTCCAGGCGCTGGGTCTCACCGGAATCGAATTCGCCGCATTCCGCACCGACCATCCGAACGGCCTCGGCAGTGACCTCACCCCGCTGCGCAGCGCCGTCGCGGTCAGCGAACCCGGCACCCTCTACCGGGTCGACGGCGACCGCTGCTTCACCCAGCTCGACGTCTCCCGCCCCCTTCCGTTCGAGGACGGCGCGGTCGACTGGATCTACGCCGAGCACCTCATCGAGCACATCCCGCTGAACGTCGCGCTGGGCTGGCTGAAGGAGTGCCACCGGGTGCTCGCCCCCGGCGGGCTGATCAGGATCACCACCCCTGACCTGGCCAAGTACCTGGTCGGCTACGTCCAGGAGGACGGCTTCCTGACCCGGCACCGGCGCCGGCTGAGCAAGCTCGGCTTCGGCCCGCCGATGCCCGAGCGCAAGGCCTTCCTGATCAACCAGATCTTCGCCTACTACGGACACCGGTGGATCTACGACCAGGCCGAGCTGACCTACGTGCTCACCGAGGCGGGTTTCGACGAGGAGGCGGTCCGCTTGTGCTCGTACCGTGTGGGGCTGCACACGGAAATCGCCGATCTCGACACCGCCTTCCGCAGCGACGAGACCATCTATGTCGAGGCGCGGCGGCGGAGTTGACGGAGAAGCGGTGAAGCCGTTGACGAATCTCCGCTCACTCCCCATCAGTTCCCTTTTCCCGAAGGAAGGTTGGGCGAGGCGATGCCACTCGACCCGCAAGTCCTGGCCCTGCGGGCCCGCCGTGCCGAAGCCGGCACCCCCCCTCTCTACACGCTCGACCTGGCCACCGCCCGGGCCGCCGACCTGGCCGCGATCCAGGCCGCCGGCGGCGACCCCGAGCCCGTCCACCAGGTCAGCGAGCTGACCGTCCCCGGGCCCGGCGGCCCGCTCACCCTGCGGGTCTACCGCCCGAGCGACGCGCCCGGACTGCCCGCCCTGCTCTACCTCTTCGGCGGTGGCTGGACCCTCGGCTCGCTGGAGACCAGCGACGCGATCTGCCGCCGGCTGGCCAACGCGGCCGGCTGCGTCACCGTCGGCGTCGGCTACCGCAGGGCCCCCGAGCACCCCTTCCCCGCCGCCGTGCGGGACTGCCACGCCGCCGCGGTCTGGCTGGCCGCGCACGCCGCCGAGCTCGGCCTGGACGGCGCGCGGATCGCCGTCGGCGGGGACAGCGCGGGCGGCAACCTGGCCGCCGCCGTCACCCTGCTGGCCCGCCGCGAGGGCGGCCCGGAGCTCCGCCACCAGCTGCTGGTCTACCCGAACACCGACCGCCGGGCCGACACCGCCTCGCTGCGCGAGAACGACGACCCGCTGCTGTTCAACCGGCACTCGGTGGACTGGTACTGGGGCCACTACCTGGCGGACCAGGCCGACGGCGACGACCCGCTGGTCTCCCCGCTGCGGGCCGACGACCTGTCAGGACTGCCGCCCGCCACGGTGATCACCGCCGAGTACGACCCGCTGCGCGACGAGGGCGAGGCGTACGGCGAGGCCCTGCGGGCGGCCGGCGTGGAAGTCGAGACCCGGCGGTACGACGGCATGGTGCACGGCTTCTTCGCCATGGCCGGGGCGCTGGACGCGGGGCGGGACGCCCAGGAGTACGCGGCCCGGCGGTTGCGGGAGGCGTTCGCGTGAGCGCCCTGTCCCTGGCCGAGCTGCACGGCTCGCTCGCCGACCCGCTGCTGGACGCGATGACCTTCCTCAACGAGGTGGCGGAGCGCTACCCGTCGGCGGTCTCCTTCGCCGCCGGCCGTCCCTACGAGGGCTTCTTCGAGACCTCCCAGGTGGCGAAGTACCTGGACGTGTACCTGGACCACCTGCGCGGCCGCGGCCTGACGGAGGAGCAGGTGCGCAGCGCGCTGTTCCAGTACGGCCCGACCAAGGGCATCGTGGCCGACCTGATCGCCCGGACACTGGCCAACGACGAGGGCCTGACGGTCGATCCGGCCTCGGTGGTGGTCACCGTCGGCGCGCAGGAGGGCATGCTGCTGGTGCTGCGCGCGCTCTGCGCGGGGCCCGAGGACGTGCTGCTGGTCAGCTCGCCCTGCTACGTCGGCGTGACCGGCGCGGCCCGGCTGCTGGACGTGGCCACCGTCCCCGTGCCGGAGGGCGACCCGGGCGCGCTGGCCGCCACCGTGCGGCGGCTGCGGGCCGAGGGGCGGCGCTCCCGGGCGCTCTACGTCGTCCCCGACTTCGCCAACCCCTCCGGCGCCAGCCTGCCCACCGCCGTCCGCGAGGAGCTGCTCGCGGTGGCCGGGCAGGAGGACCTGCTGATCCTGGAGGACGACCCCTACGGCTTCTTCTCCCGGACCGGTGAGCGCCGGCCCACCCTCAAGGCGCTGGACCGCGAGCAGCGGGTGGTGCACCTCGGCTCCTTCGC
This sequence comes from Kitasatospora sp. NPDC001664, assembly GCF_053596675.1. Classification (NCBI taxonomy): domain Bacteria; kingdom Bacillati; phylum Actinomycetota; class Actinomycetes; order Kitasatosporales; family Streptomycetaceae; genus Kitasatospora; species Kitasatospora sp. NPDC001664. The sequence goes on from NZ_JBSFGS010000012.1 coordinate 115,034, forward strand.
CAAGACCTGCTTCCCGGGCGCCCGGCTCGGCTACCTGATCGCCGATCAGGTGGTGCGCGCCGCGGACGGCACCACCTCGCTGCTGGCCGACCAACTGGCCAAGCTCAAGAGCATGACCACGGTGAACACCCCCGCGCTCAGCCAGGCGGTGATCGGCGGTCTGCTGATCAGCCACGACTTCCGGCTGCGGGAGGCCAACGCGGACGCGGTCGCCCACTACGCGGCCAACCTGGACCGTTTGCTGGCCGAGCTCGACCGCCACTTCCCGGCAGCCGAGCGGGAGCGGCTCGGGGTCGGCTGGAACCAGCCGGAGGGCGGCTACTTCACCGTGCTCACCGTCCCGTTCACGGCCGACGCGGCGGCTGTGGCGCGGTGTGCCGAGCGGTACGGGGTGCTCTGGACCCCGATGGCCGACTTCTACCCGGACGGCGGCGGGGAGCGCCGGCTGCGGCTCTCCATCAGCAGTCTGACGGGTGATCGGATCGCCGACGGGGTCGAGCGGCTGGCCGCCTTCGTCCGGGCGGAGGCGGCGGCCTGAGACAGCACGCAGGAGGGGGTGGGAGCCAGTGGCTCCCACCCCCTCCTGCGTGCTGTCCGTGCCGTCAGCGCACGCGCTCCGCGAACAGCCTGGCCGACCACCAGACCGCCAGCGCGGCCAGCGGCGCCACCACCGTGATGCTCTGCCAGACCACGGCGTCGCCGATCCGGCCGGCGAAGAGCGAGCGCATCCCCTCCACGGCCCAGTAGAAGGGGTTCCACTCGGCGATCGACCGCAGCCACTGCGGGGCCAGCGCCAGCGGGAGCAGCACGCCGGAGAGCAGGGCGATGGGCTGCGCCGCGGTGTTCACCACCGGGGCCAGCGCGGCGTCGTTGCGCACCAGCAGGGCGATGCCGAAGGAGACCGCCGAGGTCATCAGCGCCAGCATGGCCATCAGCAGGTAGGCCAGCGCCAGGTCCAGCAGGCCGACGGTCAGGCCGAACGGCAGGGCCAGCAGGGTGATCACCACCGCCTGGGCGAGCAGCGCCACCACCTCGCGCAGTGCCCGGCCGAGCAGCAGGGCGAGCCGGCTGACCGGGGTCACCCGGGAGCGCTCGACGATGCCGGCCTTGAGCTCGCCGAGCAGGCTGAAGCCCGAGAACAGGCCGCCGAAGATGACCAGCACGGCGAGCAGGCCCGGCACGTAGATCCGGTAGGCCTCCTGGTAACTCCCGGCCCCCAGGGCGCTCTTGAGCAGCGGGGCGAACAGCAGCAGGTAGAAGAGCGGCTGGACGATGCCGACGACCAGCCAGACCGGGGTGCGCCACATCAGCAGCACCTGACGCTGGAACACCAGCCAGGTGTCACGCGCGAGTTTCATCGGGGAACGGCTCCAGAGGGGTGCGGACCGCGGTGGGCGGCGGTTCAGGTGAGCGAGCGGCCGGTGCGGGCCAGGAAGACGTCGTCCAGGCTGGGGCGCTGGAGCTGGACGGTGGCCGGGGTGAGGCCGGCCTCGGCCAGCGCGGGCAGCAGCTGGGGGATGGCGGTGGCGCCGTCCCGGACGTACAGGCGCAGGCCGCCCTCGGCGGGCGTCTCGGTGCGGTGCAGGTACGGGGCGTCGGCGAGCGCCTTGGCGGCGTCCTCCACGTCCAGCCCGCTGAGCACCACCACGTCCCCGGAGACCTCCTGCTTGAGCTCCTCCGGGGTGCCCTCGGCGACGATGCCGCCGTGGTCGATGATGCCGATGCGGTCGCAGAGCGCGTCGGCCTCGTCCAGGTAGTGGGTGGTCACGAAGACCGTCATGCCCTCGGCCCGCAGCCGGCGGATCTCCTCCCAGACCCCGGCCCGGCTGGCCGGGTCCAGGCCCACGGTGGGCTCGTCGAGGAAGAGCACGGCCGGCTGGTGGATGACGCCGAGGGCGATGTCCACCCGGCGGCGCTGGCCGCCCGAGTAGGTCTGGCAGGCGCGGTCCGCGAACTCGCCCAGCTCGAAGGACTCGACGGCCCCTTCGGCCAGCTTCAGGGCCTCGGCCTTGGAGCTGCCGTACAGCCGGGCCTGGTGCACCAGCTCCTCGCGGCCGGTGACGGTGTCGGCGGTGCCGCCGCCCTGGGCGACGTAGCCGATGCGGCGGCGGACGCCGGCCGGGTCGGCCCGCAGGTCGGCCCCGGCGATGACGGCGGAGCCGCCGTCGGGGCGGATCAGGGTGGCCAGCATGCGCAGGGTGGTGGTCTTCCCGGCGCCGTTGGGCCCGAGGAAGCCGTAGATCTCGCCGGCCGCCACGGAGAGGTCGAGGCCGCGTACGGCGTCGACGGCGGCGGCCTTGCGGGACTGGTAGGACTTGCGCAGCCCCGTGGTCTCGATCAAAGCCAGAACTCCCGTACAGGGGTGGGCAGACAGGGGGTGAGGGGCCGTCCGGTCGGAGCCGTACGGTGCCGGGGCAGGCCACGGGCACCGGCGGCCGGGGTGACGGAAGCACCCGTGCGGCAGCCGGGGGAGTGGCTCCCCGGGCGTCACCCTAGGGGGTCGGCAGGGCTCGCCACAATGGTCTGGACCAGGTCGTTCGCGGGATCTCGCCTGGTGGACGCCGTGCGCTCCAGGTGGTCAACTGCGGTGCGGGCGCCGCCCTTCGCGAGAAGTTCGTGGCCGAGCCGCCCCGCCGCCTCGCGGTAGGACGGCCCCTGGCGCACCGTCAGGACCGCCTGCGCCAGGTGCTGCGCGGCGGCCCCCGCGAAGTCGACGCACAGCCCGGCTCCGGCCGCCGCCACCCGCCCGGCCACCAGTGGCTGGTCGTGCCGGATCGGGGCGAGCACCACCGGCACGCCGTGCGCCAGCGCCTCGCCGGTGGTGTTCAGCCCGCCGTGGCCGAGCAGGGCCGAAACCCGCCCCCGCGCCAGCAGTTCGAGCACCGGGGCGCGCTCCACCGCGACCGCCCACTCCGGGAAGGCCTCCCACAGCTCCGGCGGGGCGACCACCACGGCCGGCACCTCGGGGCCCAGCAGGTGCAGCGCCGCGCCCACCCGGCGCAGGAAGTCCACCGAGACGTCGTCGGCCAGCGTGCCCATGGAGACCAGCAGGTGACGGCGGGTCGGGTCGAGCCGCTCCCACGGGAAGCCGGGCTCCGGTGGCCGCTCGGCGAGCACGGGGCCGACCAGGGCGGTCGCCCGGCCGGCGAGGGCCTCCCCGCTCAGGGTTTCGCTGGTCAGGGCCAGGACCAGCTCGGGCGAGAAGCGCGGGTCGACGTACTCCTCCTCGGGCAGGTCGGCCCGCCGCCACAGCTCGCGCAGCCGCTCCTCGATCCACGGCTCCGCCTCCGGGAACGGCCGCCCGAGCTCCATCAGCCCCGGGGCCAGCGAGGCCCAGGGGATCCGGTGCCGGTGCGCGGTCAGGGCGCCCGCCGGGGTGTGCTGGTCCACCACCAGGACGTCCGGGCGCTCGGTGCGCACCGCCGCGTCCAGCGCCTTCGCGGTGAAACGGGCGTACGGGACCACGAAGCCGTCCCAGAGCGAGCGCAGCGCCGCCTCGCCCGAACCGCCCTGCGGACGGAACAGCCGCGAGCCGGTGCGGAGCACCCGGGCGTCCGGCCCGAGCAGCGGCCGCAGCACCAGCTCCGAACCGGCCCAGGCCACCCGGTGGCCGCGGCCCTCCAGCTCGCGGCCCAGACCGATCGTGGGCAGGACGTGGCCGGCGAGCGGCGGCACGACGAACAGGAAGCTGCTGCTCACAGGGGTATGACGATCCATCAGGAAGCACTCCGGGGGGTCGTGGGCTCCGGCCGAAGAGTCAGGACACATCTTGTGCGGCTCGCGGGGCGTGGGAATACTAGCCCGGGTGACCGCACTGGAGGCAGTGGCCGTCCACCTCCCCGACTCGGCCGTTCCCATCGAGGCCGTCGGGCAGCGGATCGGACTGACCCCGCGCCAAATCTCCCTCTTCCGCCGCTTCCACGGCCTGGACCAGGTGTGCCTGGACCCGGACGGAACGCTGCACGACCTGCTGGCCGGCGCCCTCGGCGCCCTGACCGAACTCCGCGGCCGGGAACACCTGGTCCGCCACGTGCTGTACGCCCGCAGCATGCCGGTGGCCCTCCCGTACCCGCTGGACCCCCTGCCCGACCTGCTGGACCGCTTCGGGCTCGGCCACGCCGAGCACTTCTCGCTCTCCCACCACGCCTGCGCCGGCAGCCTGCTGGCGATCGACCTGGCCGGGCGCCTGCTCGCCGCCGATCCGGACCCGGACGCGCTCGCCCTGGTGCTGACCGGCGAGAAGACCTTCACCCGGGACGCCCAACTCGTCCCGGAGACGGCGCTGTTCGCCGAGGGCGCGGCCGCCTGCCTGGTGCGCGCCGGTGGCGGCCCCGGCGAGGTGCTGTCCTACGCCGTGCGCCAACTCGGTGAGTTCGACGGCCGCTTCGCCGAGGATCCGGAGCTGCTCACCCGCTACCAGCGGGCCTACCCCGAGACCATGGCCGAGGTGATCCGCACCGCCGCGGAGCGCGCCGGGACCGGCCTCGACGAGCTCGCGCTGATCCTGCCGCACAACGTCAACCAGGTCTCCTGGCGGCGCCTCTCGCGGGAGTTGGAGCTCCCGATCGAGCGAGTACTGCTGGACAACGTGCCCGCCGTCGGGCACAGTTTCGCCGCAGACGGGTTCATCAACCTTCACACCGCCGTCACCAGGGGCCTGCTCCGTCCCGGTGACCGGTACATGATCGCGGCCTCCGGCCTCGGCGCCACCTTCTCGGCGATGACCGTCCGGCACTGACCGGCCGTGCCCCCGGGAGACAGCCCCCGTTCCCCAGGGGCGCCTCCACCGTCCGCCCGCGCTGACCACACCGCGCTGCCCCCGATGGGATGTTCCACGATGGACGACACCACCCTTGCCCCCGATCCGGCCCTGCGCGGCCAGGTGCTGGAGAGCATCGGCACCCTGCTGCCCCGGGTGCTCCGCCGCGAGCTCACCGAGATCCCGGAGAACGCCTGCCTGTTCGACGACCTCGGCCTCACCTCGGCCGGCACCCTGGAGCTGATCCTCGAACTCGAGGAGGCGCTCGACATCCAGGTGGACGTCGAGGAGATCGGCGAGGACGACCTGCGCTCGGTCGCCAGCCTCGCCGACTTCGTGGCCGGCCACACCATCACCGAGGCCTGAGCGGTGCAGCCGCGCCCCACCGGCCGGGGCGGACTGCGGATCACCAGGTCGGTGCACCGCCGCTTCTCCGGCCGCTCGGCCGCCGCGCTCGACCCGGACCTGCGGGTCTTCGTCGCCGACCAGACCCGCCCGTACGGGCTGGCCCTGCGCGAGGACCTGCTGACCGAGGGAGCCGGGCACGGCTACGGCGAGATGGGCGAGGCACTGCTCGCCGAGCTGGACCTCCCCGAGGACCGGCCGGCCGACCTGCTGCTGCTCGCCTTCGACGTCCCCGACGTCCAGCCCGGACTGGCCAACACCCTGCGGCTCGCCCGGAGCTGCCCCGGGGAGCCGATGGCCTTCGCCGTCGGCGACCAGGGGCCGCTCAGCCCGTTCACCGCCCTGCGGATCGCCGACCGCTACGCGCGGACGGGCGCCTGCGAGCGCGCCCTGGTGCTGCTGCTGGAGCAGCCCGCGCTGCACCACGTGCCGCCCGGGCCGGTCGAGCTGCCCGCACACGCCGAAGGCGTCCTGCTGCTCTGCGAACAGGCGCCGGAGGAGCAGACCCTGACGGTCCGCCGGACCGCTACGGCCGCGCGGCGCGCGGTCACCACCGGCGGCGAGGAGCCGTGGCGTCCGTCCTGGCCCTTCCCGGACCCGGTGTCCGGAGCCGACGAGGCCGCCCCTGCGGCCGGCGGCCAGCCGCTCACCGGCGCCTGGACGGCCGCGCTCTCCGCCTGGAGCGGCGGCCCGCTGCTCGTCCGCGGCACCGACCGCCGCACCGGCCGCTCCGCCGAGCTGCGCCAGCCGTGACCGGCGCCCGCACCGGCACCGGCGTCAGTACCAGCACCACCCTTCCCCGACCAGACTCCAACCAGGAACACAGGTACAGCGGATGACTGACCTCCGGACGGCGGAAGCCGCGACCCTGCTGCCCACGGACACCCCCGGTGTGGTGCTCTACTCGGGCGGCTTCGAGCGGCTGATCGCCGACCTGCGCCTCGGCATCGAGGCGCTCGGCGCCGACGAGCCCTTCGAGCGGCTGGCCATCCCGCCGGTGATCTCCCGCGCCCTGGTGGAGCGGGCCGGGTACGCCAAGGCCTTCCCGCACCTGCTCGGCACCGTGCACAGCTTCACCGGCACCCCCGCCGAGTGGCGCGAGCTCTCCGGCACTCCGGACTGGCACCGCGAGCAGCGGATCGGTGACCTGGTGCTGCTCCCCGCCGCCTGCTACCCGGTCTACGCCACCCTGGAGGGACGGGAGTTGACCGGCCCCGCCCGCTTCGCGGTCTCCGCGCACTGCTTCCGCCAGGAGGGCAGCGCCGAGCCCGGCCGGCTGCGCAGTTTCCGGATGTCGGAGTACGTCACCGCCGGGACGCAGGCGCACTGCGAGGACTGGCGGGCCGCCTGGCTGGCCCGGGTCGCCGAGTGGCTGGGGGCGATGGCCCTCAAGGTCTCGGTCGAGGTCGCCGACGACCCGTTCTTCGGCCGGGCCCGCAAGGTCTTCCAAGCCGCCCAGCGCGCCCAGGAGTTGAAGTACGAGCTGCGGGTGGAGGTGGCCGACGGCCTGGTCCAGGCGATCGCCTCGGCCAACTGCCACAAGGACACCTTCGGCACCGTCTTCGAGTTCACCGCCGACGGCGAACCCGGCCACACCGCCTGCGCCGCCTTCGGCCTGGAGCGGATCGCGCTCGCCCTGATCCACGCGCACGGCCCGTACCCGGCGGACTGGCCGCAGCCGGTGCGCGAGGTGCTCACCGGCACCGTCGCGGCAGGGGCCCTCCGATGAGCGTGGTCACCGTCCGGTACGACGGCGGCAGCACCGGCGAGGGGCCGGTGACGCTCGGTCAGGCCAACATGATCCTGTGCATCCGCCGGGACGACCCCGACCAGATCAACAAGCACGCGGTCTGGCCCGTCCCGCCCGGGGCCACCGTGCCCGAGGTGCTCACCACGCTGCGGCGGCTGGCCGAACGCCACGAGTCGCTGCGCACCACCTTCGCGGTCGACGGACGGCAGGCGGTGCACGCCGCCGGCTCCTTCGAGGTGACCCTGACGGAGGCCGCGCCGGAGGACCAACTCGACGTCAGGGCCGATGAGTTGGCACGGCTGGACCGGCCGCGCCCGTTCGACCTGGCAGCGGACTTCCCGCTGCGCTTCACCCTGCTCACCCGGGACGGGAAGCCCGCCCGGCTGGCCGTGGTGGTCTGCCACACCGGGGCGGACGGCGCGGCCACCTCCGTCCTGTTCGAGGAGTGGTTCACCCTGCTCTCGGGGGCCGAGCTCCCGCCGGTCAGCGCCCCCACCCCGCTGGAGATCGCGGCCGCCGAGCACTCGGCGGCCGGGCGGCGCCGCACCACCGCCTCCCTCAAGCACTGGGAGAAGATCCTGCTCACCAGCCCGGCGGCGGTCTTCGCCGACTCCGGGCTGACCGGGCCGGCCGAGCAGCTCGCCACCCTGGCGATCCGCTCCCGGGCCGCCGCCGAGAGCCTGGACGCCGCCTGTCACCGCACCGGTGCCAGTCCGTCGAGCGTGCTGCTCGGCGTCTTCGCCGCGCTGGTCGCCCACCTCGCCGACCAGCCCAGGCTGGCACTGGCCGCGCTCTCGGCCAACCGGCACCGGGCCCAACTCGCCACCCACATAGGCACCTTGGCGCAGGACGCGCTGATCGCGGTGGACGCCCGGGCGGACGGGCTGGACGAGGTGATCGGCCGGACCAAGGCCGCGGCCTTCGCCGGCTACTGGCACAGCACCCTGGACGCGCCGCGGATCTGGGAGCTGGTCGAGGACGCCGCGCACCAGCGCGGGGCGCGCTGGAACCGCCAGGTGGTGGTCAACGACCTCAGCCTGACCATCCCCGAGGCGGCCGCCCGCTCGCGGCCGGTGCCCAGCGCCGAGCCGGAGCTGAGCTGGTACCCGGACGAGCCGGTGCCGGTGCGGCTGATGATGAACATCTGGCGGGTCCGCGAGGTGGTGGAGATCTCCCTGCACACCTGTCCGCAGGTGCTGGACCGTCAGGAGAGCGAGCTCTTCGCCCGGGGTCTGCTGAAGCTGGTCGCCGCAGTCGCCGAGGGCCCCGTCGAGCTGTCGCGGCTCACCGAGCTGACCGGGCTGGCACCGCGCAAGCGGGTGGGGGAGTGGGAGGAGGTGGACGGCAGCTGGATCGACCTGGCGGCCGTGCGCACCCTGCTGGCCGAGGCGCTCGGCCCCGGCGTCATCGCCACGGTGGCCGTCCGGGAGGGCAGGCTGACCGCCTGGATCGACCCGGGCGAGCGGCCGCTCACCCCGGCGAAGGCGCACCGCGCGGTGGTCGCGGCCCTTCCCGGCCGGGAGACGGCGATGGCCCCGCAGCACTACGTGGTGCACGGGGCCGTCCCGGCCGAGGGAAGCGGCCGGGACGGTGGTGCGGCCGGCTGACCGCCGGCCGCGAGGGCGTGCTCCGTTCGGCCTCGGCCTCACGGCCGGGCCGTTCGGCGTCAGCCCTGCTGGGCGGCCCAGAACTCCTCGAAGTTCAGCTGGCCGTCCTTGCTGGTGTCGGCCTTGTTGATGACCGCCTGGGCGACCGTCTCGGTGACGTACGGGTCACCGAGCTCGGCCATCGCCTTGCTGTACTCGGCGGCGGTGATGAAGCCGTCGCCGTCGGCGTCGAAGCGCGCGAAGACCTTCTTGGCGTTCTCGATGTCAGCCATGTCTGCCCCTCCTGAATGGGTCGTGGTGCCCGTACCCTATCGGCCCGGCCGACGCTCGGATGCCGGACCCCCGGGTCACGACGCCCCAGGTCAGGAGCGGGCCGGGAGTCGGGCGAGGGTTCGTCCCCGCCCGGTGCGCCGGGGCCCGGTCTCAGCCCCGGAGGACCTGGGCCAGGAAGGCGTCGAGGTTGGCCACGGTGCGGGCGATCTGTTCCTCCACGGTCAGCGACTCCGCCACCCGCTCCGCGGAGGCGGTGCGCTTGCGGCCCCGGACGTAGAGCGAGCAGGCCAGGTCCGCGCAGACGTAGGTGCCCACGGTGCTGCCCTCCCGCCCGGCGGCCCCGGCCCGGCGCGCGGCCAGCAGGGCCACCCCGGTGCCGGTGTGCGAGGTCAGGCAGAACGAGCAGAGGTTGCTCTTCAGCGAACTGCGGCGCACCGTCGGCACCCGCAGCGTCACGCCCACCGGACCGTCCTCGGCCGGCGCGACCAGGTACGCCCGGTCGGGCGCCCCCTGGTCCCGCCAGCCGAGGAAGTCCAGGTGCTCCCAAGGCAGTTCGGCCAGACCGCGCGGCAGGCTCAGCCGCCCGGCCTCCCCCTTGGTGCAGTTGACGAAGGAGGCGCGGATCTGCGGCTCGGTGAGTGGCTCCATGCTTCGGACGCTAACACCGCGGCCGCGGTGCCGTCGCCCGGATTTCCGGCGGCCCGGGATCCGGGCGGCGGGACCCGGGATCCGGGACCCGGGTCCCGGGTCTCAGACGACCCGGGCGGCGGTGATGCTGTCGCCGGAGGAGGTGGTCGCGTCCGGGCCGGTCCCGGTGGTCTCGGCGACCGCGCGGAAGTCGGCGGAGTTCACGCTCCACCGGTGCCCGGCGAAGCTGCCGTCCGCCTTGGCGTAGAACACCATGTGGCCGATGCCCGCGCCCTGGCGGTTCTGGGAGACCGCCTTGTCGAGGTTGTCCACCATCCGGGTGTCCGGGCAGTCCCAGTAGGTGGAGAGGCCGAACACCCCGTGCGGCGAGGCCGTGCAGTCCACCACCTCCACCACGTACTGGGTGAGGCCCGGCTGGTCCATGAAGCCCGTGCGGACGCCCTTGAGGGTGCGGACCATGACGATGTGTCCGGTGTTGTTCGCGACCGTGCCGTTGTAGTTGACCGAGACCAGGTCACCGGGCCGGAGGTCGGTGACCCGGGTGATCGCCTTGAAGCGCGGCCCCGCGCCGCCGTTCTCCCCGCTGAACCGTGACTGGTAGCGGGCCGCCGTGGGGCTGAAGCGTGGGTCGGTGGCGCCGAACCAGGTGGCGAAGTAGCTGTTGTCCGCCGCCCAGGGGTAGGTGTGCCGCAGCACCGCCGTGACGAAGGAGTTGCAGCGCGAGCGGTTGACCCAGGTGGCCGGGTCGGCGGGCTGCCCGAAGACGACCTGGGCCTCCTCGCCCACCAGGTAGACGTTGCTGCGGACGGCGGCCTGACCGCTGATCAGGTCGATCTCCTGGTCGGACAGCGCGCGGTCGTAGGCACGGACGTCGCTGAGCTGGCCGTTCCACTCGTTGACGGCATTGCCGTTCCACTTCGCCCGGCCGACGTTGAAGCCCTGGCCGGAGGCCCACGGGGTGGTGGCGTCGGCGGCCGTGCCCTCCTTGGCCCCGTTCACGTAGATCCGGACCTCGGTGCCGGTCCAGACGCCGGTCAGGTGCACCCAGGTCCCCGCCACCGGCTTGGTGGTGGCCACCGCGGCGACCTTGGAGGCCTGGGCCTGGTCGGCCGTGCGCACCCGGAACGACCAGGTCGTCTGGCCGGTGTCGGGGTCGCGGTCCTGCATCAGCAGGAAGCGGCTGGTCTGCGCGCCGTCCTGGCTCACCGCCGTCATGATCCCGGTGAGCGCCGCCGGGCGGACCCAGGCCGAGACGGTGAACGGCCTGGTGGTGTCCAGCACCGAGGAGGTCGCCGCGTAGGCGGCGTCCGCGGCGCCGTTGAGGGTCAGCTCCTGGCCGACCCGCAGGTCGCTCCAGCCGGTGGCGGTGGCCGAACCCCTGGTGAGCGCGCGGCCGTTGCCGCTGCGGTCCTCGGTGGTCGCGGTGAGCGGCCAGTGCCCGGCCAGACCGGTGGTCAGCTGACCCTCCGCCAGCATCCGCTGGTACTGCACCATCTGCTCGGCCTGCACCAGGTGCGGCGGAGGTACGGGTGCGAACGGGACGTTCCGCGCCTCGGCGGCCCGGGCCACGCCGGTGCTCGCGGCCACGCCGCCGCCCAGCAGCGCGGTCGTGCCCGTCAACGCGGCGGCGCCGCCCAGAAATCCACGCCTGGTCACCATTTCGTGCTCCCCCTGTGAAGATCGAACCATGATCGCTCGGCAGAGTCTAGGGGTTGCCGTGCACCTGGCAAGCCCCCAGTTCGAGGCCACCAGGACCGGACGCCGGGCGCCGGTGGTCCGGCCCCATCAAGGAGACCCCCCTAGAGTGGCGGCCATGACCAGACACCTGGAGTTCGACCGGCTGCACAACTTCCGTGACCTCGGCGGCTACCGCACCGAGGACGGCCGCGACGTCAGGACGGGCACCCTCTACCGCTCCGACTCGCTCGGCAAGCTGCGCACCGAGGCCGACCTGGCCCGCTTCGCCGACCTGGGCGTCAGCACCGTGATCGACCTGCGCTACCCCTGGGAGATCGAGCGCGGCGGACGCGTCCCCGAGCTGCCCGGGCTCGCCTTCCACAACCTGAGCATCGAGCACCGCCCGTACGACCAGGCCGCGTTGGGCGAGGACGTGGACCCGGCGGTCTACCTGGTCGACAAGTTCCTGGAGGTCGCGCAGGACGGCACCGCCGAGCTGCGCCGGGTGATGGAGGTGATCGCCGACCCGTCGGCCGGCCGCACCGTCTTCCACTGCGCCTCGGGCAAGGACCGGACGGGCATCGTGGGCGCCCTGGTGCTCACCCTGCTCGGCGTCCCCGAGGCCACCGTGGCCGAGGACTTCGCGCTGACCAACCTCGCCACCGCCTCGCTGGTCGCCGACTGGCAGGCCAAGTACGGCCCCGGCAAGCTCTGGCCGGCCTACGGGCAGGCCCCCGAGGCGCTGATCCGCTCCTTCCTACGGGAGTTGACGGAGCGTCACGGATCGGTGGCGGGGTACGTCGAGGGTGAGCTGGGCCTCGGTGGGTCGTACGTGATGGCGCTGCGGGAGCGACTGCTGGTGCCGTAGCGCGGGGGCGGGTCGGTGTGGAGGGCCGGGTGGCCGACCACCGCACGAGGCGGGTGCGGTGGTCGACCAGCCGGGAAGCGTCAAGCCATCGAGCGGGAGATCAACACGGTGAACGGCCTTCCGTGCTGTCGCGAGATGCTGTGGCGCGCGCCTCGGCTTTCCTCCGCACGGTCACGGTCGCTGCCCTGGTCGTGCGGATCCGTCCGTGACCGGCCGCTCGGAACTCACACGCAGTCGTACCAGAGGCTGAAAGTGCTCGACCCCGGGGAGGTGGGGGTACCACCCCACCACCAGCAGCCGTTGCCCTTGCCGACCCAGCCGGTCGAGGCGTACTGGGAGTACCAGCCGTAGTCCTTCGCCGCGTCGGGGCCGCCGACCTGCTTCGTGATGACGGCCCGGGTCCAGGCGTAACCGCCGGTCTGGTTCCAGGTGTTCACGCAGAGGCTGGCGCCGTCGTAGGAGCGGATCAGGCGGGAGCTCATGCCGTTGGCGTTCTTCGTGATGAGGACGTCCCCGTTGCAGTACCCGGCCGCGTGGGCCGTGGTCGGCAGGGCTATCAGCAGCGCGGAGCTCATCGCCGCCGCTGCACCGAATGCGGCCAGGCGCCGCATCGAGGTCGTGGCCATAGCCATGTCCCTTCGTCAAAGGTGAGAACGGGGTAGCTCCGGCCGCAAATCGCCGGCCGGGCATCCCCCGCCACCGCCCATTCACCCCCGTGGTGGGGCGTTCACCGGCGAGGAATCTAGTCCGGGGAGACCGCCCGGCAGGCCGCTCGAACCGGACAAAGGCCCGGAACTCTCGTACGCGGAGAAAGCGCTGTCCAAGGGGGAGTTGGCCATGTGGAGCACCGTGTTACGCATGCTCCCTTCGTGTAGACGCGATGCTGGCGGAAGGTTCGACCCCGGACGGTGCCGGTGTGCGTGCGATGGCCGGTTCCGTGCTTGACCGACCCCGGCGGCGGTCCCGCCGAGGCGGCCGTCCGCCAGACTGGTCGCCATGCCGCAGCAGGGGGAGCAGGGGGATCGGGGTGTCGCCGGCGGGTCGGTGCGGAGGGTGGTGCGGTGGGCGGGGCATCCGGGGACGGTGCTCGCGGTCCTGGTGCTGCTGCTCAACGACCATCTGTGGAAGCGGAGTTGGCCGGGACCGGTGACGGGCAAGGTCAGCGACGTGGCGTGGATGCTGGTGGCGCCGCCGGTGGTGGCGCTGCTGCTCACGCCCGCGCTGCGGCTGCGCGGGCACTGGCCGGCGGTTCTGGGGCTGGCCGTGACGGCGGTCTCGTTCGCGGTCGCCAAGTCCGGCCCGGCCGGGGGCGAACTCGCCTCCGGCGTCTGGTCGTCGGGCGGTGTGCCGAGCCGGATCGTCGGCGATCCGACCGACCTGATGGCGCTGCCCGCGCTGGTGGCGAGCTGGTGGCTGTGGCGGCGGGGCCGGGAGCTGCGGCGGGCGCCGTACGTCGGCCTGGTGGTCGTCCCGGTGGCGGTCGCGGCGATGGTGGCCACCGGAGAGCGGCGGCAGGAGGGAGACGGCTACGTACCACCGGCCCCGACGACCTCCCTCCACCTGGGCGTCGACGCCGACGGCGCGTTCCTGGAGACGTCCGGCGGGTACTGGACCTCCCCGGACGGGGGCCAGAACTGGAAGCGGCTGGAAGCGGGTTCGGAGGACGCGGCACCGTTCACCTCGGTCGAGGGAACGCCCGGGCGGACCGTCTGCCTCCCGAAGGCGCCGGAGCGCTGCTACCGGCTGACCCGCGGTGAACCGCCGGGCTCGCCGGCTCCGGGCGTCATGGCCCCCGGTGAGACGTCCCCGCGTCCCGCGCGGAGCGCCCCCGGCAGCTGGGCCACCGAGGGGCCCACGCTCGGACCGGGGCAGGAGACCGTCGACCGGTGGGTGGTCGAGGAGAGCGTCCACGGGCAACAGGACTGGTCCCCGGTCTGGCGGTCGGCGGCCGGGTACCGCGAACTCCCGGGCACCGTCATGGAACTCGCGACGGTCGCCGGTCCGCGCGGCAGCACCGTCATCGTGCACTACCCCGGAGCGGGGCTCGCGGTGCGCGACGTGGACGGCGTCTGGAAGTGGCGCACCTACCCGGAGGGCCTGCGCCTGCCGGCCCCTGCCCCGCCGCGGTAGGCCTCCGGCCGTCACCGACTCGGTTGCGGCCGACGCTCTGCGCGTCGAGGACACACACGCTCGGCTCTGCTTCCTGGCCTGCGGCTTCCCGGACCGGTCGGCGGAGGAGGCCGTTGAGCTGGTCGAAGACGCCGTCCTTCTGCCTCCGGCAGTGTGCGGTGGGGGGTGGTGGTGGCTCCACGGGCCCCTGGGCCGCACACGGTTGCCGGACGGCCCGCGAACGCCAAGGGCCGTTCCTCCGACGTCAGTTGGGGAACGGCCCTGGTAGTCGGGCGGGTGTCAGCACTCCCCGCGCCACACCACCCCGGTGATGACCACCCCGGGGGACACGCTGCCCTTGTAGTTGCCCGGGCCCGGGTTGTAGTGGACGCAGAAGCTGCCGTCCAGGCCCTGCCAGTTGTAGTGCAGGTCGACGTGGTCGGCGCCGGGGGAGACGTACCCGTTGTTGAAGTAGGACTGGTACCAGGCCCAGCCGGTCCAGTTGCCTGCGGTGCGGACGACCTGGCGGCCCGTCTGGTCCGGCCCCTCCCAGGCGCAGAAGTAGCCCTTGGGGCAGTCGGCCGGGTTGGGCTCGGCGGAGGCCGTGGGTGCGGCAACCAGGACGGTCGCGAGGGCGGCGGATGAGGCGAGGGCGGCAACGGCGCGGCGGAGCATGGCAGTTCCTTCCGGGAGCGGTGGTGCTGCTGGTGCTCTTGATGCTGACATGACATACGGTGCGCGCGCAACGCGTAGCTGACGGCCCGTCGGCCGTGATGCCGAGATTGTCCCCGAGCAGGTCGAGCGGGTCACCGCCCGGTGGCCGTGGAGCGCTGCCCAGCTGGTGCGGTATGACGGGCCCTGCGGTTTCCTTCGCGTGGTGGCTGACGCCGGGCCGGCCGCGAGCGGTTGCGGGGGCAGCGGTGCGGGCTGACGTAGTGTCAGGGGTGGCGGATCCGGTCGCCGATCTCGGGCTGCGGCACGAGGCCGGCCGACTGGTAGGTGGCGACGGCGCCGGTGTTGGAGCTCGGTGTGCACACGCGGATGCTGGAGGAGCCCAACTCCCGCAGGGCGGCCGCCCCCGCGAGGGTGATGGCCCGTCCGTAGCCGCGGCCGCGGTGGTCCGCGTGGACGCCCATCGGCTCGATCAGTCCCGGCCTGCCCGGGCCGGCGGACCAGACCGTCACCACCGCTGCCGGGGTGCCCCGGTCGTCGTAGGCGGCCAGGTAGCGGGCGTCGGTGTGGAACGGCGCCTTCGCGAGCGCGTGCCAGTACGCGGGCGTGGGCCGCTGGGTGTCGAAGGCCGACCGCAGGACGTCGGCGAAGTCCTGCGCCCGCTCGGGGCCGATCGGCTCGATCCGCACGCCGGGATCCTCCACCGCTTCGGTGAGGTCGCGGAAGAGCGGTGTCCACGGCTCGTCGACGCCCCAACCCTCGGCGGTGAGCAGCTCGTGGAGGAGCAGGCCCTGCGGGGCTTCGACGGCCACCTCGCCCTCCGGCAGCACGCCGCGCCCCGGCAGCGAGCAGTCCTCGACCAGCCGCCGTGCCAACTCCTCGTCCTGGAAGGCGTCGGGGGCGACGGTCATCCGCAGCAGCGTCGGGGTGTCCTGCATCCCGACGGCGAGGATCCGTCCGCCCCGGCTCCAGGTCCGCACCACGGCGGCCGTCTCGGCCGCCCCGAAGCGGTGGTTCCAGCCGACGTCCCCCGGATGGAGCTGCATCGGTGCCCCGTCGTCCTGCCACTCCCGCAGCGCGGCCATGGCCTCGCGGACCGCGTGGACGGTCGGTGTCCCCAGCGCAATCGTCATGTCCGGGATCTGACACCGGTGCTCCGGGGCTCCGCAACCCGATATCGCCGGGCCTGGCCCGTCCGCCGTGGCGAGTCGTCCCGCGCTACGGACCGTCAGGCCCTGATACTCGGCAGGGTCTGATCATCCGTCAGTGATCGAACGGAGCCTTGCCGTGCGCCCTTCCGTCCGCCCCTCGCGTCTCGCCCGCCGCTCGGCCGTCCTCGCCGCCGTCCTGGCCGCGCTCGTCCCCGTGCTGCCCGCCGCCGCCCAGCCGCGGGAGGCGGGCCCGTCCGCCGGTCTCGGCATCACCGTCCGGGACGGCATCGACGGCACCGTCCGGCACTGGACGCTGCGCTGCGGCCCCACCGGCCCGACCGGTGGCAACCATCCCGAGCAGGAGGCGGCGTGCGGCCGACTGGTCGAGCTGGCAGGGGACTTCACCCCGCTGCGGAACGGGCCGGTCGCCGGCTGCCCGCGTGACTACGATCCGCGCACGCTGGAGATCAGCGGGTACTGGAACGGGGAGTTCCGGGAGTTCGAGGAGGGCTACCCGAACCCCTGCCACCTGGAACGGCTGACCGCGCCGCTGGTGCCGGTGGCGGGCTGACCGGGCCGCGTGGCGGCGGCCCTCACGCGTCCACCCGTTCACCGCTGCCCTCCACCGCGGCGGTGGACGAGGTGAAGCGGGCGCACTGGGCCGCGGTGATCCGGTGGATCAGCAGGACGGCCAGGGCGCCGGCCAGCAGGTTCACGGCCTCGCCCGCCGGGGTGTACACGGGCAGGTCCGGTGCCAGCTGGCGGGCGATCAGCATGCCCACCGTCTTGCCGAGCCAGGCGACCCACCAGAGGTTCACCAGCAGGGTGCCGGCTCCGCCGCTCGCCCGGTCGACGTCGAGCACGATGCGGCGGGGCGCCCACCACATCATGAACGGCACGAACCAGGCGCCCACCGCCCAGGCGGGCGCGTACCGGTGGGCGTCGGGGGCGAGGTGCTCCGCGTTGTGACGGACCCGGGACAGCCAGCGCAGGAACAGCACGGCCGCCGCCAGCGTGACGGCGCCGTACGGCAGGGAGGCCGCCCGGAACAGCCACGTGCCCGTGCCGCCGGCCACCGCCAGCAGGAGCTCGACCAGGCAGGCTGCGGCGATCAGGCCCTGTGCCCAGAGCGCGAGCCGCCGCGGGTCGGCCACCGGCCGGAGGTCCGGTGAAGGGGCGTGCTGCTGGTCCGTCGGCCGGTCGGTCTCGTTGGTCATGTCTGTCCGCCCCCTGGGGTGTTCGAAAGCTCGCCGGAGCATAGCGATCATGGTCGGCTCGGGTCGAGTCCGTTCCCGTGCGGCTAGCCTGCGGGGATGTCGTACGAACTGAACGCCGTCATCGGAGGGTTCGACCTGCTCCGGAGCCTGACCGCCGGGACGGACGGAGCGGTGGTCGCCCCGCTCCGGCACGGCCTGGGGCTCCTGCCCGTAGTCGGGCCGCCGGGCGGCCTCGCACCCGAGGAGACGCTGTGCGCGTGGTCGCACCGGGGGCCGCTCGCCCGTGTGGAGGCGGAGTTCTTCGGCGGCGAGGGCGAACAGACCGCGGCCGTGTGGCGGGCGGGCAGGCTGGTGTGGGGGCCGGTCAGCGACCGGGACTTCGGCGGACCGAGGCAGGAGTGGCCGGTCAATGCGGCGCTCGCGCGGCTCGGCGTCGTCCCGGCCGGGGCCGGGGAGGCGGTGCGGTACGACCTGTTCCACCAGGTGGGGCTCGGCCGGGAGCGGGACCTGGACGGGTGGTTGACAGCCGGTCGGGCCGCCGGGTGGGCGGCGGACCACGACGAGTGGTACGCGGAGCACGAGCGGACGGAACGGGCCGCGGCGGAGGCGGACCTGGAGCGGCGGCTGCGGGACGTCCCGGTGGTGCTGGACGGCCGGGCGGTCATGGAGGTGCTCGGGCTGGGCCCCGGGCCGCTGGTCGGTGCGGCGACCCGGCACCTCAAGGAGCTGCACGTCGAGTTCGGACCGCTGACGACGGAGGAGGCCGCCGCCCGGCTGCGGGCGTGGGCAGCCGGGCGCGGCGCGGGGCCGGACGCCCCGTGACGGGCGGTCAGCCCTGGTGGAGGGCGCGGAAGCCGTCCGGTGCGGCGGGATCCCGCTGCGCGACCTGGACCGGCGGCCAGGCCCACTGGTGGAGGCCGGTGTCCGGTACGCGGGAGAAGCGGACGGTGCCCCGGTTGCCCTCCACCACCAGGTGCGGCCAGGCCGCGGCGAGGCGGGCGCGGTCGGTCCCGTGGGTGCGCAGCGCCTCGGCCAGGACGGTGACGCTGTCGTGGCCCTCGAAGGCCACGAAGGAGGGGGCGGCGCCCAGGCGCTCCCGCAGCCGCTCCCCGAGGGCGGCCTGGAGCGGGGTGGGCCGCTCCGGCAGGTAGCGCAGGAACGGGACCGCGTCGCCGGCCGGGCCCAGCTGCTCCGCCCAGTCGGAGAACTCGGGCTGCCCGGCCGGGGCGCCGATCAACAGACCGGCGAGACCGGGGGCATGACGGAGCGTGCGGACCAGCTCGGCCGCCCGGTCGGGGACGCTGGTCAGGAGCAGGAGCGCCGTCGCACCGCTGTCGGCGAGGGCGGCCGGGTCGAGCCCGGCGGCCGGCCACTCGGTGACCGTGCCGCCGTGCGGCGCGAGGTGGGTGCGGAGGACGGCGATGCCCGAGGTCCAGTAGACGCTGGGGTCGACCGCGGCGGCGACGGTGCGGTGGCCGGCGGCGAGCAGGAAGTCCGCGTAGACGCGCCAGCCGTGCGACTGCGCGGGGGCGATGCGGGCGACGTGGTCGCCGGGCCGCTCGGTGAGCGCGTCCAGCACGGCCGAGGAGCAGAGGAACGGAACGCCGAGGGCCTCGGCCCGGGCGGCGACGGCGCGGGCCACGACGCTGTGGTACTCGCCGACCACGGCGGCCACCCCGAGTGCGGCCAGCTCCTCCACGGCGGCCTCCGCCCGGTGCGGATCGCCGGCGGTGTCACGGACCGTCAGCTCCAGCGGGCGGCCGTGGATTCCGCCGGCCGCGTTCACCTCGCCCACGGCCAGCTCGATCCCGGCGAGCAGGTGCCGGCCGGCCTCGACCCAGCCGGGGCGGGAGAGCGGGGCGAGGGCGCCGATGCCGATGGGTGCGGGCGTGCTCACGGGGTGGTGCCTCCTCGGGCGTCCGGGTGGGGGTGGGGGTGGGCGTCGCGCAGCGCGGCGGAGAGGACCGCCGGTGCCTCGGCCAGGGACGGGCCGTACCAGGTGAGGTGACGGCCGCTCACCAGGGCGGCGGGCACTCCGGGGAAGGCCTCGGGGCCGTCGGTGGCGGTGAAGCGGTAGGGCTCGTCGGGGAGGACCACCAGATCGGGCCGCTCGGCGCGCAGCTGCTCGACCGGGACGGCCGGGTAGCGCTCGGGGTGGGCGGCGTGGACCGGCTCCACGCCGAGCCGCCGCAGGACGTCCCCGGCGAAGGTGTCCCGCCCCAGCACCATCCACGGCCGCCGCCAGATCGGCACCACGGCACGGAGCGGGGCCGGGGACGGGGCCAGGCCGTCCCAGGCGGCCTCGGCCGCCGTCAACCAGCCCGGTTCCGGCAGCTCCAGATCCTCCGTCAGCAGGTGCCGCAGCTCCGCGAAGGCCTGCGGCACGGACCGCACCTCGGTCACCCGGACCGTCACGCCGGCCGCGCGCAGCGCCGCGAGGTCGGCCTCGCGGTTCTCCTCCTCGTTGGCGACGACCAGATCGGGGCGCAGGCCGAGGATCCGCGGCACGTCGGGGTTCTTGGTGCCCCCGATCCTCGGCACACCGAGGTCGCCCGGTTCACTGCACCAGTCGGTGACCCCGACCAGCAGCTCCCGCCCCGTCGCCGCCACCGCCTCGGTCAGCGACGGCACCAGCGACACCACCCGCATCGTCATGCCGCCACGCTACCCGGGGGCCGAGCCGGACGATCGTCCGAGGGGCCCCTCGACGGGGAACCGGAGAGTGTGCGGAGACGCACGGGGCCGGGGGCTGACGGCCCGTCACTGGTCGGGGATGCGGCCGCACATCAGGTTGCCCGGCTCGGCCGGGTCGTCGCTGATCCAGAACTGGGCCCAGAGGGCGGCGAATTCGGGGCGGCCGAGGTAGCCGTCGCCGTCGAGGTCGAGCAGGGGGAAGACGTCCTCGGTCTCGACGGGGCGGCCGTGCCAGAGGTCGACGAGGTGGCGGTGCTCCTCGCGGGAGATGCGGCCGTCGCCGTTCTCGTCCACGGCGTCGAAGACGGTGTCGGCGGTCGCGGTGACGGTGTCGCGCAGGGCGGGGAGGCGGTCGACCAGGGCGAGCATCTCGTCCATGTCCACGCGGTCGTCGCGGTCGTCGCGGTCGGTGTCGGCGACCGCGGCCAGGTGGTCCCACCAGCCGAGCAGGAAGGCCTCGACGCGGGACTGCAGCTCGGCGTTCCCCCGCACGGCGGGGAGCCGGCTCCAGCGGACCACCAGGGACTCGAAGTCGGCCTTCCGCAGGTAGCCGTCCCCGTCCGCGTCGAAGGCGTGGAAGACGTTGCGGAGCTTGCGCCGCTGGAAGTCGTTGGCCATGGACGGGCCTCCTCTGTGCGGAACCGGTCTGGCGGCCAAGCTAGTTCGCACCATCGGGGCGGCGGCGGGGTTCGGTCGGAACCCTCCGCCGCGGAGAGCGGGTGTGGTACGGCCCGGCCCGCTGACGGTCCCGGTACACGGCTGATACACGACTGCGCGTCGGCGGAAGCGCCGCCACGACCGGGCCGAAGTGCCGGTCGCGGAGTCTGTGGGCACACCCGGCGACCGAGGCCGCCGGGGAGATCCGTCCCTCTGGCTCCGGGAGGCAGCCGTCGTGTCCGTGCCCGTGCAACCTGAAGACCGAGACCCTCGTACCGCGCCCGGCCGGATCCCACCGGCCCGCCGCACGGCGCTGTGGGCCCTGGCCGCCGTCCTGCTCGCCGCCGCCGGTGCCGGCGGGGGCACGCTGGCCACCCGGGCGGGCGGCTCCGCGCACGCGGGCGGCGACGGCCGGCCCGGTGCGGCGCTGGTCCTGCCGGCGCCCGAGGCGGTCGCCGCCCTCGGGCTCCCGTGGCCGCAGGAGGGACAGGCGGCCGTCGCCGCGGCGAGGGTCGGCGTGCTCGGGGTGAAGGGACCGCAGCAGCCGGTGCCGATCGCGAGCGTCACCAAGGTGATGACGGCCTACGTGGTCCTGCGGGACCACCCCCTCAAGGAGGGCGAGGACGGACCGGTGATCACGGTCGACGCGCAGGCCGCCGCCGAGGCGGGTTCGACGGACGAGTCGACCGCCCCCGTCACCGCCGGGCAGCGGCTCACCCAGCGCAAGCTGCTGGAGGTGATGCTGCTGCCCTCCGCCAACAACGTCGCCCGGCTGCTGGCCCGCTGGGACGCGGGCAGCGAGGAGGCGTTCGTGGCCCGGATGAACGCGGAGGCCGCCCGGCTGGGCATGTCCGGCACCACCTACACCGGGGCCAGCGGCCTGGAGGCCACGACCGTGTCCACCGCCGCCGACCAGCTCAAGCTGGCGCGCGAGGCGATGAAGGACCCGGCGCTGCGGGTCATCGTGGCGCTGCGCGACACCACGCTGCCGGGCCGGGCCGCACCGCTGCGCAACACCAACGCGCTGCTCGACCGGCCCGGGGTGGTGGGCCTGAAGACCGGTTCGACCACCGCGGCGGGCGGGAACCTGATGTGGGCCCTGGAGGTCGCCGACGGCCGGAGCGGCTCGGGGCGCCGGCTCGTCTACGGCGTGGTGCTCGGCCAACGGGCCGGAACCACCCCCACCGAGGGGATCCGGGCGGCCCTGGAGAGCAGTGGCCGACTCGTCGACGCCCTGCGGCAGAAGCTGCCCGGTGTCCTTCCGACGCTCGACGGCGGCCAGCGGGAGTGGGCGTGAGCACGAACACCGAGACCGGTACGGGGACCGGTACCGCGGCGGGCATCGGCCCGGCTCCGACGGCACCCCCGGCCGGGCCCGCCGCCGTCGACCGGCCCGGGCCGCGCCGCCGAGCCGGTCTGTGTCACCTCCTCCTCCGCCGCGCCCGCGGTGCCCTGGGGCCGGGCGGGCGGCTGATCGCGGGATCCGCCGTGGTGTGCGCCGCCCTGATGGCCCTGGCCCCCTGGCTGCCGAACGGCCCGGTCAACCTGGCCAGCCTCTGGCAGACCGTCATGCCCTGGTCGGGCCTGGGCATTTCGCTGCTGCTCCTCCTCGCGGCGCTGCGGCGCTCCGTCCCGGCGGCGGTGGCCGTCCTGCTGCCCGCCCTGGTGTGGACCTGCCTGTTCGCACCGGCCCTCCTCGACAAGCGCGAGGGCGGCGGGGACTTCACGGTCGTCAGCCACAACGTGAACGAGGACAACCCCGACCCGGGCCGGACGGCACGGGCCCTGGCCGGATCGGGGGCCGACGTGGTGGCCGTCGAGGAACTGGCGAGCCGCGCGCAGGAGGCCTTCCGGCGCGAGCTGGCCGCCGCCTACCCCTACGCCCAGGTGAACGGCGGCATCGGCCTGTGGAGCAAGTACCCACTCCAGGCCGTGGAGCCGGTGGAGATCATGCCCTGGACCAGGGCCGTCCGCGCGACCGTCCTGACCCCCAAGGGCCCGGTCGCCCTCTACGCGGCGCACCTCGCCTCGGTCCGGGTACGCCTGGACGCCGGATTCACCACCGCCGACCGCAACCGGGCCGCCGCCAGGCTCGCGGCGGCCGTCGGGAGCGAGCCGCTGCCGAGGGTCGTCGTGCTGGGCGACCTCAACGGCTCCTTCGACGACACGGCACTGCGCACCCTCACCGGTCCGCTGCGGTCCGCGCAGGAGGAGGCCGGGGCCGGTTTCGGCTTCACCTGGCCCGCATCGTTCCCGGTGGTGCGCATCGACCAGATCCTGGTGAAGGGCGTCACCCCGCGCTCCGCCTGGACCCTGCCCGACACCGGCAGCGACCACCTCCCGGTCGCGGCGTCCCTGCGCCTGTGACCGGCCCCCACCCGGCCGCGGCCGCCGTGCCGCCGCCCCCGGGGGCCGGGAACCGCCCCCGACGTGCTGGAATGGACCTTCCACCCCGAGACGACGACATCGGAGAACCCTTGTCCGCTACCCGAGTGCCCGACGCGGTCAGCGTGCTGCTCGTCGAGGACGACGCGGTCATCCGCCGCTCGGTCCAACTGGCCCTGCAGCGCTACGGGTACGAGGTCGACGTCACCGGGGACGGGCTCGACGGCCTGGACGCCGTCCGCAGCGGCGCGCACGACGTCCTGATCCTGGACGTGATGCTGCCCGGCATCGACGGCATCAGCCTCTGCCGGCGCGTCCGGGAGGAGACCCTCACCCCCGTCCTGATGATGTCCGCCCGCGGCGACGCCCTCGACGTCGTGGCCGGGCTGGAGGCCGGCGCCGACGACTACGTGGTCAAACCCGTCGACATCACCGTCCTCGTCGCCCGCATCCGCTCCCTGCTGCGCCGCGCCACCTTCCACCAGGAGCGGGACGCGCAGCCCGTGCAGCCCGTGCAGGCCGCGCGGCCCGTGCCGGAGGAGCCGGTCGCGCCGGGGGAGCCGGAGCTGCTCACCTTCGGCGGCCTGACCATCGACCCGCACGGCCTGGAGGTGCGCCTGGACGGCCGGGCCGTGCCCCTCACCCCCACCGAGCTGCGCCTGCTGCTGGCCTTCGCGGAGAGCCCCGGCACGGTCCTGGACCGCCGCCGGCTGCTGCGGGAGGTGTGGGACTACGGCTGGGAGGGCGACACCCGGGTGGTCGACCTGTGCGTGGTACGGCTGCGCAAGAAGGTCGGGGCGGACCGCATCGAAACCGTCCGCGGCTTCGGCTACAAGCTCGTGCGGAACTGACGCGGTGACCGCCCGACGCACCGGCCGGCGCCTGCTCGACCCGCGCTCCCTGCGCTGGAAGATCACCACGCTGGTCGCGCTGGCCTGCTGCGCGGTCGCCGTCGTGATCGGCCTGCTCGTCCACCGGGCGACCGAGCAACGCGGCGACCGGACCGGCCGCGACCTGGCGGTCGCCCAACTGAGCGCCGCCGAGCAGGAGTTCACGCGGACCGGCCGCCGCCCCGACAACGCCTCGCTCCAACCGGCGACCACTCTTCCGGGGCCGCTGGCCCGGGCCGTCCAGGACCTGCGGGGCCCGGGCGAGTACGCCCTGTGGTACGACGTCAAAGCGCCCAACTGGTACTGGATGTGGGCAGCCCTGCCGGTCGGCGACGGCCAGGTGCTCACCGTCCGCACCGACATGAGCGCCACGGTGCGCAGCCTGCAACTGCTGGACCGCAGCATGGTCACGGCCGCCCTCGCCGCGCTCGCCGTCGTCGTCCCCGTCACCGCGCTGGCGACCGGGCGGCTCAACCGGCGCCTGCGCCACGGCTCCCGGACCGCGCGCCGGATCGCGGACGGCGACCTCGACGCCCGGATCGGCCGCCAGGGCCGCGCCGGCGACGAGATCACCGAGATGTCAGCGGCCGTGGACGCGATGGCCGCCACGCTGCAAGGACGGCTCGCCGCCGAGAAGCGCTTCACCGCCGACGTCGCCCACGAACTGCGCACCCCGCTGATGGGTCTGGTCACCGCCGCCACGCTGCTGCCCGACGACGACGAGGCGACCGATCTGGTCCGCACCCAGGTGAGCACCCTGCGCGCCCTGGTGGAGGACCTGCTGGAGATCTCCCGCCTCGACGCCGGCGCCGAGAGCGCCCGGTTGGACGAGGTCCCGCTGGCGGACCTCATCACCCAGGTGATCGGGCAGGGCGGCGACGACGTCCGACTCCTCCTCGCGGCACCCGCCACCGTCCGCACCGACCCGCGGCGGGTCGAACGGATCGTCACCAACCTGGTGGCCAACGCCCGCCGCCACGGCCGCGCCCCCGTCGAGGTGAGCGTCACCGGCAGCCGGATCACCGTACGCGACCACGGACCCGGCTTCCCGGAGACCCTCCTCGCCGACGGCCCCCAGCGCTTCCGCACCGGCGCCGCCGAACGCGGCCAGGGCCACGGCCTGGGCCTCACCATCGCCACCGGCCAGGCCGCCGTCCTCGACGCCCGGCTGACCTTCGCGAACGCCCCGGACGGCGGAGCCGTCGCCACCCTCGACCTGCCCGTCCACGACGACCCGGTACACGGCTGATACACGACTGCGCGCCGGCGGAAGCGCCGCCACGACCGGGCCGAAGTGCCGGTCGCGGAGTCTGTGGGCACACCCGCTCGGCGGGTGACACGGAACCGGTTGCGCGGAGGACAGGCGTCGATGACAGGAAGCAAGCCCTACCAGGACGAACTGGACTATCTGGTGGCGTACGCGCGTGACGCGCCCGTCTACTTCTTCGTCGTCCGGGGCGCGGCGGAGACCCTGGCGGGACACGGCACCCACGAGGACGTGATCCGTGCCCTCACCGTCCGGCTGATCGGGGACATGATGGACCGAGGGGTCGCCGTCGGTGACCTCGGGGGCGAGACCGGGATCGAGGTGGAACCGTGGCCGCTCTCGAAGGGCGACACCCTCGAGAGGATCAGGAGGGAGATGAACGAACTGGACGCGTGCGACGCGTTCATCCGGATCTGCTGGTTCAGGTCGCACCGGTCGCCTTGACGAGGCGGTTGTCGTAGGCGAACACGACGGCCTGGACGCGGTCGCGGAGTTCGAGCTTGAGCAGGATCCGCCCGAAGTGGGACTTGACCGTCGGCTCCGCGAGGCGGAGAGCGGTCGCGATCTCGGCGTTGGACAGGCCGCGGGCCACGTGGAGGAGCACCTCGTGCTCGCGGGCGCTGAGGCGGCTCAGGCGCGGGTCCGGGCGCGGGGCGGTGCCGGGGGAGAGGTGGGGGCGGACGGTCTCGAGCAGGCGGCGGGTGATCCGGGGGGAGACGACGGCGTCGCCGGCCGCCACGGTGCGGATGGCGCCGAGGAGTTCGTCGGGCCGGGTGTTCTTGAGGAGGAAGCCCGAGGCACCGGCCTCCAGGCCGGCGAAGGCGTACTCGTCCAGGTCGAAGGTGGTGAGGATCAACACCCTGCTCCGAGGGGAGGTCGCGACGATCCGGCGGGTCGCCTCGATCCCGTCCGTACCGGGCATCCGGACGTCCATCAGGACGACGTCCGGGCTCAACTCCCGTGCCAGCAGCACCGCCTGGTCGCCGTCCGAGGCCTCGCCGACCGGCGTCAGGTCGGGCTGGTCCTCCAGGATCATGGTGAAGGCCATCCGCAGGAGGGTCTCGTCGTCGGCGATCAGGACGCGGATCGTCATGCGGGCACCGCCCCGCCGTCGAGCGGGAGCCGGGTGTGCACTCCCCAGCCGCCGTCCGGGAGCGGTCCGGCCCGCAGGGTCCCCCCGTAGGCGGCGGCGCGCTCGCGCATGCCGGGAAGTCCGTGGCCGGAGGGGGAGGAGGGCGGGGTCGTGCGCGGGCCGGTGTCGGTGACCTCCACGGTGACGGTGGCGGCGGAGCAGTGGACCAGGACCGTGGCACGGGTGCCGCCCGGGGTGTGCTTGAGGGCGTTGGTCAAGGACTCCTGCACCAGGCGGTAGACGGTCAACTGGGCGGTGGCGGGCACGTGGGCGTGGTCGCCCCGCAGCTCGACCCGGGTCGGCAGTCCGGCTGCGCCCATCTGGGCGGCGAGGAGCTCCAGTTGGGCGAGGCCGGGCAGCGGGTGGCGTTCGGCGTCGGGTTCGTCGGCCCGCAGGACGCCCAGGGAGCGCCGCATGTCGGTGAGGGCCTGACGGCCCGTCTCGGAGATCTGGAGCATCGCGGCGGTCGCCCGCTCGGGAGAGCGGCGCTGCGCGTGCACGGCGGCGTCGGTGAGGGCGACCATGACGGAGAGGTTGTGGGTGACGATGTCGTGCATCTCCCGGGTGATGCGGGTCCGTTCCCCGGCGACGGCCAGGCGCGCCTGCTGGTCCTGCTGCTGCTCCAGGCGGACGGCCCGCTCCTCCACCACGGCGAGGTAGGCGCGGGTGGTCCGGACGTTGGTCCCGAGCGCGGTGGCGGCGACGACCAGCGCGGTCAGGGCGACGAAGGGCGTGAGGAACGCGCCTTCGGTCGCCCAGCGCAGGCAGGCCAGCAGGGCCCCGGCCTCCACCACCGAGGCGGCCAGCAGCGTGACGCGGCGGTCCGAGTCGGTCGCCACGGTGTAGAGGGCCACCAACAGGGCGATCGCGCCGGGAAGTTGGAGGTCAAGGAGCCACTGGGCGAGGGCCGCGGTGGCCACCGTGCCGAACACCAGGAGCGGCGCGCGGCGGCGCCAGAGCAGCGGCAGCGCGAGCGCGGCGGTGAGGGTCGCGGCCACCGGCAGGCCCTGCGGGCCGTGCGTGGTCAGGACGTTGAGCAGGAGCAGCGCCGGAAGCAGCGAGTCCCGGAGCAGCAGCCGGGACCGTCCGCACCGCGCCGGCCGTGCCGGCCGCGCCGAAGGGGAGTGGGCACTGTCGGGCCCGGTGGCCGCCTCGGTCATCACGTGTTCCTGTCGATTCGGCATGCGCCCCGCGCTCGGTACACGCGCCACCGTAGTGCCCGGCGGAGGGGCCGCGCATGGGCCCGCCGTCCGATCGCCGAGCCCCGGTGTACGCCTGGAGGAGGAGCCGGGCCACCGACCACGGTCGCAGTGCGGCAGCGCATCGGGCCCGGGCCGTTGCGACTGCGGGCGCACCCGTCGAGGACCCGAGGGCGATGCGGCGGGACGGGCCCGGCCGCGACGCTGGCCGGGTGAACGAGATCATCCCCGAGCTGTCCCTGTCCCTTCCCGAACTCCTCGCCGTCCTGGGCGCGGTGGCGCTGCCCCTGGCCCACCGGCTGCCACCCGTCGCCCGCTCCCGGACGACGGTCGCGGCCACCGCCCTCTTCGCGTCGTCGGCGACCGTGCTCCTGGTGGCCGGGCTCCGCTGGCAGCTGCTGCCGGTCCTGGTGGCCGGTGCCGCCGCGCTGCCCTTCGCCGTCCTCCCGCTGCTGCGGGCCCGCCGCGCAGGGACGCCGGCCGGCCGGGCCCGGCGGTGGCCGGCGCTCCTCGCGTCGGTGGCCTGCGTCGGCCTGATCGCCGCCGGGCCCTTGGCGGCCCGGGCCTTCCCCGTGCCGGTCTTCCCCTGGCCCACCGGCGAGTTCGCGGTCGGCACCCGCGTCCTCCAGTGGACCGACCCGGACCGCCCCGAGACCTTCACCGCCGACCCGGACGACCACCGCACGGTCGTGGTGCAGCTCTGGTACCCGGCACGCAGGAGCCCGGACGGCGGGCAGCGGGCGCGCTACCTCGGGCGGACCGAGCAGGAGGCACGGACCGTCGCCGAGGCCCTCGCCCGGACCGCCGGCCTGCCGGGCTTCCTGGTCGACGGGGTGCCGCGCGCCCGCACCGCCGCGGTCGTGGACGCCCCGGTGGCGGACGGGGGCGGGCGCTTCCCCGTGGTGCTGTTCTCGCCCGGCTCCAGCGGGGTGCGCACCCAGAACACCGCCTGGGCGGAGGAACTGGCGAGCCACGGCTACCTGGTGGCCGCGCTGGACCACCCGTACGACTCCGCCGCCGTGCTGCTCGCGGACGGACGGACCGTCACCACCGCGACCACCTCCACCGGCGACCGGGACCAGGACGAGAAGCTCGCGGCCGGCTGGACGGCGATCCGGGCCGCCGACCTCCGCTTCGTCCTCACCCGCCTCACCGCCCTGGACCGGGGCGCGGACGGCCCGCTGACGGACCGTCCGGACGCCGGCCGCGCTGCCGACCCGTTGGCCGGCCGTCTGGACACCGGCCGCGCGGCCGTGACCGGCCACTCCATGGGCGGCGCCGCCGCCCTGCAGGCGGCCCGGCAGGACCGGAGGTTCGGCGCCGTCGTCGACCTGGACGGCTTCCCGCACGGCCCCGCCGCGCCCGCCCTCGCGGCTCCGGTGCTGGCGCTCACCCAGGCCTTCACCGCCGACACCGACCCGCGCTACCCGCCCCGTCTCACCGAGGCGCTCGACGCCGGCACCGCGACCGCCTACCGGCTCACCGTCCCCGGCGCCGCCCACCTCACCTTCACCGACAGCCCGCTCTACCTGCCGCCGGTGCCCTCGATCGTCGGCTCGCTCGGCCGCACCGGGAGCCCCCGCACCACCGCCGGAGCCACGCTCGCCTTCCTGGACGCCACCCTCAAGGACCGCACAGGAGGCGACCCGGTCCCGGCCCTGTCGGCCTACGGCGAGCTCACCGTCCACCGCCGCGGCGACGGCTGACTCAGAGGGCGCCCTCGCCCGGCCGGGCCGTGCTCATCGCCACGGCCCTGGTCCGGGCCCAGGCGAAGAGCAGCACCGCGAGCACCACCGCCATCGCCGACGCCTTGACGACCGCCGGGACGGACCCCGCCCGCAGGGCGACGGAGTACAGCGGCGTCAGGCCCGCGATCCCCACCGCGGGCCCCGCCGCGTACCAGGCGGCGAAGACCAACGGCCCGGTGCCCCCGCCCGCGCCCCGGGCGGGGGAGTACATCAGGTCCCGGCGCACCGGGCCCCGGCAGGCGTTCACCAGCCCGGCCGCCACCAGCGCCGGGACGGCGGCCGGGACGAGCCAGACCGTGGGCCCCGCCCCCGGGCCACCGCCACCGAGGGCCAGCAGCGCGCCCGCGCAGGCCAGGCCCAGCAGCAGACCGGCCACGACCGGGACCACGGCGTGACGGAGCATCAGCCCGGCGAAGGGGTACGGCGACCAGGAGGCGCGCCTCACGTCGTCGGTCTCGATCCGGGCGGGCTCCAGCAGCTGCGCCACCGCCAGGTAGCCGAAGACCAGCGCCACGGCGGTGGCCAGCCAGGACACTCCGCCCCGGGTGCCGTGGGCGAGGGCGGCGCAGAGCGGCGCCGGCACCGCGAGCACCACCGCGCGGCCCAGCCGCGCCGGGGAGCGCAGCAGCGCGAGGGTGTCGCGCCAGGGCAGCACCTGCCAGGCCCGCCGAGGGGCGGGGAGGCGCAGGCGGCGCTGACGGAGGCTGCCGTTGGCGCTGTTGACGGCCAGTCGGGCGCTGCGCAGCTCGACCGTGCGCAGCGCGGCCAGGACGCCGGCGGCCGTCCGGGCCCGTTCGCGCAGACGGGCGAGCGGGACGGTCGCGGCGGCGCGGTCGGCGGCCACCAGGGCGGCGGCCGTGGAGACCAGGAGGAGCGCGGCGGCGATCCAGCCGCCCGGCACGGCGGCGGGCGTCGGGGCCAGGGCCGCGACGGCGGCCCAGCCCCACGGGCCGGACCAGAGCTCGGCCCGCTCCAGCCAGCCCACCGGGTGACCGGCGACGGCCAGCACGGTCTGCGCGGCGAGGCCCAGGATCAGCAGGGTGAGGTAGGGCGTCAGGCGGCGCACCCAGTGGGCGGTGCGGTCGCTGCGCTCCACCACCAGGGCGGCGCAGGTGGCCAGCAGGGGGACGCCGAGCCCGCCGAGCAGGCACCACCCGAGCGCGGCCGGCAGGCCGGTGCGGACGGTCAGCCCGAGGGCGACCATGCCGCCGGCCGCCGCCACCAGCCCGGGGAAGGCGGCCACCGCGCAGGACAGCCAGAACCACGGTCGCAGCACCGGGCGGGGCCGGACCGGGTGGGCGAGGAGCCAGTCGGTCGCCGCCCGGGGCGGCACCACGGGGCCGCGCCAGAGGCCGTCCCGGAGCAGCAGCAGGAAGGTGGTCAGGCCGACGGCGGTGATGCCGGCGGGCATCGCGGCGAGCAGGTCGCCGCCGTGGCCGGTGTAGTCGGCGCCCATCGAGGCCTGGAGGAAGAGGCCCAGGCTCGGCACGCCGCCCCAGACGACCAGGCCGAGCAGCACGCAGTAGAGCGCGAAGGCCACGGACTTGGCGCGGTTGCGCCGGTGGGGCGCGCGCAGGGCCCGCAGCAGGGCGAGGGTCTCGTCGGTCCAGTCGTCGTCCGCCGACCACGGCTCGACGGCGCTCTCCGCCTCGGGGACGGCGGTGCTCATCGGTCACCGGCCGAGTTGGTGGTCGGGGCGGCGGCGGTACGCGCGGCGTACTCCGCCGCGAGGACCTGCCGGGGCTTGCCCTGCCGGACGATCCGGCCCTCCTCCAGGACCACCACCCGGTCGGCCACGTCCAGCGCCAGGTCGGTGTGGTGGGTGACCAGCAACACCGCGACGCCGTCGGCGAGTTCGCCCTTGAGCAGCTCGGCGAGGTCGCGCCGGGCCTCCGGGTCGAGCCGCTGCTCGGGCTCGTCCAGCAGCAGCAGGTCGCGCGGGCGCACCATGGCGCAGGCCAGCAGCAGGGCCTGCATCTGGCCGGAGGAGAGGGCCGAGGGCAGGGCGTCGGCGCGTTCGGTGAGGTTGCGGTGGGCCAGCACCTCGGTGATCCAGTCGGGCGCGTCGGCCACCCCGTGCGCGACCGCCACCAGCAGCAGGTGCTCACGGACCGTCAGGTCCGGGTAGCAGGCGACGGTGTCGCCGACCACGGCGACCCGGGCCCGGATCCGGGGGTCGTTCTGGTCCATCGGGAGGCCGTCGAAGCGCACCGTCCCCTTGCTGGGCGCGTCCCGCCCGGCGGCGACCCGGAGCAGGGTGGACTTGCCCGAGCCGTTGTGGCCGAGCAGTGCGACGCACTCGCCGGCGGCCAGCGACAGGTCCACGGGGTGCAGCACCTCCCGGTCGCCGTACGAGCGGCTGACGCCGCTCAGGCGCAGCAGGGGAGCCGGCGCGGCCGCCCCGCGTGCGGCCCCGGACGGGGCGGCGGGCGGTCCGGCGGCGGCGTTCTTGGCCATGGGGAAAGCGCCTTTCGAGGGGTGGTCCGCCCACAGTACCCAGCCGTCGGAGGGCGGCCGCCGGTAGGTGCTCCGCAGACGATCAAGGGAGGGCCAAGGGCCGGCCAAGGCCTGGTCAAGGCGCGCGCACGGTGTGCTAAGGACACGTTCAGGGAGTCCCGCGCATGGCCCAGTGGACGGCGATCAGGGTCGCCAACAGGGTTGCCACCAGGGCGAGTTGGCCGAGGAGCAGCCAGGTGGCGAGGCGGCGCAGCTGGCGGACGGCCGGGGCCGGGTACCAGAGGGCGCGCAGGGCGGCGACGGTGGCCCCGCCGAGGTGGAAGGCGAGGAGCAGGCCGCCGACGCGGGTGACCACGAGGAGGAGCAGCAGGTCGAGGACCGCGGTCGCGGCGGCGAGCAGGGCGGCCAGCTGGAGGTCGCTGCGGTCGGTGGCGCGGGCTCTCGTGGCGGTCGTCGGCACGGGCGGTCCCCTCGGACTCGGTGGCGAGCAGGCAGGGGCCCGGTGGACGGAACCGCGCGGTGCGCGCACCGGTGCCGTCGGGGCAGGCGTCGGTGCGGCCGGTCCGACGGTGCTCGCCCCCGTGACGCCCCGTCGGACCGGCCGGTCCCAGTGTGCTGGGCACGGACGGTTCGTGGGCGTGGGCATGCCCGAACCGAGACCTGAGCGGTACCAGGGGGATATCGGGGTCACGGTGCGGCGTGGCGGCGGAGGGAACCGGGTACGCGCAGATCATGGGAATCATCCGACGGAGGAGAGACGGCGAGCCGGAGCCCGGGCCGGAGGACGGCGTACGGGGAGGCCGGGACGCACCGGCCGGCGGCGAGGACGTCGCCGGGCAGTTGGCCGCGCTCTCGGCCGAGATGGAGCGCACCCTCCCCGACGCCGCTCCCGCGGTCCGGGAGGCCTGGTACCGGCGGCGCGGGAGCCAGCGGGCCGGCGCGCTCGTCCGCTCGCTGACCGCCGCGCTCGGGCGGGGCGGCAAGGCCGCGGCCAAGGGGGCCGGGTACGGCGGCAAGGTACTGGCCGACCGGCTGCTGGACGCCGCGCCCCGGATCCCGGTCCGCAGCCTGGCCACCCTGCGCGCCCAGCACCCCACCGCCGCCACCCCGGACGAGCTGGCCGAACTGATCGCGCTCGGGGCCTGCCGCTCCTCCGCCGCGCTGGGCGCGGGGGCGGGCGCGGCGGCGATGATGCCCGTCCCGCCCGCGATGCCGGTGGAGATCGCGGCGGAGACCCTCTCGGTGGCGGCCGTCGAGATCAAGCTGATCGCCGAGCTGCACGAGGTCTACGGGGTCCCCGCCCAGGGCACGGTCGCGCAGCGGGCCACCGCGTACGTCGGCGCCTGGGCCGACGGCCGGGGCATCGACCGGGCCGCGCTGATCCGCCCGGCCGGGCTGGCGGCGATGGCGGTCAGCTCCGAGGTCCGCCAGAAGCTGCGCAAGCGGCTGACCCGGAGCACGCTGCGCAAGCTCCCCTCCCTGACTCCGCTGCTGATCGGCGCGGGCCTCGGCGCCACCATGAACCGCCGCGACACCCGCAGGCTCGCCGACCAGGTGCGCGCCGACCTCGCCCAGCGGATCCCGCCCGACCCGGACTACTGGACGGCGGCCGCCCCGCGCAAGGAGATCGACTGACCGTCAGCCGCCTGTGGCCGGGTCAGGCGCCGTCGATCCGCTCCAGCAGCTCGCGGGCCTCGACGGTGCGGGAGTTGTCCGGCCCGAACGCGGCCAGGGAGGCGTCGAGGGCGGTGGCGGCCAGCGGACGGGCCGCGGCGTCCTGCCCCAGCCCGAGGAGGGCCCGGGCGGCGGCCAGCTCCACGGCCCCGGCCTCCGGGCGGCGGCGCTCCTCGTCCCAGCCGCGGCGCAGCTCGTCGGCGAGCCGTGCCTCGGCGAGGGCGTCCTCGTAGCGGCCCTGGAGGTTGAGGCTCCGGCAGAGGCCCAGCCGCAGGATCAGCGCGATCTGGTCGTCCTCGCGGTGCGAGGCGATGGCCTGGCGGGCCACCGCCTCCGCCTCCGGGTGGAGGCCGAGCGCGGTGAGGGCGTGGAGCTGACCGCTGCGGGCGTTGAGCCGCAGGAGCTGCATCTCCGGCTCCGCCCCCGCCTCCGCCTCCGCCTCGATCTGACGCTCCGCCAGGTGGGCGACCGCCGCGCACTCCGACTCGGCCTCGGCGAAGCGGTCGAGCATCGTCAGCACCTGGGCCCGGTCCGCCCGCAGCTTGAGGGTCAGCATGTGCTCGGGCCCGATCAGCTCCGCGATCAGCGGCCGCACCTCGTCGAGGATGCCGAGGGCCTCGGTGTGGCGGCCCTGGGCGCTGGCCGCCAGCGCGACGATCTCCAGCGCCAGCGGCCCGAAGACGAAGTCCTCCGGCTCGATCCGCGGTGCCTCCGCCAGAGCGCGGGCCTCCGCCTCGGCCTCGGCGTAACGGCCCGCGTGGTAGAGGGCGGTGGCGTGCGTCAGGGGGTTGGTCATGATCCGGTCAGCCTCGCTTCGGTCGACCCAGAGGGTGTGCCCAAGGGGGTGTGGAGTCGAGCATACGAAGATCGCACACGCCTGTTCGCAGAACGGAACAGGATCCGGAGGAATCGGGGAGCTACGGTGACCCGTGTACGAGGAACGAGAGTTGAGGGGGCGTCATGACGGAGTACCCGCAGCCGCTGAGCGAGCGCTGCTTCCACCGGATCTGGTCGGCGGCCGATGCGACGGGCGGCCCGCTGGACGAGGTGTTCGCGCTGGTCCGGTCGGCGGTTCCGGAGGTCGAGGTCCGGCGGTTGGACGCCAGGGGCAGGGGCGAGGACGACCACGTCTGGTGGCTGGTGACGCCGGACCGCCGCGAGGCCCAGGTGGACACGGCGGCCGGCGGGCACGCACCGTTCCACCTGGACGTCGACACCGAGCGGCGTGACGTCGAGGAGGTGGCGGAGGCCGCGCGGCTGCTGACCGCCTTCCTGCGGGCCTGACCCGGACCGGCGGGCGGTGGGGCTGTGCGAAGTATTGACGGTGTGTCTAATAGCTTCTACCTTCCGGTCAGAGGGCCAGTGCGCCCCGCCGCGCGCCGAGAGGAAGGAAGAGGGCCGATGACCAAGGCCGTCCGGACCGCACCCGAAGCCTGGCCCGAGGAGCGCCGCCGCACCGCCGAGCGGCTGCTCAACTCCTCGGCCAAGCTCTCCTTCGACCCGCTCACCGAGGTGGACTGGGACACCCCGCCGCTGCCCGGCCGCTACTTCTGCCCGCCGCACCACACCTCGCTCTACGGCACCGAGCTCTGGGAGGGCCTGAGCGAGGAGCAGCGGATCGAGCTCAGCAAGCACGAGGTGGCCAGCGTCGCCAGCCTCGGCATCTGGTTCGAGGAGATCCTGATGCAGATGCTGCTGCGCCACGCCTTCGACCGCGATCCGACCAGCGCCCACGTGCAGTACGCGCTCACCGAGATCGCCGACGAGTGCCGGCACTCCGTCATGTTCGCCAAGATGATCACCTGGATGGGCGTCCCCGCCTACGGTCCCGGACGGCTCTCGCACGAGCTCGGCCGGATCTTCAAGGCGATCTCGACGCACAGTCAGACCTTCGGCGGCACCATGTACGTGGAGGAGATCCTCGACGCGTTCCAGCGTGAGCTGATGAACGACGAGTCGCTCCAGCCCCTCACCCGCCAGGTCTCCCGGATCCACGTGATCGAGGAGTCCCGCCACATCACCTACGCCCGGGAGGAGCTGGTCCGCACCCGGGTCGGACCGGTGCGCCGCTTCTACGAGCAGCTGCTGATCGGCCTGATCATCCACCGCTCCACCAAGGGCCTGATCAACCCCCGCCTCTACGCGGCGGTCGGCATCGACCCCAAGGCCGGCCGGGCCGCCGCCCGGTCCAACCCCAACTGGCGGGCCACCAAGACCCGGATGGCGGCCAAGGCGGTCGGCGTCCTCGACCGGGCGGGCCTGATCGGCCCGACCAACCGCTGGCTGCTGCGCCGCGCCGGGGTGGTCTGAGCCGGGCGCGGCGCCGGGGTGAGCTGAACCGGAGCGGCGCCGGAGCGGTCGGAGCCGGGTTGAGCGGGCTGAGCGGGAGAACGGCCGGGCCCGTGCCTCCGGGGCGTCGGAGGCACGGGCCGGTGGCTGATGCGGCGTCAGAGCGGGAGCAGCTCCGGGCGCTTGGCCTCGACGTTGTCCCCGGAGGACTCGCCGCGCAGGCGGCGGCCGACCCACGGCACCAGGAACTCGCGGGCCCACTGCAGGTTCTCCCGGCGCTGCTCGGCCGTGGTGAGCACGGGCGCGGCGGGCCACGGGGCCTCCGGGTCCTGCTCCGGGCCGAGCGGCAGGCCGAGCGAGCGGGCGGCCAGCAGGGCGACCCGCTGGTGGCCCTCGGGGGAGAGGTGCAGGCGGTCCTCGCTCCAGGCGCGACGGTCGTGCACCGAACGCAGCGACCAGAGGTCGGCGACGGTGAGGCCGTGCCGGTCGGCGACGGCCCGCAGGTGGCCGTTGTAGGTGGCGATCTTGCCGCGCAGCATACCGAGCACCGGGATGCCCCGGGTGTCGAAGCCGGTGCAGATCAGGACCGTCCCGGCGTGGCGCTTCAGCTCCACCACCGCGGCCTCGAAGCGCTCGGCCACCGCGTCCGGGTCGCTGCCCGGGCGGAGGATGTCGTTGCCGCCGGCGCAGAGCGTCACCAGGTCGGGGCGGATCTCCGCGACCCGGGGCACCTGCTCCTCGGCGATCTGGTCCAGCAGCCGGCCGCGGACCGCGAGGTTCGCGTACCGGAAGTCGCCCAACGGCCGCTCTGCGGCGAGCAGTCGGGCCAGTCGGTCGGCCCATCCGGCGTACAGGCCGTCCGGGCGGGCGTCGTTGAGGCCCTCGGTGAAGCTGTCCCCGAGTGCCACGTACGAGCTGAGGTCAAGGGTCTCCTGTGTGTCAGCCATGGAGGAGATAGTTCACCTTGTGAACTACCTTACGCGACCGTAGGTGACGGAGTCCCGGGGGTGAGCTTCGTCACAAGGGGTGCGGGGAGGCCTGGTGGTCCGGCCAGTGGGCCAGTCGCTGCCCGCTCTCGAAGCGGTGCGCCACGCCGGTCACGGGGTCGGTGAACTCCAGTGCCTGGGCCAGGAGTTGGAGCGGATCGCGGAAATCGTCCGGAGCCGCCTCGGGGAGGACGCGCGGGTAGAGGGGATCGCCGAGGATCGGGATGCCGAGCGAGCAGAGGTGGACCCGCAGCTGATGGGTCTTGCCCGTCTCGGGCAGCAAGCGGTATCCACCGTTCCGCCCGTCCTGCGTCAGCAGCTCGACGACGCTGCGGCTGTTCGGCTCGCCCGTCACCTCCCGCGCCGTCAGTTCGCCGCGCTCCTTCACCAGCCGGCTCTCCACCGTCCGGGGCAGCTCCAGACCCGGCAGGTACGGGGCCACCGCCCGGTACTCCTTGCGGACCCGCCGCTCGGCGAACAGCCCCTGGTACGCGGCGCGGTCCTGCGGCCGCACGACGAAGAGCACCAGGCCGGCGGTCAGCCGGTCGAGGCGGTGGGCCGGGCTCAGTTCCGGCAGGCCGAGGCGGTCGCGGAGCAGGGCCAGCGCGGTCTGGGTGACGTGCTTGCCGCGCGGGGCGATGGAGAGGAAGTGCGGCTTGTCCGCGACCACGATCCGCTCGTCCCGGTGCAGGACGGTGAGCGGGAACGGCACCTCCACCTCGGGCGGCAGGTCACGGTGGTACCAGATCACGGCCCCCGGGACGAACGGCGCGTCGGGGGAGAGCCTCCCGTCCGCGCCGTGCACCCCGTCCCCGGGAGCATCGCCCGCGAACAGCGCGTCGACCACGGCCGGCTCCACCGGGAGGAACTCCGTCAGGTACGCGTGGACCGTCGCCCACCCGCCGCCGTCCTCCGGCAGCCGGCGCCGCACCGGGTCGACGCCGTGCCGCTGGGGGAGGGGGGAGCGTGGGGCGGCGGGGCGGCGTCTCATGGGGCGTCAGCCTAACGCCCCGGCCCGCGCCGGCCCGTCCGCTCGGGGCCGCGCCCCGCCGCTCCCTCCGCAGGTCAGGGCTTCGCGGCCGCGCCGTTCCGGTACCCCGCCACGTCCCAGCCGAAGCGGAGCAGACTGGTGCCGAACATCAGCACCCCGAGCGGGATGTGCAGACTCGCCAGGTGCGCGATCCCCGCCAGCACCTGCACCGAGGAGAGCACCAGGAACCCGGTCGCGTACAGCACCGGCCGCCCCGGACCGCCACCCGGCCGCCAGGCCAGGACGGCAGCCAGCAGGTAGAGCATGGTGGCCCCGTAGGTGACCCGGGCGCCCACGGCGTGCAGCAGCTCGCCGTAGGAGGTGGAGAAGGTCAGACCCGCGCTGACCGCCTGCGCCAGGAGGGTCGCGGTCTGCAGACCGACCGCGACCCGCACGAAGGGCTGGAACCTGGTGCTCCGACGCACCGTCACCGTCGACGTCAAGGTGGCCATCGCCGTCCTTCTCTCTCCCCTGCGCCGGGCCGTGTCCCGGTCGCTCACCTTCCTGACGGAACAGCCCGGCGGAATGTGAGGCGGGGCGGCGAAAGGGCTCGCTTCGGGCGTGCGTGCAGTGGATCATGACGGTGCATCACCCCGTAGCGAAGGAGCAGCCGGACCATGACCATCACTGCCGTCGACAGTGCGCGCCACCGGCTGCTCAACATCGGCTACCGCCTCCTCGGTTCGCTCACCGAGGCGGAGGACGCCGTCCAGGAGGCGTACGCCCGCTGGTACGCCCTGCCCGCGGAGCGGCAGGAGGCGGTCCTGTCGCCCGACGCCTGGCTCACCACCGTCACCAGCCGGATCTGCCTCGACCAGCTCGGCTCGGCCCGGGCCCGGCGCGAACGCTACGTCGGCGAGTGGATACCCGAGCCGCTGCCCGACCGCACCGAGTGGCCGGCGGGCCCGTCGGTGGCGGAGCGTCAGGACCCGGCCGAGCGGATCGCGTTGGACGAGTCGGTGGACATGGCGCTGCTGGTGGTCCTGGAGACGATGACCCCGGCGGAGCGGGTGGCCTTCGTCCTGCACGACGTCTTCGGGTACCCGTTCGGTGAGATCGGCGAGGTGCTGGAGCGGTCGGCGGCCGCCTGCCGGCAGTTGGCGGCCTCCGGGCGGCGGCGGGTACGGGACGCCCGGCCCGATACCGGGATGACCACCGACCAGGCCCGGGTGGTCCGCGCGTTCAAGCACGCCTGGGAGACCAAGGACATCGCGGCCCTGGTCGCCCTCCTCGACCCCGCCGCCACCCTGACCGCCGACGGCGGCGGCCTCGTCCCGTCCGCCCTCCACCCCGTCACCGGCGCCGACGCGATCGCCCGCCTCGTCCTCGCCATCGCCGACCGGACCCAGGGGCAGGCCCTCCGCGAGGGCTCGGTCAACGGCCGCCCCGGCCTGGTCGCCCTCCTCGACGGCAGCGCCGTGACGGTGGCCGCCTTCACGGTGGAGGACGGGCGGATCACCCGGATCTGGGCCGTGCGCAACCCGGAGAAGCTCGGGCCCTGGGAGGCGCCGGCCGAGGCGGTGTGAGCAGGCGTCCGCCGAGTCGTCAGGCTCGTTCGGGGGAAGGCCCACTACGATGCCCAGGCACTGACGAACGGACTGGACGGGGGACGGCACGTGAGCGGCAACGGTGGAGGCGGGGGCGGCTACGGTCCGCCGACGGGAGCGCCGTACGGACCGCGGTACGGGCCGCCTCCCGGGCAGGGGGCGCCGGGGCCGGGACCGATCCCGCCGCAGGGCTACCCGTACGGACCTCCGCCGCCGGTCCCGCCCGGCCCGTACGCTCCGCCGGAGCCCCCGCCGCTGCTGCCGCCGGTCGAGCCCTCGCGCGCGCAGAAGATCCTGCGCGGCGTCCGCAACCCGTTCTACGCCGCCCAGCGGGCCTTCCGTCCCTCGCGCGCGGACCTGGCGGAGGACGCGTCGGTCCGCCGGCTCCAACTCTGGCGCACGGGGCTGGGATTGGCGGCCTACATCGGGCTGACGGCGACCTACCGGGCCGTGGCCGACGTCGAAGGCGTCAAGGCGATGGCGGACGACCGCTTCAACCAGAGCTGGTCCAGCGTCCTGGTGCTCGTCTGCACCTTCCCGCTGGTGGTCGGCGCCTTCATCGCGGCCGCCCGGGGCGACCTGCGGCGGACGTACCTGCGGCGGGCCCTGCGCCCGCTCGGCGCGGTGGCGGCCGTCATCGGATCGATGGCCACCTTCCCCCTCGCGATGGCCCCGGAGACCGCAGGATTCCGCGACGCGGTGGGCGTGGTGGGGACGGTCGTCCTCGCCGTGCTCTGCCTGTGGTCCCTCGGCTTCGCCCTCTACGGCATCGGCCTCTCCCTCGTCCACGTCTTCCGCACCGCCGACATCCACGAGGTACTCCCGCCGCTCCTCGCCGGGATCCTGGTCTGGGAGATGGCCCTCCTCGACGTCGTGACCGGCGCCTACTCCGAGGTCCCGCCGGCCGCCCGAGCCGCCTTCGTCCTCGGCGCTCCGATCACCGTGACGGCCCTCTCCTGGTGGGAG
Organism: Kitasatospora sp. NPDC001664; assembly: GCF_053596675.1. Classification (NCBI taxonomy): domain Bacteria; kingdom Bacillati; phylum Actinomycetota; class Actinomycetes; order Kitasatosporales; family Streptomycetaceae; genus Kitasatospora; species Kitasatospora sp. NPDC001664. The sequence continues at coordinate 155,091 of NZ_JBSFGS010000012.1, forward strand.
CTGCGCCGCCTGAAGGAGCATCACGGGCTGACGCTCCGCGAGGCGCTGGGCCGTTCCTGACGCGCGATGGCGATCTCCCGCATATGGGGTCCAACCAAGGTGAGCCCAAAAGCCGCCACGGGATGATCTGGAAGCTCTGAGTCGTACTCCGTGTCTACCACCGGGGCTTGGCCCTGTCCCGGGTGCGGGCGCGGCTGCTGGGCCTGGTCGACGTCGTTGGCCTGGACGGCAAGACGCTGTTCAACGCGCTCAAGCACAACGTCGCGGTGATCGGCTCGGAGGAGTGCGCCGACTGGTCCGAGCAGCTGCTGCCCTGGGAGCAGGTGGAGGCGAAGCTGCCGGATTACCTGGTCGAGGCGGGCCTGAGCACCCCGGGCGAGGCGCGGCCTTCGACGGCCGCTGCCCTGGTCGCCCAGCTGCGCGGGCGGCTGTCCGCCTCGGCGGCCGCGGCGGACGGCGAGTGCCCGGACAACGACGAGCTGTTCGTCGACCCCGACACGGGGGCGCCGAAGCTCATGGGGCCCGCCAGGCGGAGAAGCCGCGCCGCACCGCGCAGGTGCTGGAGCAGGCCGTCAAGGAGCGGATGCCCGAGCGCACCCTGCTGGGGATCGTGGCCCGCACCGCGTACTGGATCGAGTGGTGGAACCGGTTCGGACCGGCGTCCGGCAATGACCCGAAATTGAGGGACCCGTTCGGCCGGTGCGAGTACTCCACCCACGAACTCGGTATCCCCCGACGACTACGACGCCCGCCTGGACGTTGACTTCAGCGTGCTCGGCGACGACGACGAGGCGGCAGCGGCATGACCGACGAACCGACACCGTCGGAAAACCGATCGCGGTCCCAGGGTCATTGAGCCGAGACTGATGGGTCGATCACATCGGACAGGAAGAGTGGCCAGCCCTGACGTACAACCGTGACACCCTGCCCTTCCCCGAGAACCGTGTGCCCCGCGTCACCTACGAGGGCATCCGGGACTGGGATCAGTTCGACCCTGCCCGCCACTCGTTCGCCTGGGACGAGGACGAGGAGGAACGCCTCCGCTCGCTGGTCCGCGAGTGGGTGCCACCCGTGCTCTCCGGTATGGCTGGCTGGTGGCAGGGAGAACGCTGGTGCGAGAGCCAGGTGGACGCGGTCCTCCGGGAGCGATACGGCACCTGGACCTGGGGATGGAGCTGGTCCTACCGCGACGGCGGGCCCATCGGCTACTGGGTCAGCGCGTCAAGCTCGGTGACAACCCCCGACGAGACCGCAGCACGCGTCGTAGCCGCGCTACTGGAGTGGCGAGCCTGGCTGGAGCGGACGACCCAGCGCTTCGCCGAACTGGCGCCGCCGCCGGACGCCTCACCCGAGGATCGCAGCTGGCATCTGGAACGGGCCTGCGTCCGGCTCGTGACCCACGCGCTGGACTCGGGCGCGGACAACGCCTGGCGCGGCCAGACCTCGATCGTCCTGGGCTGGTTCCTCACCAGCACCGGCATGGACCGGGCCGAGGCCGAGCTAGCGGTGGAGCGCGCGATCGGCGGCCGGTTCAAGAGCTGGGTCTACCCGGAACGAACCCTGATCGAATCCGTCGGCGAGGACCTCGCCGTCGGCCTCACCGGCCACGCCCCGTACCAGGACCACCGTGAGAGGGCGGCGCTTGAGGAGTTCCATGACCACTACTGACAGCCTTTCGGACTGGCTGCGCGTACGCCGCGAGGTCGACTGGCAACACGCACCGGCTCTACAACGGGTCCCGACCGACCGCGATGGGTTCCAGTCCTGGTGCGAGGGTCCGGTGCGCCGACGTGACCCGATTCGCGCCGAACGTCTGCTCGCCGCACACACCCTGGCCCGAGAAGATGCCGCACGCCAGACCCCGCTGAATTTCGCGCTCCTGGCCGGTTGGCAACGCGAAGTCCTCGCTGCAGCAGAGGCACCGTTCCGCGTGAGCGACGCCTATGCGAAGGCTGGCCGCGAGCGCTACGGTCTTACCCCTCACACGCAGGCCGACTTCGATTCCTGCCTGCGCGAGACGACCGACCCGGACATCCCGCTGGCGGCACGCGCGGCCCGCGCCTACCTCGACGTGGCGTTCTTCCACCCCTTCACCGATGGCAACGCCCGCGCCGCACTGTTGACCTTGGTCCATGTTCTGGCGCGGGAGGACATCGTCCTTCCTGAGGTCGGCCCCCTCCAGACCACCCGCTACGCGGATGACCCGGCCGGTGCCGCCGACCTTGCCACTCTCATCGGTGTGCTCAACCGCCGCCGACACTGAAGCGTTCGGCGAGAGCACCGACAACTTCCGCCGGGCTGCCGTCGGGCAGCGGACCAGCCTCCGGTCGGCAAGTCGCCTCGGAGAACACGATGTTGACCATGCAGAGCGACGGCAACCTGGTCCTCGCCGCGAAGAACTCGGCCCGCGCACTGTGGGCCTCGCAGACCTGGGGACACAACGGGGCCACCGCTCTCATGCAGCCGGACGGCAACCTCGTGATCCACGACCAGGGCGGCAATCCGATCTGGCACACCAACACCCACGGTCACGCCGGTGCCGTGCTCGCGCTGTAGAACGACCGCAACCTGGTGGTCTACCAGGGCACCACACCGCTGTGGCACAGCAACACCTTCCAGGCCGCAGCGCCCGGCATCGTCAGTGACACCGGCTACACCGTCTCCGCCTGGGTGAAGCTGAACGGCAGCACCGGCACCGACCAATCGGTCATCTGCCAGCAGGGCGACAACGTCCCCTCGGTGAACCTGTTCTACCGCGAGGCCAGCCGGTCGTGGGACGTGATGACGACCAGTCAGGACTCGAGCGCCGCGCACTGGATCTCCGTCGGCGCGTCCGGAGGGTCGGCCTACCCCGGTGCCTGGACCCACATCGCCGCGACCTACTCCGCGGACACCGAGGTCCTCGCCTTCTACGTGAACGGCGGTCAGGTGGGGTCCGCGAGGATGCCTTCGCCGTGGGTCGCTGCAACGGCACCGGAGCGCAGAGGTTCACCCCCGGCACCGGCGGCACCCTGAGGCACACCCCCGGCGGTGGCTCCGCCGGACTCTGCGTCAACGTTCCGAACTCGAGCAACGTGCCGGGAACCCAGCTGCAGCTCTACTACTGCAACGGCACGGACGCCCAGCGCTGGACCCGCACGTAGCCCAGCCCGTCCACGATCGAGCCCGGCCCGGCCCGGGGCGCCAGCCCCGGGCCGGGCTCGGCGGGGTTGGGGAGCCGGGTTAGGGTGCCGGGGACACGGCGTCGATCCACGGACGGACACCCATGCTGAACCCGCTCGACGCTCCCGAGGCGGTGCTGGCCGCGGCCGAGCCGCTGGAGGAACTGCTCGACGACTGCAACCACGTGTCGTCGGTGGAGCTGTACCCCGTGTTCCCCGCAGGCGGGATGACGGCCGCTCAGCTCGGCGAGGCGGTGGGGCCGGTGAGGTGGTTCGAGCGGCCGGAGGAGTGGCGGGAGGTGTTCCTGGGGGCGGTGTCGAAGGGGTTCATGCAGCCCGTCGCCCGGTACGGGGACCCCGGCCTGCGCACCCCCGAGGAGCTGCGCCGTACCGGCGAACTCGCCGAGGGCATCGCCGACCTGATCGAGGCCCACCTGGGGCCGGTCCGCCGCTGCGGCGACGTCGGGAACGCCCGGGTGGGTCAGATCTGGTGGCGCTCCCTGCTGGTGGTGACGGAGGAGTGGGCCGGGGTCCTGTACCTGGAGGTCTTCGACTGAACCTGCGGCCGTGGCGGTCGGCAGGGGTGGTCGGTGGGGGTCGTCAGTGGGGGTTGTCGGTCGGGGTTGTCAGTGGGGAACGGCAGAATCGCACCGACCGGTGTACCAGGGAGGACGACCATGCGACGACGACTCAACCTGATCCTGCTGGGGGCGCGGGACGTGGCCGCCTCGGTGGCCTTCTACCAGGGGCTCGGCTGGGAGCGGTCCAAGGCCGGCTCGGACGAGTTCGCGCTCTTCGAACTCGGCGGGGTCGCGGTCGCGTTCCAGTCGCGGGAGGCCTTCGCGGCCGACGCGCGGCTCCCCGACCGGGGGCCGGGCGGCTTCGCCGGCTTCGCGCTGGCGTACGTGGCCCGCAGTGCGGAGGAGGTGTACGCGGTGATGGCGAAGGCGGAGGAGCTGGGCGCCACCGTCACCCGCCCGGCCGGTGCGAACGCCTGGGGCCACAGCGGCTACTTCACCGACGCGGACGGCCACCTCTTCGAGGTGCTGTACGAGGACGGCTGGATCTTCGACGAGCACGACGACCTGGTGCTCTGACCTCACGGTCCGGCAGGTTCGGCCCGGCGCGCGGGGCACGGCAGAATGACCGTCGGCAGCGGGGGACGTGGCGTCAGGAGGCCGGGATGAGCGAGGGTGTTGTGCACGGGCAGGGCACGGGGCAGCACAGTGGGAAGGAGCGGCTCGCGGAGTTGCGCGGGCTGCTGCGGAGCCGGCCGCCGATGGCCCGCGAACTGCCGGGGTTCGACCCGGCCGCCGCGCCGGAGGACCCGGCCGAGCTGCACGTCGAATGGCTGCTCGCCGCGATGACGCAGGAGGTCCCGGACGCCCAGTTGGTCACCGTGTCCACGGTGGACGCGGACGGGCGCCCGGACGCGCGGGTGGTCGGGCTGCGGGACATCGACCCGGAGACCGGGACGTGGAGCTTCGTCGCCGACCGGCGGAGCCCGAAGGGCCGTCAGCTGGCGGCCACGCCCTGGGCCGCGATGACCTCGTACTGGCCGCCGATGGGGCGGCAGGTGCGGCTGCGCGGGCCGGTCACGGCCCTCGACCAGCAGGACGCGCCGCGGGAGGAGCGCAGCGTCAGCCCCGCCGCGCACGCCGCCGCCCTGGTCGGCCGGCAGAGCGAGAACATGCGGTCGGCGGAGGAGTTCGGACCGCTCTGGGAGCGGGCGCTGGTGCTCGCCAACGCGGACCCCGACGGGCCGGTGCCCGGGCTGACGCGCTATCTGCTGCGGCCGGACACGGTGGAGTTCTGGCAGGGGGACTCGGGGCGGCGCCACGTGCGGCTGGCGTACTGCCGGGGGCAGGACGGGTGGCGGCGCTCGCTGCTCTGGCCCTGACCGCTCCGGAGGCGGGGCTCGTGCGATGATCGCTGGGTGGTGAGCGTGGACAGCCGGTGGCGGGAGCGGGATCGGGGCCGAGCGGTGGGCCGGCCGGTCGCGGCGGTGGTGGCTGCCCTGGTGGTGGTGCTCGGGCCGGTCGCCGGGCCCGCGGCGGCAGAGGGGTCGCGGCGCGAGTTCACCCTGCGGGACGAGCGGATCACCGAGTCCAGCGGACTGACGGCGAGTCAGCGGCGCCCCGGCGTCTACTGGACCCACAACGACAGCGACGACGGCCCCTACGTCTACGGGGTCGAGGCCGCCACCGGCCGCACGGTGGCGACCCTCACCCTGCGCGGGACCAAGCCGCGGGACGTGGAGGCCGTCGCGCTCGGCCCGGACCACCAGCTCTACCTCGCCGACATCGGGGACAACTTCCACGGGAAGTGGCCCGAGGTCTGGCTCTACCGCTTCACCGAGCCGGAGCAGCTGCGCGACCAGACCGTCCAGGTCACCAAGTACCGGGTGCGGTACGAGGACGGGCCGCGCGACGCGGAGGCCCTGCTGGTGCACCCCGTCACGGGGCGGGTCTACATCGCGAGCAAGGACCAGAGCGGCGGCCACCTGTACGAGGGGCCCGAGAGCCTGGCGAGCACCGGGGTGAACGTCTTCCGGCCGGTCGGCGACGTGCCGTGGGTGACGGACGGCGCGTTCTCGCCGGACGGCCGCCGGGTGGTCCTGCGCGGGTACTTCTGGGCGAAGCTGTACGACTGGAAGGACGGTGCGCTGGGGGCCGAGAAGTCCGTCTCCGTCCCCTTCCAGAGGCAGGGGGAGTCGGTCACCTTCACGGCGGACGGCGCGGCGCTGCTGTTCGGCAGCGAGGGCAAGGACTCGGAGGTGTGGCGGGTCCCGGTGCCGGATGCCGCCCCGAAGCCCCAGCCGACCCCGAGCCCCGGCACCGGCCCCGCGGGCACCCCGGCCCCGGCTCCCGCCCCGACGGCCACCGAGCAGCCGACCGGCCCCAACCACCTGGGCGCCCTCCTGCTGGCCGTGGCCGCAGGCGTGGCCCTCCTCCTCTGGCGCAAGGGCCGCACCAAGTCCTGACGCGCGCGGTGGTGAGGGGGCGTCAGCAGAGGGGGTCGGGGACGGCGGAGACGGTGTACGGCGGGGTGCCCGGGGCGTGGTCGAGTTGGCTGTTGACGACGTAGAGGCGGCAGTCGTGGCGGGCCAGGGTGGTGGGGGAGTCGAAGGGGGCGCCGGTGAGCCGGTGGGTGACGGTGCCGGTGCGGAGGTCCGGGTCGAGCTCGGCGACGTAGACGCCGGACGGGGCGCCGTAGTTGAGGACGGCGTAGAGGGAGCGGCCGGCCAGGACCATGCCGTCGGCGCCGAAGGACTGGTCGCCCAGGTCGAGGCGGGAGACGGCGGAGCTGGCGGTGTCGATCCGCCAGACGGCCTCGGTGCCGTTGGAGGCGACCAGGAGGGTGGCGCCGTCGGGGGTGGCGACGATGCCGTTGAGCAGCCAGTACCGGGCCGGGAACTGCGGGAGGGCGGGGCGCAGGTCCAGCCAGGGCAGGAGCGGACCCGGGCGGCCGTCGCGGTCGAGGGCGGCGCGCAGGACGGAGGGGTTGGCCCAGTCGGTGACGTAGACCGCGTCCGGCGTGATCACCAGGTCGTTGAGGTCGGGCGCACCGAGCGGGCCCTCCGGGGCGGTGCGGCGGGTGAGCAGGCGGCCGTCCGGGGCGTGCACGGCGAGGGTGGCGCCGCCGACCGAGAAGACCCGGCCCCGCCGGTCGGTGTGCACGCCGAGGGTGCGGGTGCGGTCGGCGACGCCCTGGGCGACGAAGGGACGCAGCCAGGGGACGGCGACCTGGCCGCGGTAGAGGCGGCCGGTGGCCGAGGAGGAGACGTACACGGTGCCGTCGCGGTCGATCGCGATGCCCTCGGGCAGGACGCCCGGGTCGCGGGAGACGAGGTAGTCGGAGGGGCGGGGACAGGGGGCGGCGACGGCCTGGCCGAGCGGGGCCAGGGCGAGGCCGAGGGCGGTGGCGGTCAGGGTCAACGAGCGGGTGAGGGACATGAGTTGGACCTCCTTCGGCCATCAGACTGGCGCGCTGGGGGCCTTGCGGACCCCTCCTTTCGTCCCTGTCCTAAACCCACTGGTCAGGGGGGTGGGGTCGCGGCGTACGGTACGGGTCACAGGACCCCTGCGGACGAGGAGCAGCGACGTGACCCGACCCGGTTTCGACTACCAGGACGTCAAGGCGGCCGGCGAACGGATCGCCGGAGCGGTACGGCCGGTGGGGGTGGTGCCGGGCGGCCGGGAGGGGGTGTGGTTCGCGCTGGAGCAGCTCCAGCACACCGGGAGCTTCAAGGCCCGGGGCGCGCAGAACTTCCTGCGGGCGCACCGGGAGGCCGGGACCCTGCCCGAGGCCGGGGTCACCATCGCCTCCGGCGGCAACGCCGGGCTGGCCTGTGCCTGGGCGGCCGGACAGCAGGGCGTCCCCGCCACCGTCTTCCTGCCGGAGAACGCACCGGAGGTGAAGGTCGCGCGGCTGCGGGCCTACGGGGCGGACGTCCGGCTGGTCGGGCGGGAGTACGCGCAGGCGCTGGCGGCCTGCCAGGAGTACGCGGGGGAGAGCGGGGCGCTGGCCTCGCACGCCTACGACCACCCGCTGATCGCGGCCGGGGCCGGGACGCTGCTGGACGAGATCCGGGCCGGACTACCGGGCGTGGACACGGTGGTGGTCGCGGTGGGCGGCGGCGGCCTGTTCGCGGGGGTGGCCACGGCGGCGGCCGAGCACGGGATCCGGACGGTGGCGGTCGAGCCGGAGAACTGCCGGGCGTTGAACGCGGCGATCGGTGCCGGGCGGGTGGTGGACGTGGACGTGGACTCGGTGGCGGCGGACTCGCTGGGTGCCCGGCGGGTCTCGACGACCGCGCTCGCGGTGGCCCTCGCGGGTGGGGTCGGCGGGGTGGAGTCGGTGCTGGTGCCGGACGCGGCGATCGTCGAGGCCCGGCGGGCGCTCTGGGAGGAGCACCGGCTGGTGGTGGAGCACGCGGCGGCCACGGCGCTGGCGGCGGTGCGGCACGGCGCGTACCGGGCGGCGGAGGGGGAGCGGGTCTGCATCGTGCTCTGCGGGGCGAACACCGACCCGGCGGGTCTGGCGGGGGACGACGGGTCCTGACGGAGCGTCGGGCACGACCGTGAGGGCCGCGCCGGTCGGGGACCGGCGCGGCCTTCGGTCATCCGTTCGTCGTACGCCTCAGTTCATCACGCAGAGCGCGCACCGAGCGGATCGCTTTCACGAGCTTCTGCGACAGGGGCGGGACCTGGTCGAAGAGATAGCCGAGCACCGTGATGCTCCCGGCGATCCCCGCCACGATGGTGGTCACCCATCCGGCAGTTTCCATCTCTGGCCTTCCGAGGAAGAGGGACTGGGGTGCGGTGGCAGCCCGGTGACGGGGGATGCACCAGGTGCCCACGCGGCTCCCCTGCGGATGCCTCCGCAGCCGCTCCTCCTCGGCGCGCCGGCAGGAAGGCCCGCCCTCACGCGCTCCGCCTCCGGCGGCCCCCTCGGGTCCGGTCCGGCCAAGACCATGCCTCCCCTAGGTCACGTACGCCCCACCGCGGAGGGTCCCTGACGGTCCGTCAGCGGTGGCGCACGCCCGACAGTACTCCTGGTGCGGGCCCGGCACCGGGTGAAGGCCGTTCGTCAGGAGGCTGCGGGCGACTGTGGCCAGGGAGGGTCGCGAGGCGGGATGATGAGCCCGTGCTCCCTCCTCGACTGCTGTGGTGCGACCCGCGTCCCATCCCCAGGGACAACCTGCAGGAACCGGTGACGAGCGTGGTCCGCGACCCCGGGTTCTACGAGCCGACCGATGAGGACGACTGCACGTCCTTCGGATACGTCTGCCAGTCGCACGACGGTCCCTACCGAGGTGACGCCTGCCAGGGCGGACCGTCACATCTCGTCGCCCTGGTCTGCGCGGAGCACGGGCTCGAGAACATGTGGCCGGACGACCGCATGCTGATGTTCCCGGACGGATTCACCCCGCCACTGAGCAACGAGCAGGTGGTCTGGGCACGTGCGGAGGACGACTTCTCGTGACTCGCGCACAGGGCTCAGTGAGAACGCTCGCCCTTCGCTGCGACCCAGTTGACCGTGTGGGGAGCTCGGTGTGAGGGAACTGCAGGACGCCGTGACCGGCCTGCTGCCTGCCGTGGTGGTGGCGCGGATCGCACCCGAGAACTGCCCCGCATGGCTGAACCGGCCCGGCCGCGTCGAATGTGCCGGGATGTGGGAGACGGTCTCGACCGTCTACGGCGCACTGACGGGGCTGGTTCTGCCGGAGCTGGCTCCCAGCCGGGAGTGGCGGCGCCTGGACGTGGTGCTGACCTACGAGGGCGGCCGGCAGCAGATCCTGGAGATCGACGAGAGACAGCACTTCACCGGTGCGCGTGCCGTGGCCTTGGAGCTCTACCCGTCGAGCGTGAGGCTGGGCTTCGACGCCGGACAGTGGCTGGCCCGATCGCGGGCGCTGACCGGGCGTGAGCCCGGCGGCGGGTTCGCCAAGGCCAAGCCGCCGCTGTTCCCGGGCGTCGGAGGTCGCCACCGTCAGCGTGCTTTCCGGGACACGCTGGCGGATCTCCTTCCGTCCGAGCACGGCTGGCTGCCGACCATCAGGATCAGCGATACGGAGGTCCGCGCGGTGCTCACCGCCCCGGACCCCGCCTCCGCACTCGGCACCCTGCTCGGCCAACGGGGAGTACCGGGCCACGGTCTTCTGCTCCCAGGAGTCGCTGGGGACTGACGCGCCTTCGTCCCGCGCGAACGGATGTGACGGTCGCTGCCGCAGCTCGAGGGGTGGCGGTGGACTGCCGGTCGGGATCGGTGCGGGCGCTGGTAGGTTCGTGTGGTGGGTGAGCAACTGCCGAGCGGCGGGATCGAGTTGTCGGCCGAGGAGATCGAGGCGCTCGACGCCAGGTGGTCGTCCTGCTGGACGCCGGGGGAGGTCGCGCGGCGGTTGGGCGGGGTCGGTGCGCCCTGGTACGTGGCTGCGGGGTGGGCGTTGGAGCTGTTCCGGGGTGGGCCGACGCGGGTGCACGGGGACATCGAGATCGGGATCCCGGCGGCGGCCTTCGGTGAGGTCCGCGATCGTCTTCCCGGGTACGTGTTCGATGCGGCGGGCAGCGGCCGGATCTGGGAGGACGCTGCGCCGGAGGTGCTGGCCGCCGTGCACCAGACGTGGGTGCGCGATCCGGTCAGCGGGGACTACCTGGTGGACGTGTTCCGCGAGCCGCACGACGGCGACACCTGGATCTGCCGGCGCGACGAGGGGATCCGGTTCCCGTACGAGGAGATCGTCCGCCGCACCGGGGACGGCATCCCGTACCTGGTGCCCGAACTGGTTCTGCTGTTCAAGGCCAAGCACCTGCGCCCCAAGGACCAGTGGGACTTCGAGGCGACCGTGCCGCACATGAGCCCGGCGCAGCGGCGGGGCCTGGCCGGGCTGCTGGACCGCATGCACCCGGGGCACTCCTGGATCGCGGACCTGTAGCGGGCCTGGTCAGGGCGCCGGACGGGGCCGGAGGGGGCCGATGCTCAGAGGGGGCTCAGAACTGCGTGGTCAGAGGGTGGGGACCTGACGGAGAGACCGGGGAATCCCACTGCGGGGGGCTGCGGCGGGGCAGCATGTGGCCGATGCCACGTGACCGTGGCCCCCGCCGTCGGCGCGCTCGGGGACCCCGGGCGGACCCCGGCGGCCCGAACCGCAAGGACATGCCCATGGACTCCACCAGAACCCGTCCGCAGCAGGGTGACCCCACCACCGGTCGCCCGCCGGCGGAGCCAGGACAGCCGCAGGACGGCCTGCACGCCGGTCTGAAGAACCGTCACCTGTCGATGATCGCGATCGGCGGGGTGATCGGCGCCGGCCTGTTCGTCGGGTCGAGTGCCGGGATCGCCAAGGCCGGACCGGCCATCCTGCTGTCGTACCTGCTGGTCGGCGTGCTGGTGGTGCTGGTCATGCGGATGCTCGGCGAGATGGCGGCGGCCAGTCCGGACCCGGGGTCGTTCTCGGCGTACGCGGACCGGGCGCTGGGCCGCTGGGCCGGGTTCTCGATCGGGTGGCTGTACTGGTTCTTCTGGGTCGTGGTGCTCGCCGTGGAGGCCACGGCCGGGGCGGTGATCCTGGAGGGCTGGGTCCCGGCCGTGCCGCAGTGGGCCTGGGCGCTGATCGTGATGGCGGTGCTGACCGTCACCAACCTGGGTTCGGTCGCCTCGTACGGCGAGTTCGAGTTCTGGTTCGCCGGCATCAAGGTGGTGGCGATCGGCGTCTTCGTGGTGATCGGCCTGCTCGCGGTCTTCGGGCTGCTGCCGGGCTCGGACAACCCGGGCGCGGGCCTCGCCCACCTGACCGACACCGGCGGCTTCTTCCCGCACGGGGCCGGGGCGGTGCTCACCGGTGTGCTGATGGTGGTCTTCTCCTTCATGGGCAGCGAGATCGTCACGCTGGCGGCCGGCGAGTCGGCCGACCCCCGACGGGCCGTCACCCGGGCCACCAACTCGGTGATCTGGCGGATCGCCGTCTTCTACCTGGGCTCGATCCTGGTGGTGCTCACCCTGCTGCCGTGGAACGACCCGGCGATCACCGCCAAGGGCTCCTACGTGGCCGCGCTGGACTCGATCGGCATCCCGCAGGCGGGCACCATCATGGAGGTGGTGATCCTCACCTCCGTGCTGTCCTGCCTCAACTCCGGCCTCTACACGGCCTCCCGGATGGCCTTCTCGCTCGGTGAGCGCGGCGACGCGCCCGCCGCCTTCGCCCGGGCCAACCGCCGCGGCGTGCCGGTGGCGGCGATCCTCGGCTCGGTGGTCTTCGGCTTCGTCGCGGTGTACTTCAACTACGCCTTCAAGGACACCGTGTTCAGCTTCCTGCTGAACTCCTCCGGGGCGATCGCGCTCTTCGTCTGGCTGGTGATCTGCTGCACCCAGCTGCGGATGCGCGGCATCCTGCTGCGCGAGCGGCCGGAGGGGCTGACGGTGAAGATGTGGCTCTTCCCGTACCTGACCTGGGCGGCCATCGCCATGATCGTCTTCGTGATCGGCTACATGTTCACGGACGAGGAGAACCGCGAGGTGGTCTCGCTCTCGCTCGCGGTGGCGGCCTTCGTGGTGGCGCTGGGCGTGTGGCACGGATGGCGCAAGCGGGCCGAGCGGGCGGACCGGACCGACCCGAAGGTGCTCAGCGGATCGTGAAGCCCGGGTGGTCGGTGGTCGGGGAGCTCCAGCGCTCGGCCACCGACTCCACCCGGCCCGGCGTGTCACCCCCGCGCAGCCACTCCAGCAGGCGCGCGCACTCCGCGCGGCCGCCGTCGGCCAGCACCTCCACGCCCCCGTCGGCGAGGTTGCGGGCGTAGCCGGTCAGCCCGCCGATCGCCTCCGCCCGCTCCCTGACGGACCATCGGAAGCCGACGCCCTGGACGAGTCCGTGGACGAGGGCGGTCAGCCGGGTGCGGTCGTCGGTCATGGACCCACGGTAGCCGAGCCCCGGGCGCCGGGCCGGAAGGACGGCGGGCGCCGCCCCGGGACAGGGTGGCGCCCGCCGTCGCGAGGGGTGGGCCGGCTCGTCAGCAGGTGATGTACTTCATCTGCACCGAGGTGAAGTAGCCCGAGGGCGCGTCGAGGGTGAAGCCGCGCGAGGTGCCCTTGCCGGTGGCCCAGTCACCGTCCACGACGCCGCCGTTGGAGAGGACGCCGCGGACGAACGGACAGCGGCCGTCGGCCTTGGTGTCGTGCACGGTGCCGGTCACCTTGGTGTTGTAGTTGCACCACTTGCCGTTGGCGTAGCCCTCGCCCGAGCTGATGCTCCAGTTCTGGGTGCAGGAGTCCGCCGCGAGGGTGGTGGCCTGTGCTCCGGCGGCCGGGAGCAGCAGCGCGGCGAGCGAGAGCGCGCCGGCGCCGAGGGCGGAGACGAGGGTGCGGGTCCTGGTCATGGGGTCCTCCGGTTGGTGGTGTGTTGACCTGTCCATGACTATGTCGTGACCCGACGCGGGGCGGGTCGCCGGAGCCTGCCCCGGGCTTGAATTCGTCCACGGACGACCGGAAGCCCGCTGCTTGACGGAGAGCCGGATTCCGCAGGTCACGCACCCCGCGTCGAACGGAGCGGTCCGCTCAGCGGCCTGCTCAGCGGTAGCCGGTGGTGTCGGCGGGACGGCCCGGGTCCTGGACCTCGACCATGTAGCGCCAGGCGTCCGGGCGGCTGCCGTCCAGGTCGGTGAAGCCGTACTCGCGGGCGAGCTGCCCGCTGGAGAGCGACTGCCCGTTCCACCGCTCCCGCTGCGGGTCGGCGGCCAGGGCGGCCACCGCGCGGCCGACGTAGGACGGGGTCTCCGAGATGGCGAAGTGCGGGACCTTCTCCAGGGCCTCGCGCCAGGTGGCCTCGGTGACGCCGAAGGTCTCCAGCATGATCTCGGAGCGCATCCAGCCCGGGGTGAGCGCCACCGCCGTGGCGCCGCGCGGCCCGAGCTCGTGGCCGAGGGCGAAGGCCATCCGCAGCACCGAGGTCTTGGCGAGGTCGTAGAAGAGGTTGATCCGGTAGTTCTCCCGGTTGTACTCGGCCGTGCCGTCGGTCATCTCCACCACCAGTCCGCCGGGGTGGCGCAGCAGCAGCGGCAGCGCGTGGTGGCTGGTCACGGCGTGCGTCTCCACCGCCAGGCGCAGCAGGCGCAGACCGTTCGTCAGGTCGTGCTCCCAGACCGGGGTGTCCCACTCGAAGAGGTGCTCGGCGCCCCAGATGTCGTTCACCAGCACGTCCAGCCGCCCCTGCTCGGCGTCGATCCGCCGCACCAGCGCCTCGACCTGTTCGGGCACCAGGTGGTCCGTCACCACCGGGACGCCGCGCCCGCCGGCCGCGTCCACCAGCTCGGCGGTCTCCTCCACCGTCTCCGGCCGGTCGTACTCCGAGCGGCGGCCCCGGGTGGAGCGGCCGGTGCAGTAGACGGTGGCCCCCGCCGCTCCCAGCTGCACCGCGATGCCCCGCCCGGCGCCCCGGGTGGCTCCCGCCACCAGGGCCACCCGTCCCGTCAGTTCCGTTGCCACGTCCACTCCTTCGCTCCGCGGTCCGGTCCGCCCGGAACGCTACCGGTCGAGTCCGTCGAACCACCGGACGATCTGCGGCGCGGCCGCCCGCAGGGTCGCGAAGTGGCCCGCGTCCTGCCCCTGGTCGAGGATGGGGGCCCGCACCCCGTGGGCGGCCAGCGCGGCGGCACAGGAACGGGAGTTGGCGATCGGTACGTCGCGGTCCCCGGTGGAGGCGTAGAGCCGCACCGGTGCCGCGGGCCGCCAGTCGCAGCCGCCGTCGGTGGCCTCCAGCGCGGCCGACAGCCCGGGGCCGGGCCGGTCCAGCTGGCGCAGGAAGGAGTCGGTGAGCAGCTCGCGGACCGTGCCCGGGAGGGCGGTCACCACCTGCTCCTCGGTGTGCCGGGTGTCGAACAGCCCCTCCACCACCCCGGCGTACGGTGCCCGGAAGGCCTCGGCCGGATCCCGGTAGACCGGGTGCAGGCGGTTGGCCGCCGTCAGGTAGTAGGAGAGGTAGAAGACGGCGGAGCGCTCGTCCACCCGGCCGTCCAGGATCGCGGGGAGCTCCGCGCCCCGGACGTCGTGCGGCCCGGCCACCGGGGCCAGCCCGCGCAGCCGCAGGTGGCGGTCGGCGCCCCGGGAGAGCTCGCGGCCCAGCGCCATCGCCACCTGGCCGCCCTGCGAGAAGCCGGTCGCGTACACGTCCCCGGTGAGCGGCCGGCCGAGGCGGCGGCCCGCCTCGCGGGAGGCGCGCAGCAGGTCGAGCGAGGCGGAGACGGCGGAGCGGGTGTCCATGTAGGGGTGGAGGCCCGGGCCGAGGCCGAGCCCGAGGTAGTCGGGCGCCGCCACGGCCCGGCCCGCCGAGGCGTGCAGGTACGGGGTGAGCTTGCCGAAGTCCCCGGCGGTGGAGGGCGCGTCGTCGCGGTTCACCATGGTGCCGTGGGTGTCGGAGACCACGGCCAGCCGGTGCGGGCCACCCTCGGGCAGCGCGAACAGGCCGGTGGCGGTGGTGGGAGCGCCCTGCGGGGTGACGGTGCGGTAGGTGAGCCGGTAGGCGGCGACGCCGTGGCGGACGGTGGCGGTGTCCACCCCGAAGTCCCGCGCGTAGGCGGCGACCTGGGCGGGGGTCAGGCGGGCGAGCGGGGTGACGGCCAGCAGCTCGCCCCGGCCGGCGGTGCGCTCTGTCGGCGAGGTCGGCGAGCCCGGGACGGGGGCCGGGGTGGCGGCTGCGGCCGCCGGGGCGGCGAGGCCGACCGCGAGCAGGACCGCGGCGGCGGCCGCGAGGGCCCGGCGGGCGCGGGCGCGGGTGCGGGAATGGTGCTGCGGGGGAAGGGAGTTGTGCGATCCGGTGGTCATGACGAGGAGGCTACGGTCGGGCGGGACGGGCCCGGTACCCGGTCAGCACCCGAGCTCGGGCGGGGGCTGGCCCCCGGGTCCGCCGTCCGGTCCGCCCCCGGGTGTGCCGGGTGACACAGGGATGGGCCCCTTACAGGTGAGGTGAGCCTTGCTATGCTGCCAGGGCGTCCCGAGGGAGAAGTCCGGTGAGAACCCGGCGCTGACCCGCAACGGTGGAACGGCCCCTGACGGTCCGTGAGCCCGATCGCCCCCGGCGGCGCGGTCCTCCCGAGAACTCGCCGCGGACTGCGAGGGGATGCCGAACGGCGCGCCCGCCGGAGCGCGCGGACGCCCGCCGTCCGCCGCCGCCCGGGCCCGGCCGGTCGCGCCCCCGTACGCCCGGGGCCCGACCGAAGGCCCAGCCGTTGAGCAGCGCGACCACCGCCACCGGACCTCCCGGCAGCGCCACCAGCCCGCCCGGCCGGCCGGGCCCGCCCCGACCGGCCGCGGCCCGGCGACCGCTGCGCACCGCGCCACTGGCCCTCGGCCTCGGCGCGGCGCTGCTGGCCTCCCTGGTCTGCGGGGTCGCGCTCGGCTCCTCGGGGCTGAGCCTCGGTCAGGTCGCCCACTTCCTGCAGGCCGGGCTCACCGGCGGGCGGATCCACGCCGACCAGGTGGCCGGCTACACCATCGTCTGGGAGATCCGGCTGCCCCGGGCGGTGCTCGCCGCCGTGGTCGGCGCCGGGCTGTCCGCCGTCGGCGTGGCCGTCCAGGCCATGGTGCGCAACGCCCTGGCCGACCCCTTCGTCCTCGGCATCTCCTCCGGCGCCGCCGTCGGCGCCAACGCCGTCCTGCTGCTCGGCGCGTTCGCCTCGCTGGGCGTCTGGGCGCTCTCGCTCTCCGCCTTCAGCTCGGCGCTGGCCGCGATGGTCCTGGTCTACGCGGTGGCCCGCACCGCCCACGGCCTCACCCCGCTGCGGCTGGTGCTCACCGGAACTGCCCTCGCCTACGGCTTCTCCGCCGTCACCTCGCTGATGGTCTTCTCCGCGGAGCGCGGCGAGGCCGCCCGGACGGCGATGATGTGGCTGCTCGGCAGCCTCGGCGGCGCCACCTGGGCCTCCGTCCCGATCGCGGCCGCCACCGTCCTGGCCGGGCTGGTCTACCTGCTGGCCGCCGCCGGGAGCCTGGACGCGCTGGCCATGGGCGACGAGACGGCCGCCGCCCTGGGCGTCGACGCCGCCCGCCTGCGGCGGGCCCTCTTCCTGGTGACCGCCGCCGTCACCGGCACCGTGGTCGCGGTGAGCGGGGCGATCGGGTTCGTCGGCCTGATGGTGCCGCACCTGGCCCGGATGCTGGTCGGGGCCGGCCACCGACGCGTGCTGACGGTCGCTCCGCTGCTGGGCGCGGTGCTCCTGGTGTGGGTGGACATCGTCTCGCGCCTGCTGCTCGCCCCGGCGGAGCTGCCGGTCGGCGTGATCACGGCGGTGCTGGGCGTGCCCTGCTTCCTGCTGCTGATGCGGCGGCGCACCTACAGCTTCGGCGGGCGCTGATGGGGGCCGGGGAGCGCAGGCCGACGGGGGCTCGGGAGCGCACGCCGACGGGGGCCGGAGAGCGTACGCACACCATGACGGCGGCCCGGACGCGGGATCCGCGGGCCGCTCGCCGCACTGCGGGAGGCCGAGGATGAAGGTCGAGATCGACGCGGTCTCGGTGGAGATCGCCGGGGCGCGGCTGGTGCACGAGGCCAGCCTGGAGGCCGAGAGCGGACAGGTGATCGGGCTGGTGGGGCCGAACGGCAGCGGGAAGTCGACCCTGCTGCGGACCGTCTACCGGGCGCTGCGCCCGAGCAGCGGCGCGGTCCGGCTGGACGGCGACGACCTGCACGGGCTGACGGCCCGTGAGGGGGCCCGCAGGGTGGGGGCGCTGCCGCAGGAGACGGTGGCCGAGTTCGACTTCACGGTGGCGGAGGTGGTCGGCATGGGCCGCCTGCCGCACCGCCGCGGCTTCACCGGCCCAGGCCCCGAGGAGGCCGCCGACACCACCGCCGCGCTGGCCCGGGTCGGGGCCGACCACCTGGCCGGGCGGGGCTTCCTCCACCTCTCGGGAGGCGAGAAGCAGCGGGTGCTGATCGCCCGCGCGCTGGTCCAGCGTCCGCACGTGCTGGTGCTGGACGAACCGACCAACCACCTGGACATCGCGCACCAGTTGGAGGTGCTGGCCCTGGTCCGCGACAGCGGCCTCACCGTCCTCACCGCCCTGCACGACCTCAACCTGGCCGCCGCCCACTGCGACCTGCTGTACGTCATCGCCGGCGGCCGCATCGTCACGTCCGGCCCGCCGGCCGAGGTGCTCTCGGCCGAGCTGCTGGCCGAGGTCTTCGGGGTGCGCGCCCACCCCGTCCGGCACCCGGTCACCGGGGCCGTGCAACTGCTCTTCGACCGTCTCACCACCGACTCTCCCGCCCACCACTCCTGAGGGACCATCACGTGCTGTTCACCACCGCCCGCCGTACCCTGGCGGCCGCCGCCGCCCTGAGCCTCTGCACCGGCCTGGCCGCCTGCGGCGCCGAGGTCGCCCCCCCGGCGGACGCCGCCGCGTCGGCGCACTATCCCGTCACCGTCGACAACTGCGGGCGGCAGGTGACGTACCAGCAGAAGCCCGGCCGGGTGGTCACCAACGACATCGGCATCACCGAGCTGATGCTCGCCCTGGGCCTGGCCGACCGGATGGCCGGGTACGTGATGCCGGACGAGAAGGGCGACCTGTCGGCCGTCGCCTGGGGCAAGGAGTACGAGCGCACCCCGTGGCTCTCCAAGAAGGAGATCACCAAGGAGCTGGTGCTCGACGCCAAGGCGGACCTGGTCTTCGCCGGGTGGAACTACGGCTGGAACGAGAGCACCGGCCTCACCCCCGAGGGCCTGGGCAAGCTGGGCGTCGGCTCGTACACGCTCACCGAGTCCTGCCGCAACGGCAAGGAGAAGGCGCGCGGCGTGATGCCGCCGCTGGACGCCCTCTACGCCGACCTCACCAACCTCGGCCGGATCTTCGAGGTGGAGGCGAAGGCGCAGCAGCTGATCGACGGGTTCAAGGCCGAGGTGGCGAAGGCCGAGGCCGCCGCCCCCGCGAAGCGCCCCTCGGTCTTCCTCTACGACAGCGGCCAGGACAAGCCGTTCACCTCCGGCCGGTTCGCCGCGCCCGAGCAGATCATCACCAAGGCCGGCGGCCGGAACGTCTTCGGCGACCTGGACGACTCCTGGACCACCGTCGGCTGGGAGGCCGTGGTCGCCCGCGACCCGGAGGTCATCGTCATCAACGACTACGGCGACACCAGCGCCGAGGCGAAGCGGCAGTTCCTGAAGTCCTACCCGCCGCTGGCCCAGGTCTCCGCCGTCAAGAACGACCGCGTCTTCGTGCTCTCCTACGTCGACCTGGTCGAGAGCCCCCGCAACCCCGCCGCGATCACCCGCCTGGCCACCTACCTGAAGGGCGTCGCGGGCTGATCGGCCGGCGCCCGTCGGACGGGTTCTAGCGCCAGGGGCGGTGGTCGGTGGGGAGGCCGGCGAGGACGCGGGCGGTGCGGGCGTGCCAGGTGTGGTGGGTGAGGTGCCGGCGCAGGGCGCCGGTGGCGAGGCGTTCGCGGAGCTCCTGGTCCTCGGTCAGGCGGCGGACGGCCTTGACCCAGTCCTCGACCGAATCGGCCGGGCAGAGGAGGGAGTTGACCTCGTCGGTGAGCAGCTCGCGCAGGACGGGGTGGTCGGAGGCGACCACGGCGCGGCCGTGGGCGAGGTACTCGGGGAGGCAGGTGGGGACGGTGCGGCGGCCGGCGCCGTCGGCGTGCTGCTGGTGGGGTGCCAGCACCAGGTCGAAGGCGCGCAGGTAGCGGGTGATCCGGGAGGGCGGCCGGTGGCCGTGGAAGTGCACGTTGACGGAGCGGCAGCGGTCGCGCCAGTGCCGGACCTCGGCCTCCGTCCCGCCGACCAGGTGGAAGTCCGCCTCCGGTAAGCGCTCCGCCAGGGCGAGGAGCAGCCCGGTGCCCCGCCCGGTGGACGGACGGCCGATCCAGCCGATGCGCACAGCGCCCTCCCGGCCCGGCAGTTGGGCCACCGGGCCGTCGGCCGGGACGGGATCGGCGGCCGGCAGGGCGGTCAGCCGGTCCGTGCGGGGCGACCCCGGGAGGGAGTGCTGCAGCTCCTCGGCCAGCGCGTGCGAACCGGTCACCACCCGGCGCAGCCGGCGGCGGCGCAGCAGCCGGTGCTCCAGCGCCCGGTCCAGCCGCCCGGCCGGGAGGCGGTCGACCTCGCGGACCATCGGCGCGAGGTCGGCGCAGACCAGCAGGGCCGCGCGGTCGTCGCCGTACAGCAGGTCCGGCACGGCCCGGCGGCGGAGCTCCGCGCGGACCCGCCGGGCCCGCAGCCAGGGACCGACCAGCGGCACGGCGGGCTGGGCGACGGTGCGGACCTCGAAGCGGTTGCGGGTCCCGTAGTAGGCGTAGAGGTCCTCGTCCGGTACCGACCCGGGCCGGGCGTACAGGATCACCTGGTGCCCGGCGTCCACCAGGGCGTCGCACATCCGCACCGCCCGCACACCGGCGGCGCGGTCGGTGGGGATGCTGCCGTCGTGCAGGTACGCGATCCGCATGGTTCGGGGCCTCCGCAGGCGGGACTGGACCCCTCATGCTTCCCGCTGTCCACATCCCGTCACAACGGCGCCGGGGTGCCGACGGTGGTACGCCGGGGCGCACGGGGGGCGTGGCAGTGGCGGCGGTGCGGATCACCCGGTGGTCAGGGGCGGTCAGAACAGCGCGGTCTGCTCGACCGGGCGGGAGCGGAGCAGCTCGGTGAGGCCCGTACAGGGCGCCGGGGCGCACGGGCGGAGCGTCCAGCCGGTGAGCAGGCGGGTGTCCAGCAGCAGCGGGACGGGCTCGCGGCCGGGCACGGGCTCGCGACCGGGGACGTGCTCGCGGCCGGGGACGGGCGGGGACTGATCGGGCGTCAGGAAGAGCTGCTGGCCGACCGGTGCGTGCAGCACCCCGCTCAGCCGGGCCCCGTCGGAGAGCGCCGTGACCTCCCGGTACGCCGGCGGTGGCCCCTCGGCCAGGCCGAACAGCTCCACCTGATCGACCACCGGCCCGTCCGGGAAGAGCTCCACCGCGTGCCCGGCCAGCACCGGCAGCACCTCGGCCCGCAGCGCCCTGACGGCCTCCGCCCGCCCCCGCGGCCCGGGCAGGTGCCACCACCCCTGGTTCTTGGCCTTGGTGGTGAACCGCTCCCGGGCCAGCCCCGCCTGGGCCACCGTCAGCTCCGCCCGCCGCACCCCGGGCAGCGGCCCGCGCGCCAGGAAGGTCCAGACCGGGGCCGCCTGCTCCAGCAGCCGTGCGCTGCCGCGCTGCTCCGCCGTCAGGCCGACCTTCGCCAGGCCCGGGCCGAACCAGGCCAGGTACAGCCGGTACGTCCGCCCGTCGTCCACCACCCGGTCCCGGGCCAGTGCCAGCCCCTGGTCCGCGTCCTGGCAGGACGGGCACTGGCCGGACTTCCCGGCCGGGTCGAGCAGGGCCGAGGTGGGGCAGGGGTGGTGGCGGTGCGCCGTCCGGATGCCGGTGCAGCGGCGGGGCCCGGCCACCTCCCAGCCGATCCGGGTGCCCGTGCCGATCTCGCGGCGGTGCTCCTCCGTTCCGCGGGCGGCCGTCAGCTGCGGCACGCCCTCGCGCCAGCGCAGCCCCGTCGCCGTCCACCCCCGCACCGCCGGCCCGGTGGCCTCCCGGGCCTCCGTGGGCTCCGCCTGGTTCCCGTCCATGGGACGTGAGCGTACGGCCCGCCACTGACAGATCACAGGGCTGCGGGCCGGATGACCTGGGATCCCCCTGGGAAGACCATCGGACGATCGGCTATATTCGCGCAACCGTCGCGCCGACGGAACCGTGCCTTCCGGGGGAGCCCCTTGTCGTCCGAGCCCGACCAGTCCAGCCAGCCGAGCGCCACCCCGGCCGCCACCGACTGGTCCGCGCCCGCCGACTCCGGCGACTCCGGCGCTCCTGGCGCCGCTCCGGCGGCCGACCCGTACGCCTACGTGCCGCCGCAGGTCACGGACGAACCGTACGGGCCGGCGACGTCCTACCAGCCGCCGCACGGTGCTTCGTACCCGGCCGCTCCGTTCACCAGCGACCCGTATGCCGGTGGTCCGTACGCAGGTGGTCCGTACGCAGGCGGTGGGTACACCGGTGGGCCGCATGCCGGTGACCCGTACGCGAGCGGTCCGTACGCCGGTGGGCCGTACTGGCAGGGGCCGCCGTTGCCGGCGCCCGGTACCAACGGGTTGGCCGTCGCCTCGCTGGTCCTCGGGATCTTCGGGCTGTTCTGTCTGGCCTGGACCCTCGGCCTCGGGCTCGGCATCGCCGCGCTGCGGCAGCTCAAGCGGCGGCCGCAGCGCGGCAAGGGCATGGCGGTGGCGGGCATCGTGCTCTCCTCCTGCTGGGCCCTGGTGACGCTGGCGTTGGCGCCGTTCGTGGTGGCGGCGTTCCAGGAGGGCGTGGAGCAGTCGGCCGGCGGGGTCGCGGTCTTCGACCTCAAGGCCGGGGACTGCATGAAGGAGGCCACCGGGCGTCGGGCGGTCCGGGCCCGCTTCACGGTGGTGCCGTGCGGCGAGCCGCACCACGGGGAGGTGTTCGGCGTCGCCCACCTCCCCGGCGCCGACTACCCCGGCACCAGCCGGCTGGAGCGCACGGTCTCGCTGCAGTGCATCGCCCCCCAGTACGCCTACACCCCGGACCACTGGACCATCCCGGCCACCGTCGAGTCCACCACCATCTACCCCGACCGCGAGGCCTGGCCGGCCACCAAGCGGGCCATCTGCCTCTTCGACTCCGAGGAGCTCCGCACCGGCACCCTCCACCAGGACCAGTCCCGCTGGACCGCCGAGCAGTACGGGTACCTGGAGGCCACCCGGGAGCTGGACGTCGCCCTCGCGGGCGCGCCGATCGAAGAGCTCGAGGACGCGACCGACGACTACCAGGAGTGGGGCCGTACGGTCGCCGACGCCGCCACCGCCACCAAGAGCAAGCTGGCCAAGGTGGCCTGGAGTCACCCCGGTCGGCCGGAACTCGCCGACCTCCAGATCGAGTTGGACCGTCTCGTCACCCAGGGCAAGAAGCTCAACGAGACCGGGGACGAGGACGTCGACGCCCTCTATGACGCCTACGACGGTCTCGACCAGAACGCCAACGGCGAGGCCGACGCCCTCCTCCGCCAGGCCATCGGCCTGCGCTCCACCCCGCCCGACGAGCATCCCTCCCAGGTCTGACCCCTCGTCACGCGACGGGCCCGAACGCAGGTGCCGGCGGCGGCCGTCAGTCCCGCCGGAAGATCGCCTCGAAGCGCGGCCGCAGCGCGGCCACGAGGAGCGCGCCGAGCACCTGGGCACCCGCCACGGCGCCGATGCCGACCAGGCGCAACGCCGAACGCAGCGAAACCATCATCATCTCCGTAGGTACCGACAGCCGGTGAGCGGCAAGCTAGCAACCGAACCGCCCTGCTCCCGTGCTGACGCCCCGCCAGCTACGGACACCTCACCCGAACGGACCCGTCGCACCTCGCGTCGACCCGGACCGACGCCCGGTCGTCCATGCCGGTCACTCCGTGAGCGGGTCGCCGCGGAGGAAGGCGTGGAGGTGTTGGTCGTGCCACCCGTCCTCGTGCAGGAGGGCTCCGCGCATGGTGCCCTCGAAGGCGTACCCCGCCTTCTGCGCCACGCGGCAGGACGCCGGGTTGGCGGTGGAGTGGCAGAGCCGGAGCCGGTGCAGGCCGAACTCCTCCACCGCCCAGCGGGTGACCCGGCGGACGGACGCCACCGCGAGCCCGCGGCCGCGGGCGGCCGGGAGCAGCCAGTAGACCAACTCCGCGCTGCGATTGGTGAGATCGAGCTCGTTGCAGCCGATCAGCCCGACGGGTCCGGAGTGGTCCGCGATGGCCCAGACCGCCCCCGTCCCGGCCTCCCACCGCTCCCGCATCCGGGCGATCCGCCCCCGCGCCTGCTCCGCCGACCCCACCGTGAACAGGTTCCACCGCTGGATCTCCGGCTCCTGGCCGGCCGTCAGCAGGGCCCCGGCATCGGAGGGTTCCCAGGGCCGCAGGACCGTCCTGTCGTCCAGTACGAGCACGGGAGGCCCTGACAGGGCGTCACCGCGCGGGGCGTCGTGGTTGATCATCCGGGCATCCTGGCACACGTCCCGGGACGGCCGTTGTGGGGATCATGTGATTTGACTCCGTGGACGATCACCACGCATAGTGCCCGCATGGCTGGATACCTCGTTTCGCGCAGGCACATCGACCTGCGCCGTGTGACGGCGACGAGCTGTCGCCCCAGCTGCTGACGCGCGCCCTTCTCCGGCCCTGAGGCCGACTGTCCGCCGCGTTCCTCCCTTCGCTCCATCCTCACCGGCATGCCCGTGAACGGGCCGGTCCGGCATCTCCTCGCGCGCGTCCCGTCCCGGTCACCACAGCCGGTGCGGGGCTCCTCGCGCGCACCTCCTTCCTGCTCCTCCGCCATCCCTGGAGTTCCCCATGCGCTCGCGCCGTGTCCTGGTCGCCGCCCTCGCCGCCGCCGTCTCGCTCTCCGCGCTCACCGCTTGCAGCAGCGCCGGCAGCTCGTCCTCCTCGAAGTCCGCCGACAACCCGTACAAGCTGAACGAGGCGGGCACCGTCCACGTCGGCACGCTCTCCGACGCGCCGCCGAACGTCTACCTCAAGGACGGCAAGTTCACCGGCTTCGACAACGACCTCTTCACCGCCGTCGCCGCGAAGGCCGGCCTCAAGGTGCAGTTCGCCTCCACCGACTTCTCCGCGCTGCTCTCGCAGGTCGCCAACCGCAAGTTCGACGTGGGCAGTTCGTCCATCACCATCACCGAGGCCCGCAAGAAGACGGTGGCCTTCACCAACGGCTACGACTTCGGCTACTTCGGGCTGGACGTGCCCGCCGGCTCGCCGATCAAGAGCTTCGACCAGCTCGCGGGCAAGCGCGTCGTGGTCGTCCAGGGCACGGTGCAGGACGACTACGCCACCAAGAACAAGCTCGACCCGGTGCGCGTCCCGGACTACAACAGCGCGCTCAACCAGCTGAAGACCGGCACCGCCGAGGCCTGGATATCCCCGGCCGAGATCGGCGAGAAGAGCGCCAACGACAGTGGCGGCAAGGTGGTGCTGGCGCAGAAGCAGCTCAGCTCCTCGCCGACCGCCTTCGCGGTGGCGCTGGACCGCCCGGAGCTGCTGACCGCGCTGAACAAGGCGCTCGACGAGGTCATCGCCGACGGCACCTGGACCAAGCTCCAGCAGCAGTACTACCCGGGCCGTCCGATCCCCGAGGGCTTCAAGCCGGGCAGCGGCTCGGTCGCCTTCCCGCCGGTTGCGGCCGCGGGCGCCACGCCGTCCTCCTGACCGACCGTCACCTAGTTATCCAGAGGACAGGAGACCGACGTGGACCAGCTGGGCACGCTGGCGGAGACGTTCTTCAACTGGGAGTCGATGCGCTCCGCGATCCCCGACCTGCTCACCACCGGCGTGCCCAACACGCTGGTCCTCGCCGTGAGTTCGGCCGTCCTCGGCACCGTCCTCGGTCTGCTCCTGGCGGTCGCCGGGATCGCCAGGACCCGCTGGCTGCGGTGGCCGGCCCGGGTCTACACGGACGTGTTCCGCGGCCTGCCGGCCGCGGTCACCATCCTGTTGATCGGGGTCGGGCTGGCCCCGCAGGGCATGCTGATCTGGGGGCCCGACCCCTATCCGCTCGGCATCCTGGCGCTCTCGCTGATCGCCGCCGCCTACTTCGGCGAGATCTTCCGCTCCGGCATCCAGAGCGTGGAGGCCGGGCAGCTGGAGGCTGCCCGGGCCCTCGGGTTCTCCTACGCGGCCGCGATGCGGCTGGTCGTCGTACCGCTGGGAGTGCGGCGGATCCTGCCGGCCTGGGTCAACCAGCTCATCGCGCTGATCAAGGACTCCAGCCTGATCTACTTCCTCGGGCTGATGGCCGATCAGCGCGACCTGTTCCGGATCGGCCAGGACGCGGCCGCCAACACCGGCAACGAGTCCGCCCTGGTCCTGGCCGGACTCTTCTACCTCCTGCTCACCGTGCCGCTGACCCACCTGGTCAACGTCATCGACCGGCGGCTCCGGAACGGGCGCGAGGTCGTCGAACCCGAGGCCGCCACCGATCCGGCGCCCGTCCCCGAAGGAGCGGCACGTGTCTGACACGGACTTCTCACCCGTCAGTCTGACCGCCCGTGACCTGCACCTCGCACTGGGTGGCAACCGGATCCTGCGCGGCGTGGACCTCGACGTCCCGAAGGGGCACACCGTCTCGGTGATCGGCCCCTCCGGCTCGGGGAAGTCGACACTGTTGCGGACGATCAACCGGCTGGTGGAACCCGACCGGGGCGACGTCCTGTTGGACGGCGAGAGCGTGCTCGGGCGCAGCCCCGACCTGCTGCGCCGGCACATCGGCATGGTGTTCCAGCAGTTCAACCTCTTCCCGCACCTGAGCGTGGAGCGCAACCTCACGCTCCCGCTGCGCAAGCTGCGCGGTCTCCCGAAGGAGGAGGCGGTCGAGGCCGCCCGCCGTCAGCTCGACCTGGTCGGGCTGCGGCACAAGGCGGACGTCCGGCCCGGCCAGCTCTCCGGCGGGCAGCAGCAGCGGGTGGCCATCGCCCGGGCGCTCGCGATGCGGCCCCGGGTGATGCTCTTCGACGAGGCGACCTCCGCGCTCGACCCCGAACTGGTCAAGGGCGTCCTGTCGTTGATGGCCGACCTCGGCAAGGAGGGCATGACCATGGTCGTGGTCACCCACGAGATGGGCTTCGCCCGTTCGGTCTCGGACGGCGTCGCCTTCATGGACGGGGGTGTGGTGGTCGAGTCAGGCCCGCCCGAGGCGGTGTTCGGTGCTCCGGAGAGCCCGCGCCTGCGACGGTTCCTCGCCGAGGTGATCTGAGACCGTCGGCGCCTGACCTGCGGAAACCCCTTCGTGTGGGCGGGATCCGTACGGCACACTGCCCGGATGGACACGGGCACGGCGGCGGCGGAGTGGGCGGAGCGGGCGCGGGCGGCGGCCCGGATCGCGGAGCAGACGGACGACTGGGACGAGTACGGAGGCCTGCTCTGGCGGGCGGCGGAGGACGGGCCGGGCGCGCTGGCGCTCGGGCTGGAGTCGATCGGTTCGCCGGACCCGGCCGAGCGTGAGCTCGGGTGCCGGCTGCTGGGCAACGCTGCCGACCGTCACGACGAGGTCAAGCCCGAGGTGGTGGCCGCACTGGTCGCGCTCGCGGAGCGGGAGACCGACGCCGAGGTCCTGGCGGCGTTGGCCCGTGCCGTCGGGCAGACCTACGACCCGCGCGCCGTCCCCGTCCTGGTGACCCTCGCGCGGCACCCCGACGAGGAGGTCCGCCGCCAGGTGGCGACCGCCTTCTCCAGCGTGGCCACGGGGGAGCCGGACGGCCCGGACGTCCGGGCCCTGATCGCGCTCACCCGGGACGAGGACCCGGACGTCCGGGACTGGGCCACCTTCACGCTGGGCTTCCAGTACGAGGTCGACACCGCCGAGATCCGCGCCGCGCTCTGGGAGCGGACCGGCGACGGGCACGCCGACACCCGGGAGGAGGGAATCCGCGGCCTGGCACGGCGTCACGACCTGCGCGCCGTACCGCTGTTGGCCGAGTTGCTCGACGACCCCGAGGGCGCGCACGTCCACACCTTCCGGGCGGCCGAGATCCTGGGCTCGCCCGAGCTGCTGCCGTACCTACGGAACCATGACGCCGACGGCGGCGCGGTCGAGGACGCCGTCCGGGCCTGCGACCCGGTGGAGCGGGGCCGGTTGGAGCTGGCGGGCTGGGAACTGCTGTGCGCGCTCGACCGGTTGCGGCCCGAGCTGCGCGCGGGCCTGTACCGGCCGCGCTTCGAGGCCGGGCTCTCGCTCGGGGCGGGGGAGGGCTCGTACGACGTGGCCGCGCTGCTCCGCCGGGCCGGCGGCGACCCCGGGCGGGCCGCCGAACTGGCCGCCACCGACTGACCGTTCGACGGGCACGGGTAATTCACTCGACAGCGGGGGTGGGCGGCGGGCATCGTTGCGGCCCGTGACGAGCAGCGAACTGTGGACCCGTGAGACCGCCGACCGCTACGACGCCGAGGAGGCCGAGTCCTCCACGGCGGAAGCCCTCAAGCCTGTCCTGGACTTCCTCGCCGAACTCGCCGGAGATGGGCGGGCGTTGGAGTTCGCGATCGGGACCGGGCGGGTGGGGGTGCCGCTGCGGGCGCGCGGGGTGCCGGTGGTGGGGATCGAGTACTCGCCGCACATGGCGGCGGTGCTGCGGGCCAAGGTGGACGAGGAGACCCTCCCGGTGGCCGTCGGGGACATGGCGACCACCGTCGTCCCCGGCTCGTTCAGCCTGGTCTACCTGGTCTACAACACCATCACCAACCTGCTCACCCAGGACGAGCAGGTCGAGTGCTTCCGCAACGCCGCCCGCCACCTGGAGCCCGGCGGCCGGTTCGTCATCGAGCTCGGGGTGCCGCCGCTGCGGCTGCTGGCGCCCGGGGCGCTGGCGGTGCCGTTCGACGTCTCGGCGGGGCACGTCGGCTTCGACACCTTCGACCTGGTCGAGCAGGTGCTGGTCTCGCACCACTTCACCCGGGACGGCGAGGACGGCCGCTACCGCCGGGACAACTCCCGCCACCGGTACGCCTGGCCGGCCGAACTCGACCTGATGGCGAGGATCGCCGGTCTGGAGCCGGAGCGCCGGGTCGCGGACTGGGACGGTGCGCCGTTCGCCCAGGACTCCACGAAGCACGTCTCGGTGTGGCGCAAGCCGCTGTAGAACGCTGATGAAGATCTTGGTGTGATCCGGGTCGTGCCGTCAGGTGGCGGCCGGGATCTGCCGGGTCGTGCCGTTGTGGGTGAGTCCGAGGTTGATCAGGGTCCGTAGGTCGAGGGCGGTGGCACGGGTGCGGAGCCAGGCGTTGTTCCTGAGGGTGTCGATGGCGGTTTCCGCTTCTCGACCTCGTACATCGGAACGAGCCGCGCCCACGCCTTGGTCTGCTGCGTGACGTGGGCTTGCAGCCAGTCGGTGAACCTGGCGAAGCTCAAGGCGGGCGCCTCGCCCTCACAGTACGACCACACCTCGGGATCAGGTCCGGGGCCGCGCAGAAAATCGAACTGGTAACCCTGGTGCATGAGGATGACCCGGTCCGACTCGGCGAGAAGGAAGGGGACGCCGTTCTCCGCCAGCAGCTCTCGTGCCGCCTCGCCCAGGCCGATGACTCGCGGATAGAAGACGTCACTGCCCTGCAAGAAGCGCCCTGCACCACCACCGATCAGCGTCAGGAAGCAACGGTAGGCATCCCCGAGAGGCGCGGACTGGTCACGCTCAATCCGGTGCATCTCGTCGCCGGACAGCCCACGAACCTGCTCGGCGACCGCCGTAGCGCCGTCGACAAGAGCTGTGGTCAGCGCGCGGACACGGTCCTCCAGCGAGTCCCTGCCCAAGGGTTCATCGGAGTCCTGACCTTTCCTCTGCGCCGTCATGCCGCCTCCGGTCGCCGAACCAACTCCTACCGCTGGCGGCACAGGATCCTACGCGTCCTCTGATCCACTTTTAGAACAGGCCCTAGTCTTGTTCTTCAACCTCAGTGGGCTTAAGCGCAGTCCGCTGCGACCCAGGTAGCGGTGATGTCGTTGCACGTAACGATGACCGACCCGGGCCGGAAGGCCATCTCGTGAGTGCAGCCTTGGTCGTGCGGAAGGATCTCGTCCAGGATCAGCGTGCCGAGGTCGTCCCAGGTCGAGGGTTTGACCGTCGTGGAAGAAGGTGGCCTGGTGGAGCGTCAGGTCCTTCACGCAGCGCCGTCCGGCGAAGTCGTAGTGGCCCGGGTCGGTGGCGAATGCCTTGGCGCCCGTGGGCAGGCTGGTGCTCAGCGCAGGCAGAAGCTCAAGGTAGGGGCCAGGGTTGAGGACTCCGGTCAGTTCGCCGACTCGGGCATTTTCGGGGTTTGTAGTGTCGTGCGTCAGACTTTGTGGCAGGACCCGCAACCTGGGAGCGGTCCGGCCGGTCACGTGGAGGTGAAGGAAAAGGGCGGGCCCGGGGCTGTGGACCCCTGGTAGAACATGAGCCGATGGGTATTCAGGAACGTGACCGCAAGGTGTACCGGCCTCTGCGGCGAGCCAGCCTCGAGGTGATCCCCAACGCAGTGCCAGGGGACACGATGCCGTTCGTCCGCGGATACGGTGCGGAGGACGTGGCCGGAGGCTTCTCGCACCGGTACGGCACCTCGCGGCTGGTCGAGCGGCTCAATGCAGACTGGTACGACCTGGCGGTCTCCTCGGGCCTCTTCGACCACCGGCGGGAGTTCCTACTGCAGCTTCCACAGGGCACCCGTTCGCACCGGGCCGCTCTGGAGCACCTGCACAGCGGCAACACTGCACCGGCGCTCTGGACCCGGGTCCGACTGCTGGATCGCTGGGACATCATGGGCCGAGGCGCGGCGTCGGCGTTCCTGGGTGTGCACTCAGGGCACCCGGGCTTCGGCATGATGGCTCTGGATGGCAGCGTGTACATCGAAGCCTCGACGGGCGAGACCGGCATCGACGTGCTCGCGGTGCATCACCCGGACCGCTCGGAGAACGTCCTGCGACACCTGGAGTGGATCACGCGTGACGACAGCCCTTACGCAAACCGCGAGGAAAAGCAGCGTGTTGCCGTCTGGCTCGCCGGCCGCGCAGGGAGCCTTCCGGGTCGCTGATGACGAGGTCCCGGACGGTGACTGATCATGTGTGGAGCCAGATGACGGGGGCGGCCACGGTGACGGTGCCGAGGAAGACGTATCCGCGCTCGCCGTAACGGGTCGCGACGGTGCGGGAGTTCTTCAGCTTGTTGATGGCCCTCTCGACAGTGTTGCGCTTCTTGTACCGCTCCTTGTCGAATCCTGGTGGCCGTCCGCCTTCTCCGGGATCGTCCGCCGGATGGCACGCTGCCGTGGGTACTGACGGCAAGGGTCGTGCAGCAGAAGCTCCCAGGTGCCGTCCGCCGACCACAACCGATGGCGCTCATCAACGGGCTTCCACCGGCAACGTCGAGGACACGGTACTGCTGAACGGCGCCGACGGCATGGGCGAAATGTTCGCCAAGGCCCTGACGATGGGAGGCACCGGCCTCGGCCTGGCGCGCCAGCTGCTCGGCACGATGAACGCCGCCACCGGGTCCGCCGCCCAGCCGGCCGCCGGGCGCCCCCGGGCCGAGTCCATCCCGGTCAGGCCGGAACGGCGGTGAACGAGTGTCAGCCGGGATGACCGGGGTGGCTGCTCACCGATCCGGAGGGGCGCCACCGTGGGCATTCGTTCCGAGCCGGCCGTACTGCTCGATCTCGTACCGGCGGACTTCGCCGACGGCGAGCGGATCGACCGGGCGGCCGCCGAAGCGTCGTTGGGCGTGAGCTCGCCGAGCGACCACAAGGCGCTGCTGGACGTCTACGAGGTGGGCGACCTCGGTGGGTTCGTCATCCTGGCCCCGGTGCCGAGGCCGTCCTGCCCCGGGGGGCCGGGATGAACGCCGACGAGACGGCCTGGCCGATGAACGATCCCGATCCGGACCGCTGGACGGTCTGGACCCGGAGACCGGCGGACCGAGCCCGTAGGCCGACGTGTTCCCCGTCACGGAGGACTGGCCCTGGCCACCAGCAGCGGCTGCCGCCGACCGACGCCCCGTCAGGACCCGGCGGCTGCCGGGGCGGGGACCAGGCCGGCGGCCACCAGGCCGCGCAGGACGGCGGCGGAGAGGGTCTGGACGGCGCTGAGCGGGCGGACCATGACGGTGAACTCGTCGATCCGGCCGTCCTCGTCGAACTGGAGCAGGTCGATCCCGTGGATCTGCTTGCCGTCGACGGTGGTGCGGAACGGCAGGATCGCCGAGCGGCCCGGCTCGCCGCCGGCGGTCGGCTCGGCGGTGCCGTCGAACTCACCGAGGTAGCGGAAGTCCTCGAAGGCGTTCAGCAGCACGCCGAACAGGCCGACCACCATCGGGCGCCCCTCGAAGGGGGTGAACTTCACCGGGCTGAAGAAGCGCACGTCCGCGCTGAAGAGGTCGTCCAGCGCGGCGTGGTCGCCCTTCTCGACGGCGGAGCGGAAGCGTTCGGCGGTGGGGTGCAGCGGCACGGTGGGCCCTCCTCGATAGTCATCAATGTGACTAGTCATTTTCATGAGTATGATGCCGTCGCGGACCTCGGAAGGGAAGGGGCGACGGAGATGGCACTCAGGCACGCGGTCCTGGCCGCGCTGCTGGACGGCGAGTTCAGCGGCTACCAGCTGGCCAAGGCCTTCGACATCGGGGTGGCCAACTTCTGGCACGCCCTGCCCCAGCAGCTCTACGCGGAGCTGGCGAAGCTGGAGAAGGAGGGCCTGGTGTCGGGCCGTCAGGTGCTCCAGGAGGGGCGGCCCAACAAGCGGCTCTTCCAGGTCACCGAGGCCGGCCGGGCCGAACTGGAGGCTTTCGCCGAGACGGTGGCCAAACCCTCCTTCATCCGTGACGACCTGATGGTGAAGGTGCAGGCCGCCGACCGGATCGGCACCGCCGCCGTCCTCGCGCAGCTCGAGGAGCGCGCCGAGATCGCCGCAGCCAAGGTGGACTTCCTGGTGGAGCTGCTGCACACGCTGCGCGGCGGCGCGGACGAGGACGAGTACCTGCTGCACGGCGAGCGGATCGGGCCCTACCTGACCTGCCTGCGCGGTGTGGCGTTCGAACGGGAGACCAGGGACTGGTGCCTGCGGATCGCGGCCGTCCTGCGAGCACGCGAGGAGAGCCGTGCCGAACAGCACTGAACCGAACAGCACTGAACCGAACAGCACCGAGCCGAACAGCACCGAGCCGGACAGGTCTGTGCAGCAGCGCCCCTACCTGCGCTACGTCGCCCTCGGCGACAGCCAGACGGAGGGGGTCGGCGACGGTGACGACACCGTCGGCCTGCGTGGCTGGGCCGACCGGTTGGCCGAGCAGCTGGCGGTGCTGGAGCCCGGCTTCCAGTACGCCAACCTGGCCGTGCGCGGCCGGCTGGCCGGGCAGGTGCGGGCCGAACAGCTCGGCCCCGCCCTGGAGTTGAAGCCGGACCTCGCCACCGTGGTGGCCGGGGTCAACGACCTGCTGCGGCCCGGCTTCGATCCGGCCCGGACGGCGGGCGAGCTGGAGGCGATGTTCGCCGCGCTCACCGAGGCCGGGGCCCGGGTCGCGACCGTGACCTTCCCCGACATCACCCGGATCGTCTCCCTGGCCAAGCCGCTGCGCCCGCGCATCCTGGAGATCAACGACCACATCCGGGCGGCCGCCGCCCGGCACGGCGTGGTGGTCGCCGAGACCGCCCTCCCGGAGGCATCCACCGACCCCCGGATGTGGGCCGCGGACCGGCTGCACGCCTCCCCGCTCGGCCACCGGTGCATCGCCGAGGCGGTGGCGCAGGCCCTCGACCTGCCCGGCAGCTCGGGAAGTTGGGCCGATCCGCTCCCGCCGCAGGCCGTCGCCACGGGCGTCCGCGCCACCGCCGCCGAGCTCCGCTGGGCCGCCGCCTTCCTGGGCCCGTGGCTGGCCCGGCGCGTCCGGGGCCGCTCCTCCGGGGACGGGCGCAGCGCACGGCGGCCGGCGCTCGCCCCGGTGGCGCTGCGGGCGTGACGCCGGGTCGGTTGTCACACGGACGGGTGGGTTGAGCGCGTGGGGCGCCGTTGCGACGGTGGGCGGCGCCCCTGCGGGACTAGTGTCCGCTGGCATGTCCCAGATGACGTCCGACCAGACCGTTCCCGCGTACGTCGACCCGACGAAGCCGAGCATCGCCCGGGTGTACGACGCCTTCCTCCGCGGCACCGACAACTACGAGGTGGACCGCGAGGTGCTCCGCCGCGTCCTGGAGGCCGCCCCCGAGGCCGTCGACCTGGCGCTGGAGAACCGCGCCTTCCTGATCCGCGCCTGCCGGTTCCTCGCCACCCAGGCCGGCATCACCCAGTACCTGGACTGCGGCTCCGGCCTGCCGACCGCGGAGAACACCCACAACGTGGTCCAGCGCGTCGACCCGGAGGCCCGGGTCGTCTACGTGGACAACGACCCGATGGTGCTGGCCCACGGCCGCGCGCTGCTCGCGGGCAACGAGAGGGTCGCGGTGGTCGAGGCGGACATCTTCGAGCCGGAGGCCCTGCTGAGCGACGAGGCCGTGCGCTCCGCGCTGGACTGGACCCGGCCGGTCGCGCTGCTGCAGATGGGCACGCTCCACCACTACAACGGCGAGGCGCTGCGCACCCGCCGCGACATCATGCGCGCGTACGTCGAGGCGCTGCCGCCCGGGTCGTACGTGGCGGTCAGTCACTTCCTCGACCCGGCGGACGAGTTCAGCGCGACCGCCCGGAAGATGGAGGAGATGTTCCTGCACAGCATGATGGGCAGCGGCACCTTCTCCACCCGGGCCGAACTGGAGCAGCTCTTCGGCGGCCTCGACATGGTCGCCCCGGGCCTGGTCCCGTGCGCCGACTGGTGGCCGGACGGCCCGCAGTTGAAGCCGAGGACGGCCGGTCAGCGCTGCATCGCGGGCGGTGTCGCCCGGAAGGCGTGACGGAGCGTCAGGGCGCGGCGAGGTCCCACCGGGCGGCGACGGCGTCGGCCTCGGCGTGGTGCGCGGCGGAGGCCTCGGGGTCGCCGAGGAAGGCGGCCAGATCGGCCAGGGTGGCGGCGACGGGGCGGATGGCGACGGTGTAGCCGGCGGCAGGGGGCGGGGCGGCGTGGAGGGGGAGGAGGGTGGCGTAGAGGGCGGCGGCGCCCGCGCGGTCCTGGAGGGCGAGGACGGTGGAGGCCCGGAAGGTGGCGTAGAGCTTGAGGAAGAAGTCGGTGGGCAGCGGGCCGGCCTGGGCGAGGACGGTGCGGGCCTCCTCGTGGTCGCCGGCGGCGCCGAGGGCGGCCGCGAGGACGTCCCGGGCCGGCGGGTACCGGTCGGCCAACCGGCGCAGGCGGGGGAGGAGTTCGGGCAGGCGGCCCTGCCGGCTGCGGATGGTGGCCAGGGCGATGAGGTGGAAGCCCTCCGCGTGCGGGGACCCCTGGGCGGCCATGCCGGCGGCCGCCTCCGCGTACAGCCGCTCGGCCTCCTCCGGCCGCCCCGCGAGCACCGCCCGGACGGCCAGCGCGGCCCGCCCCACCATCAGCGCCTGCGGCAGCCGGTAGGCCTGCGCGACCTCCGCCGCCTCGTCCAGCAGCCGGTCGGCCGCGGCGGCGGAGAGCTGCGCCGAGGCGCCGGTGAAGAGCCCGAACCACCGCAGCCCCGGCAGGTCGTGGGTGAGCGCCGACTCGGCCAGTTCGGCACAGAGCAGCGCGAGCCGGGGACGCTCCCGGTCCGCGTCCAGCTCGCGGAGCAGCGCGGCCAGTGCCCGGCCGCGACGGACGGGATCGTCCCCCGCGAGTGTCAGGGCCTGCTCGGCGGCGGCGCGGGCGCGCGGGTCCTGGAGGTCGGAGAGCTCGGCGCAGTAGGCGAGCAGCAGGTCGCACCGCACCGCGTCGGGGTGGCCGGGGCGGGCCGACTCGGCGGTGAGCAGGGCGATCAGCGGCAGGTCCAGTTCCCCGTAGGGCCGGATCTGCCAGGGGGTGGGGACCGTCCAGGCGGTGAGCGCGGAGGCGAGCAGTGCGGGATCGCCGTGCGCGGAGTCGACGGCGAGCTGCCGGGTGGCCCGCGCCCGGGTGACGGCACCGGCGCGGACCTGGGCACGGAGCAGGCGGCCGAGCAGGTCGACGCGCTCGGCCGGGGTGGGGTCCGGGACGCGGTCGTAGGCGGCGAGGGCGGTGGTCAGGACGGCGGCGGCGGTGTCGTGCGCGTGCCGGCGACCGGCCAACTCGGCTGCGGACAGGGCGTGGTGGACGGCTCGCCGGGCGGTGGCGGTGGAGGCCGCCGAGGCGAAGTGGTGGGCGAGTGCGGTGACGTCGGTGGAGCCGAGCCGTTCCAGGCCGTCGGCGATCCGGCCGTGCATCCGGCGGGCCCGAAGGGCCGTCAGATCGGCCAGCAGGGTGTCGCGCACCAGCGCGTGGACGAACCGCACCCGGCCCGGCGACGGCTCCTCCAGCAACCCGGCCAGGACCCCGGCCTCCAGGGCGTCGAGCGACTCCTCCTCCCCGGTCTCCGCAGCCGTGACCAGCAGCTCGACCTCGGCCTCGGCGCCCACCAGCGCCGCCAGCCGGAGCACGGCCACGGCCGGGGCCGGCAGCCGGGCGAACCGACGCCGCACCACGTCCCGCACGCCCTGCGGGACTTCGCCCAGCGCCGCCGCCTCCCCGGAGGCGGCGAGCAGGCGTGCGCTCTCGCGCAGGTGGAAGGGGTTGCCGCCGGTGCGCTCGGTCAGGGCGGCGACGGTCTGCGGGCTCACGGGCGGGCCGGCGGCCGTGCCGGTGGTTTCGCCGCTGCCGTCGCCGTTGCCGGTGCCGAGGGCCGCGAGCAGTTCGGCGGCGGCGGGTGGGGCCAGGCCGGGCAGGGGGAGGCGGACCGGTTCGCGGCGGGCGAGGCGGGCCAGGGCCTCGGTGAGGCCGGCGGGCGCCTCCTCGGCGCGGTACGCACCGACGATCAGGATCCGGGCGCCGGAGGGGAGTTCGGCCGCGGCGCCGAGCAGCGCGGTGCTCTCGCCGTCGGCCCAGTGCAGGTCGTCCAGGAGCAGCGCCACGGGGCGGCCGGGGGCGGGCCCGGCGCCTGCTTCGGGCGCGGTCGTGGTGGTGGCGTCGGCCGTGGCGTCGGTCCCGGCTTCGGCCAACCAGGTGTGGACGGCGCGGTGCAGGCGGAAGCGGGCCGCCGCGCCGTCGCCCGGGTCGGCGGGCGCGGTGGGGGAGTCGTCGGAGAGGAGCGGGGCGAGGAGGGCGGACTGTTCGGGGGAGGGCGGCGCGGTCTGCGCCAGCTCCCTCAGGGCCTGCACCCACGGCCAGGCGGGTGGTGCTCCGGCGGAGTCCTCGGCCCGCCCCGAGACCACCAACCACCCCTCCGCGCGCAGCCGTTCGGCGAACCGGGCCAGCAGCGCGGACTTCCCGAGCCCCGCCTCGCCGGTCACCAGGGCGAAGGCCGGCCCCGCGCCGGCGTCGGCGCGCGCGGCGGCAGCGGTGAGCTGCGCCAGCTCTGCGGCTCGGCCGACGAACGGTACGCGTCCCGTGAGCCCGGTCGGCGGTGTGCCGGTGAGGCCGCTCGCCGGAGCGTGGTCCACCCGGGTCGGGGGTGCGTCGCTGGTGGTTGTCGGACCGGCGAACGGTGCGCGTGCCGCAGGGGCGGTGGCCGGTTCCGCGGGGAGGCCGGCGGGCGGAGCGCTCGTCGTGCCGGGCGGTGGCGGGAGGGTGGTGGCTGGGGTGCTCGTCGTGCCGGGAGGCGGAAGGGTGGTGCCAGCGGAGCCGAACACGCCGATAGGGTGCGGGAGTCGGCCGGGCAGCAGGTCGGCGAGCGCCTCGGTGCGGCCCGACAGGACGGCCGACTCCAGAGCGGCGAGCGCCGGCCCCGGGTCGAGGCCGGTCTCCTCCGCGAGGACCGCCCGCGCCCGCCGCAGCGCGGCCAGGGCGTCCGCCTGACGGCCCGCCGCCCAGAGCGCCAGCGCGTACAGCCGCCACCCCTCCTCCCGGAGCGGGGCGTCCCGGGTGAGCAGCTCGGCCTCCGGTACGGCGGTGGCCGGGTCGCCCGTCCGGAGGCGGGCCGCGACGGCCGACTCGCGGGCGTGGAAACGGAGTTCGTCCAGGCGGGCGATCGCGTCACGGGCCCACGGCTCGTCCGCGAACTCGGCGTAGGCCGGACCCTGCCAGAGGGCCAGCGCCTCGGTGAGCAGGGGGAGGGCCTGGTGCGGGGGTGCGGTGGCGGCCCGTGCCGCCAAGAGCTCGAAGCGCCAGGAGTCCACCGCCGCCTCGTCCAGCCGCAGGGCGTAGCCGGGGGCGGCGCTGACCAGCAGCCGGGCGGGGGTGCGCGGGGCGCGGCCGGGCTCCAGCAGGCGGCGCAGGTTGGAGACGTACGACTGGAGGGAGGTCACCGCCTGGGCCGGGGCGGCGTCCTGCCAGAGCTCCTCGACCATCCGGTCGACCGAGACCACCCGGCCCCGCGAGGCCACCAGCAGGGCCAGCACCGACCGCTGCCGCCGCCCGCCCAGGGGTAGCGGAGCGCCGTCCCGTTCGGCCGTCAGGGAGCCGAGAACCGATATCCGCACCATCGCGCGCGCCATCCTAGTCGGACCGGCTCACGGACCGTCAGGTGCCGTCCGGGCGACGGGACCGGGGGTTCCAAGTCGTCTCCAAACCGCTTCCAGGAGGCCCCGGCCAAGCTCTTCACCATGAAGACCGAGAGCAAGACCGCGAGCAAGACCGAGAACAAGACCGCGAGCAAGGGCCGGAACACGACGGACGACCGCGTCCGCCCCGACACCCACGGCATGGTGGTCATCCACCGCGGCCTGCGCCGCGAGGCCGGGCTGCTGGCCGAACTCGTCGCCGCCGTGGCCCCCGGCGACACCGCGCGGGCCGCCGTCCTGACCGCCCACCTCCGCGACTACCTGCTCGGCCTGCACAACCACCACCACGGCGAGGACGAGCACCTGTGGCCGCTGCTGCTCGGCCGGGTCGACCTGGAGGCCGAGGTGGTGCTGCGGATGGAGGCCCAGCACGAGCGGGTGGCCGCCACCCTGGCGGCGGCCGAAGCCGCGCTCCCCGCCTGGGAGTCGACGGCCGGCGAGGCGGAGCGCGACCGGCTGGCCGCCGTGCTCGCGGAGCACCGCGCCGTCCTGGTGGAGCACCTGGACGACGAGGAGGCCGAGCTCCTGCCGCTCGCCGAGCGCCACCTCACCGTGGCCGAGTGGAACCGGCTCGGCGAGCACTTCCTGGCCGCGACGCCCAAGCCGAAGCTGCTGCTCTTCCTCGGCATCGCCCTGGAGGACGCCGACGCCGAGGAGCGGGCCGCCTTCCTGGCCGAACTCCCGCTCCCCGGCCGCCTCCTGTGGCACACCGTCGGCCGCTCGCTGTACGCCCGCTCCGTCCGCCGCGTCCGCGGCTGAACCGCTCGCCCGTCACCGAAGGAGATCCCCGTCATGAAGAAGCACCTCGCCACCGTCCTCGCCGCCCTCGGCATCGCCTTCGTCCTCTGGTTCGGCAGTGGCT
Source organism: Kitasatospora sp. NPDC001664 (assembly GCF_053596675.1). Taxonomy (NCBI): domain Bacteria; kingdom Bacillati; phylum Actinomycetota; class Actinomycetes; order Kitasatosporales; family Streptomycetaceae; genus Kitasatospora; species Kitasatospora sp. NPDC001664. Next base: position 193,686 of record NZ_JBSFGS010000012.1, read on the forward strand.
TCCTGCTCACCCCGCAGACCATGGCCTCGGGCTTCGGCCTGCCCGACTGGCCCACCGAGCAGGGCACCGGTTTCCTCGCGGTCAAGGGCATCCGCGACCTGGGCCTCGCGCTGATCCTCCTCGTCCTGCTGCTCACGGGCCGGCGGCGCTCGCTCGGCTGGGCGATGCTCGCGGCCGCGACCATCCCGATCGGCGACATGTCCCTGATCCTCGCCCGGCACGGTGACACCACCACGGCTCTGACCGTGCACGGCCTCACCGCCCTCGGCGTGCTCCTCACCGCGGCCCTGCTGCTCACGGAGCCGCGCGGGGCCACGGCGGCTGCCCGGCGGGCGGGTTGAGCTACGCGGAGCCGCCTCAGACGGCGCCGACGGTCCGTTCGGACGGGGCGTCGGCGACGGAGGTCGGCGCGGGCCGGTGGCGGAGGGCGCCGGCGGTGCACACCAGGGCGCCGGTGAGGGCGGCGACCAGGACGAACGACGCCCTGAGCGAGACGGTCTGGGCGATCAGGCCGACGGCGGCGGGGCGCTCAGACCGGCGGTGTAGGTGATGGTGGCCACGCCGGCGATCGCCCGGCTCGGTTCGGCCGTGCGTCCGGCGGCGGCGAAGGCCAGCGGGACGACGGTGGCGACGCCGATGCCGATCAGGCCGAACCCGGGAACGGCGGTGGCGGGCGAGCCGGAGCAGACCACCAGCAGACCGCCCAGCGTGGCGAGCCCGCCGCCGAGGCGGACGGTACGGACCGGGCCGAGGCGGCGGACGGCGAGGTCACCGGTGAGGCGGGCGGCCGTCATCGTTGCGGCGAAGGCGGTGAAGCTCGCCGCCGCGACGGCGGGCGAGGCCCCGGTCACGTCGCGCAGGTAGACCCCGGCCCAGTCCATGCCGGCGCCCTCGGCGAAGACGGCGCAGAAGCCGACCAGGCCGATCGCGAGTGCCGACCGGGGCGGGAGCGCGAGGCGCGGCGGTGCCTTCCGGGAGGTCTGCGGGCCGTCGGTGGGGTGGGCCTCGGCGCGCAGGTCGGGGAGTCCGTTGCAGGCGGGCACGGCGAGCGCGGTGAGCAGCACGGCGGTGACGGCCAGGTGGATCCGGGCGTCGAGGTGCTGCCCGGCCGCGAGCACCCCGAAGCCCGAGGCGATCAGGCCGCCGGCGCTCCAGAGGCCGTGCAGACCGGACATGACGGAGCGTCCGAGGTCGCGTTCGACCTCCACGCCCCGGGCGTTCAACTGCACCGAGGCCATGCCCGAGGTCGCGCCGTAGACGAAGAGCGCCGCCCAGAGGGCGGGCAGGTTCGGTGCGAGGGCGGGCAGCGCCGGCGACAGGCACCACAGGACCATCAGCAGCCGCATCGCCGACCGGGGTCCGTAGCGGTCCACCACCCGGGCGGACAGCGGCATCGCCAGGAAGGCGCCGATCGCCGGGGCGAGCAGCGCGAGGCCGAGCTGGCCGGCGTTCAGGCCCAGGTGGTGCTGGAGCCAGGGGATCCTGGTGACGAAGGTGCCGGTCACGGCGCCGTGGACGGCGAAGACCACGCCGAACCGGATCCTGGCCCGGCGGGCGTCCTGATAGCTGCCCATGGGATCTGGGCCCTCCCCTGGTGAGTGAACGGCTGCGCTCTGACGGAGCAGAATTTATCAGGCAGGGTTCCTGATGAATAGTGGCGGTCGCCGTCCGGGGCGGGGTGCGCTCTTGACAGGTTGTCAGCTGAGGGGCGCTGATGTGTACCCACCGGTAATCGGCCGGTGGGACGGAACGGCACCGAAGGGGGCGGACGGCTCATGGCACGGTCCGGAAGCACGGGGCACGGTACGCGGAGTCCGAAGCAGTACGACGTCGTGATCAGCGGGGCCAGCCTGGCGGGGTGCGCCGCGGCGATCCTGCTGGCCCGCCAGGGAGTCCGGGTGGCGCTGCTGGAGCGCCGGTCCGACCCGCAGGCGTACAAGGTGCTCTGCACCCACTCCCTGGTGGCCAGCTCCTACCCGGTCCTGGTGGAGCTCGGGCTGACGGAGGCCATCGAGGCGGCCGGCGCCCTGCACAACGACGCCCGCTGGTGGACCCGTTGGGGCTGGATCGAGCCCCAGGCCGCCCCCGGCGGGCCCGCCCTGCCGTACGCCTACAACCTCCGGCGCAGCAGGCTCGACCCGCTGATCCGCTCCCGCGCCGCCGCCACCCCCGGGGTCGACCTGCTGCTCGGCCACCAGGTCACCGGCCTGCTGCGGGAGGACGGGCGGACGGTCGGCGTCCGGGTGAGCACCCACGAGGGCGAGCGGGAGCTGCGCGCCCGGCTGGTGGTCGGCGCCGACGGCAAGGACTCGGCGGTCGCCAAGGGGGCGGGCATCGCCACCAAGCAGTACGAGAACGGCCGCTTCGGCTACCTCGCGCAGTACCGCGACCTGCCGCTGGCCGGGGGGATCGGCCAGACCTGGTTCCTGGAGCCCGACATGGCCTACGCCTTCCCCAACGAGGACGGCGTCACCGTGCTCGCGGTGCTGGTGGAGAAGAAGAAGCACCTGGCCGCCTTCAAGGCGGACCCGGAGGGCAGCTTCCTCGCATTCGTCCGCGCCCTCCCCGAGGCACCGCCGGTCGACGGCGCCCGGCGGATCTCCAAGCTGATCGGCACCGTCAACTACCCCCTGCAGAGCCGCCGTCCGACCGCCCCCGGCCTCGCCCTGGTCGGCGACGCCGCGCTCACCCCCGACCCGCTCTGGGGCGTCGGCTGCGCCTGGGCCCTGCAGTCCGCCCAGTGGCTGGCCGAGGCCGTCGGCCCGGCCCTGGCAGGCGCTCGCGGAGCCGACAGCCCCGGCCAGGGCGACCTGGAGAAGGCGCTCGCCGCCTACGCCCGGCGCCACCGCCGCAGCCTGACGGGGCACCAGCAGCTGGCCGCCGACTACGCCAAGGCCCGCCCGTTCAACCCCGGGGAGCGGCTGATCTTCTCCGCCGCCGCCCGCGACGCGGCGATCGCCCGGCACATGCACCGCTTCGCCTCCCGGCTGATCGGCCCGCTGCGCTTCCTCAACCCGGCGGTGCTGGCCCGGGCGGCCGTGGTCAACCTCAGGCACCGGCGCACCGCACCTGCCCGAGTCACCGCCCGGACCTGACGGTACGGCGGACGCGGACGGCACGGGGCGGCCCGCGGCCCCGGTGATCGGTAGCTTGACCGACACCGGGGCGGCCGTCCGCCCCGGGCTCCGTGCGCTTCACGGCGCACTCCGTGCCCGTTCGGGAGGGACCGTCTTGCGGATCAACGTCATCGGCACCGGCAACGCCGGCTCGGCCCTGGCCGGGCGCCTGTCCGGCGCCGGGCACGAGGTCACCACCTCGAACACCGCCACCCCCGTCGCCGAGGCGGCCCGGCAGGCGGCCGAGGCCGAGATGACCTTCCTGGCCGTCCCCTTCACCGCCACCCTCGCCCCCGAGGTCCGGGCCGCCCTGGCCGGCCGGATCGTGGTCGACGCCACCAACCCGCTCAGCCCCGACTTCCTCTCCCTGACGGTCGGTCACACCACCTCCGGCGGCGAACTGGTCGCCGAGGCCCTGCCCGGCGCCCGGGTGGTCAAGGGCTTCAACACCGTCCTCGCCGCCGCCACCGCGGCCGCCTCCTACGAGGGCCGCCCGCTGCTCCTGCTGCTCGCCGGCGACGACCGCGAGGCAGTCAAGGCCGTGGCGGAACTCGGCACCCAGCTCGGCTTCGACGCGGTGGACGCCGGCCCGCTGGCCACCGCCCGCTACCTGGAGCCGCTGGCCGAGGTGCTCATCCACCTCGCCTACGCCCAGGGCCTCGGCCCGGAGATCGGCCTCGCCCTCCTCCGGGGCGGCGACGCGGCTCCCTGACAGCGGGTCAGTTCGCGGCGGCGCGGTGCCTCGTGACGGCGGCGCGGTGCCTCGTGACGGCGGGTCGGGCGTCGAGGCGCCTCTCCGGCCGCGTGGTAGCGTCGCGGCGTGACGGGGGCCCGATCGTGATCAAGGTACTGCTGGCCGAGGACATGCACCTGATCCGGGGCGCGCTGGTCGCCCTGATCGGCATGGAGCCCGACATGGAGGTGGTCGGCCAGGTCGCCACCGGCGAGGACGCGGTGGCCCGCGCCGCCGAACTCCGGCCCGAGGTCGTGGTGCTGGACATCCAGATGCCGGGCCGCCTGGACGGGCTGGCCGCCGCCGTGGAGATCCACGCCGGGGCGCCCGGCTGCGGCCTGCTGATGCTGACCTCCCACGGCCGGGCCGAGACGCTCCGCCGCGCGCTCGCCGCCGGGGCGCGCGGCTTCGTCCTCAAGGACGCACCGCCCGAGCAACTCGCCGACGCGATCCGCCGCGTGGCCGCCGGCGAAACGGTGGTTGACCCGGCCCTGGCCGCCGCCGCCCTCACCGCACGCCCCAACCCCCTGACCCCACGCGAGACCGAACTCCTCCGGATGGCCCAGGACGGCGCCGACCCGGCCGAGATCGCGGCCCGGTGCTTCCTCGGCAAGGGCACGGTCCGCAACTACCTGGGCGCGATCGTCACCAAACTCGACGCCCGCAACCGCCTCGACGCCGTCCGCATAGCCGTCGACAACGGCTGGCTCTGACGGCCGTTCCGTTCGAGCAGGTGAGGCGGCCCTGACGGTCGCGGTGCGTTCTTCGAACCGCTCCTGACCCCGGATCGCGAACGCGAGCGGGCCGCACGCCCCAGGGGGTGTGCGGCCCGCCGTGCTCGGCTCAGACCGTCGCGAAGGCGGTGAAGGCACTGGCCAGCGAACGCTGGTAGGCGTGCACCGTCCCGCCGTCGGCCGTGCGGCCGAAGAGCTCGAACCGGCCGTCCGCGTCACTGCCGACCACCGGGTCGCCGACCGTCTGCCCGCCGAGATCGCTCCAGCCGGACCAGGTGCTGTTCGGCGCGATCTGGTGGACGTTCATGACGGCGCCGCTGCCGTTGCGGACGAACAGTTCCAGGTTGCCGTTGGCGCACAGGACCGCGGTCGGGGTGCCGACCAGGTTGACGCCGCGCAGGTCCGCCCACTCGTGCCAGGTTCCGTTGGGCCTGAGCTGCCAGGTGGTGGAGATCCCGCCGCCCGCGTTGCGGGCGAAGACCTGCTGGGTGCCGTTCGCGTTGGAGGCCACCGCCGGGTCCGAGACGACGTTGCCGCCCAGGTCGACGAAGGCCGACCAGGTGCTGTTCGGCGCCACCTGATGGGCCGCCAGGACGTGACCGTCGGCGCGCCGGGCGAAGACCTCCTGGGTGCCGTTGGCGTTCCGCCCCACCGCCGGCGTGCCGGTCAGGTCGCTGCCGCCGAGGTCCGCCCACTCGTGCCAGGTTCCGTTGGGCCTGAGCTGCCAGGTGGTGGAGATCCCGCCGCCCGCGTTGCGGGCGAAGATCTGCTGGGTGCCGTCCGCGTTGGACGCCACGGCCGGGTCCGAGACGACGTTGCCGCCCAGGTCGACGAAGCCCGACCAGGTGCTGTTCGGCGCCACCTGATGGGCCGCCAGGACGTGACCGTCGGCGCGCCGGGCGAAGAGCTCCTGGGTGCCGTTGGCGTTCCGCCCCAGCACCGGGGTGCCGGTGAGGCCGCTGCCGCCGAGGTCCGTCCACTCGTGCCAGGTGCTGTTCGGCGCGTTCTGGTAGCGGACCCGGAAGCCGCCGCTGCCGTTGCTCTCGACGTAGTTCAGTGCGCCGTCGGCGTCGTTGCCGATCTGCTTGCGGCCGACCGCCGCCTCGTCGTCGACGATCTTGTCGTACCGCTTGGGGACGTAGTCGCCCCGGGGGTGGCCGTCCAGGTCCGGGGCGTCCTTGGAAGCGTGGGTGATCCGCTGCACCGGAGTGTCGCCGAAGGTGTAGTACGAGAAGTGGATGCGATCGCTCTCCCAGGCGTCGAACAGGATCACGTGCTCCTGCTCGTCCAGCAGGATGTCGCCGGCCTTGAGCTGGCTCCAGCCGATCGTGTGGGAGATCAGCCCGAGCGTGCGGGTCGAGTAGTCGGTACCGGTGTGCCAGGCCATGTCCACGTAGCCGGAGCAGTCCCGCCGGTAGTTGCGGTCACCCGTCGGCCCGGGAGAGTACCCGCTCTGACTGTAGGTACCGGGTTTGTGGTCCACCCAGTACTGCGCCCGCTCGATCACCTCGCTCCTGGTGATCCAGCCGTTGACGTCGGACACCATGGCGGCCCGGGCCGGGAGTTGGAGGACCACCAGCGTGGTGAGGGCGGTGACCAGGACGGCGAAGGCGCTGATCAGACGGCGTATCGGTGTGCTCATGGCAGGTTCCACTCTCGGTTGCTCGGAGGACGGGAACGGAAGGACGGGCGGCGCGCACAGCGGGCCGGGCGCCGGTGAGCGAGCTCCGGGGGCCTCGGCAAGGGCCCGGCGGCAGAGCTCACGGGCCGTCAGCCCGGCGCCGGTCCGGTCGACGGCCCTCGGGGAGAAGGCGGTGTCGACTCACAGGTCGTGTGGGTGTTCTCGTGCACGGCGAACGTCGGCGCGTGCGGATGACGGGGGCGGACGGCTGCCCTGCAGGACCAGCAGTCGGCCGGGCGGGCGCGAGTGATCAGCGGCCGGGGAAGCCCGGCGCGGGCACCGGCGGGAGGTAACGCCGCTTCAGCACAGGGGAGTTGCGGTAGCTGCGGGCGACCAGGGCGGCGGCTCGGCCGGTGGCGGCCTCGGCCCCGGCTCCGGCTCTGTCGGGCGGGAGGAGGAAGAGCAGCAGGTCGAGGCGGCCGGGCTCGCTGCGGGCGCTGGCGTGTTCCAGGCCGTCCTCGGGTGTGGCGTGCGCCCACAGGGCGTCGAGGGCCTCGGGGACCTCGGTCAGGGAGTCCGGGAGGGTGCCGGGGCGGTGGTCCAGGCTGGTGTAGACGATGTCCATCGGCGGGTCAGCCCCACTGGAACTCGTCCGGGTCCACCGCCGCGGGGGACGTGGTGGTGGCCGACGTGGCGGGCACCGGGGAGGCGAGGGCCGTGGTGGCCGCTGCCGTGGGAAGCACGGTCACGGCGAGGGTGGCGACCGCGGTGGCGACGGCAAGAGACAGGCGGGTCATGGTCGTTGCCCTTCACGAGGCTGGAGGAGGGTGCGGGACACGGGCCGGTTCGACGCTCCGCGGTGGCGCTCGGTCCGTTCGCCGTTGCGGGTGGTCCCTGGTGGCGATGGCTCAAGCTTCGCGGCCCGGTGGTGGCGCCGGTAGGACTTCCGGCTGTCGCCAAGGCGCCTGGCGGGATTTCGACAGGACAGCAGGACCGGGGACGTCTGCTTCGACCCGGTTCGTCCCGGGGCAGACCCGCGCAACAGCCCTGGACCCCGGCACTAGGGGCAGGCCCGCCAAATGCCTTGTGCGTGCACAAACACCCCAAAGTGGATCTTGAAGGGGATGTGAAGGGCCTGCCATCATGGGCGGCGATGCCGAAGCGCAACCGCGTCTTCACGGGGGGCAACACACCATGCTCGAATCGTTGGGGCTGTCCGGCCCCGCCGCGGCCGTCTACCAGGCCATGCTCGACCGGCCCGGTGTCGGAGTCGCCGCACTCGCCGCCGACCTGGACCTGACCGCCGACCGGGTGCGCGCCGGCCTGGACGAGCTCGCCGCCCTGCTGCTGGTGCGCGCATCGAGCGAACATCCCGGCCAGATGCGTGCGGTCAGTCCCGAAGTGGGCCTCGCCGACATGCTGGCCCGCCAGGAGGCCGAACTGGCTGCCCGACAGGCCCAGTTGGCAGCCTCGCGGGCTGCCGTCACCCGCCTGGTCGCCGACCGGGCCGAGACCCGGGCCGCCCACGGTGAACGCTTGCTCGGCATGGACGCCATCCAGGCCCGGCTGGAGGAACTGGCCCGCGGTGCACGGGCCGAGTGCCTCGGCGTCCACCCCGGGACCGGCCACCGCCCCGAGGACCTGGCCGCGGCCCAGAGCGCCAACGGCCGAGCCCTGGCCCGCGGCGTCGCGATCAGGAGCCTCTACCAGGACGCCGTGCGCAACGTCCCGCACACCGTCGCCCACGCGAGCTGGGTACTCGACCACGGCGGCGAGATCCGCACCGCCCCGGTCATCCCGCAGCGCCTGGTCATCGTCGACCGTGCCCAGGCCCTCGTCCCGATCGACCCCGCCGACACGCGCAGAGGCGCACTCCACGTCACCGAACCCGGCCTGGTCGGTGCCTTGTGCGAACTCTTCGACCAGGCCTGGGCCACCGCCGTGCCCCTCGGTGCGACCCGCGCCCAGGACGCCGCGACGGGCCTGAGCGACACCGAACGCGAGCTCCTGCGCCTGCTCGGCTCCGGCCTCACCGACGACACCGCCGGCCAGCGGCTCGGCGTCTCCTCCCGCACCGTCAACCGCCTGATGGCCTCCATCATGGAACGCCTGGAAGCCAGCAGCCGCTTCGAGGCAGGCATCAAGGCCGCTCACAAGGGCTGGCTCTGACGCCCGACGGCCCGGCGCCGCGTCGGGCGCCTCGACCGGGCGCACCCCCGGCCCCTCGTTCCACCGGCCGCGAGCTCGTACGGCCTGCCGGCCCGGTCGCAGAGGCCCTCCCCGGTGGAGCCGGTGCGGTCGGTCCGACCCGGCGGAGGGCGGCTCTCCCGGGTAGGTCGTCAACAAGGGTGCAGGACCGTGAGTTCGTGGTGGCCGTCTGCCTGGTGGACCGTCAGCTGGCCGCCTGCGGCTCGGACCCGGTCGGTGAGGTTGGTGGTGCCGCGGCCGCCGGTGCGGGTGGGGGCGGTCGCGCCGTCGTTGCGGATGCGGAGGCCGGTGGCGTCGAGGTGCAGCAGGCAGTGGGTGGCGGTGCTGTGGCGCAGGACGTTGGTGACGGCCTCGCGGAGGACGATCGCCAGCAGCCGGTCGTCGCGGCGGGAGGTCCGGTGGATCGTGACGCGGATGCCGGCCGCCTCCAACAGGGCGCGGGCCGAGGTGAGTTCGGCGTCGAGGGAGAGGTCGGGGTCCTCGTCGTGGGGGATGGCGCGCAGGGCCGTCAGGGAGCGGTGGGCGGTTGCGGTGATCTCGGACAGTTCGGCGGTCACGGCGTCCGCCGGGGAGAGGCGGAGGGCGAGTTCGGCGCGGACGGTGATGGCGGACAGGCCCTGGCCGAGGAGGTCGTGGACGTCGCGGGAGATGCGACGGCGCTCGCGGGTGACGGCGATGGCGGCCAGGGCGAGGCGGGCCTCGCGGGCTTCGAAGACCAGGCGGGTCTGGACGGCCAGGGCGTGCAGCATCGCGGCGACGGCCAGTGAGTTGAAGGCCCAGTACAGGACCTCGCCGGTCGGGTGGTCGCGGAGGGCGAGGATCGCGGTCTGGAAGGCGAGCAGGCCCGCCGCGCCGAGCGTCCACCAGCGGCCGAGCAGCAGGAAGGTGGCGGCGGCGAAGCCGACCAGCTGCGGGTAGGCCTGCCCCGGGTGGAGGAGGGTGGCAACGGTCAGTGCCAGGAGGGCGGTTGAGGTCCAGGCCAGCCCGGCGGGCCGTTCCCCCGGTGGGCGGGGGAGGGAGTGGTGGAGCTGGAGGCCGAGGACGGCGGCGGCGAGCAGGGCGGGGCCGGGGCGGCCGCCGAGGTAGATCAGGGCGATCAGCAGGTAGCCGCCGTGCACGGTGAGCAGGATCGGCAGGGCGAGGCGCGGGAGGAGGTCGTCGGGCGGTGCGGATGCGGGCGACGGCCGTTCCGGGACGGACCGGGCCAGGGCGGCCGCCTGCCTCGAGACCCTGATGATCTCGGCCAGTTCGCCCCGTGCGGCGAGGGCGAGGATCCCGGAGAGCGCGGTGCCGAGGGCGTCGTCCAGATCGCGCGAGGCGCGGGAGCGTTCCTCGGCCACGGCCGCGGCGACCAGCTCCGCGCGGACGGCGTGCACGGCGGCCCTGGTCCGGCCGAGCTGGGTCACGCCGAACAGCACCAGCCCCTGGCAGACGGCGTTGAGCAGGGCCAGCGCGACCGCGAACGGCTCGGCCGGCGCCATCAGGCCCGCCCCCAGGACCACCCCGGCGAACACCACCCGGCGGCTGCGGCCGCACAGGAGCAGCAGCGCGGAGGCCGCCACCGGACCGGCCGCCGCAGGGCCCGCCCAGGGCAGCAGGAGGACCTGGGCCGCCAAGGTCCAGCGGAGCCGCCGGTCCTGACCCGCCGTCAGGCAGTGCAGCAGCTGCAACCCCAGGACCCCGGCCAGCGGGAGGCTCGGGACGGGGTGCAGGGGATCGAACACCACCCCCGCCAGGACCAGCACGATGATCAGCACGGACCGCACCTTACGTCCGGATCATGCGAATCACATGTCCGGTCGAGGTGTCAGGCACTGACGGCGGGTCAGGCCCGCGCGGCAGGCTCGGGGGCATGAAGAACGCGATCCGCCGCCCGGCCAACGCCGCTGCTCTGCTCACCGTGGCGCTGCACACCGTAGCCCTGTACACCGTTCCGGCCGCCGCCGAGCCCGTCGGTCGGGAGGCCGGGCTCGGCGCGGCGGTCGACCGGGCGGTCACCGGGATGCTCGCCGCCGACCGGATACCGGGCGCGGCGGTGGTCGTGGTGGAGGGCGGCCGGACGGTGCTCAGCAAGGGCTACGGCGTGGCCGACGTCCGGACCGGGCGGCCGGTGGACAGCGCCACCCCGTTCCTCACCGGCTCCCTCGCGAAGGTCTTCACCGCCGAGGCCGTCCTGCGGCTGGCCGCCGAGGGCCGGATCGACCTCCGGGCCGACGTGAACCGCTACCTGACGGCCTTTCGGATCGCCGACACCTACCCCGGCCGCCCGGTGACGGTGGAGCACCTGCTCACCCACACCGCCGGCTTCGACGAGGACCTGGTCGGCCTCGCGGAGGAGGACCCGGCGGACCTGGCCACGCTGGCCGAGAGCGTGAAGGACCGCCAGCCGCCCCGGGTCCGTCCGCCCGGCACCCGGATCGCCTACGACAACTACGGCCTGGCGCTGGCCGGGTACCTGGTGGAGGTGGTCTCGGGCCGCCCGTTCGACCGGTACCTGGCCGAGGAGGTGTTCGCCGCCCACGGCATGACGGGCTCGACGGCCGCCCTGCCCCACCCCGCGCCCGTCGCCGCCCGGCTCGCCCGCGGCTACCGCCCCGAGGGCGCCGGCTACGTCGAGCAGCGCGGCCAGTACGCGCCCTGGACGCCGTCCGGCACCGGGCCCGCCGTCACCCCGGACGACATGGGCCGGTACCTGGCCGACCAGCTGAAGGGGGATCAGCTCGCCCGGTCCATGCAGCAGACCCGGGTGACCGCCGACGACCGGATGCCCGGCATGGGCTACGTCCTCGAACACCGCCTGCGGAAGGGCCGCCCGGTGGTGTGGAAGGACGGCGACGTCCCCGGCTACCACAGCGCGATGGCGCTGCTGCCGGAGCAGGGCTTCGGCGTGTACGTGGCCGTCAACGGCGACGGGACCGGCGCCGTCGGCCCCTGGGACGTCCGGAGGATCGTGGACCTGGTCCTGGACAGCCGCCTCCCCGCGGCTCCCGTCCCGGAGGTCCCGGTGACCCCGGAGGCGGCCGGGTCGGCGGCTCACGCCGGACCGTACCGGTCGACCCGCACCAGCCGGAGCAGCCTGATGAAGGCGGCCACGCTGTTCGCCGTTCCGACGGTGGAGGCGGAGCCGGACGGCACCCTCACCACCACCGGACTCTCCCCCGACCCGGCCCGTCCGACCCAGCACTGGATCCCCGTCGGCCCCGGGCTCTACCGGGAACGGGACGGCGAGGCCCGGATCTCCTTCCCCGGGGACGGCGTCCTGGTCTCCTCCGAATTCCCCTCCGAGGTCTACGAGAAGCTGCCCTGGTACGACAGCCCGACGCTGGACGTCCCGCTGTTCGGGGCCGGTGCGGCGGCGCTGGTGGCCGCTGCCGTCGGCATCCCGGTCGCGGCGGCCGTCCGGCGGGCCAGGCGGCGTCCGGCCGCACCGCGAGCGGCCCGGTTCGCGCTGCTCGCCGCCTGGGGGTGCGGGGCGCTGAGCGCAGGCTTCCTGGGCGGGTTCGCCGTGGTGGGGGCCGATCCGAACGTCCTGATGGCAGCCGTCCCGCTGAACGCGCCCGGGCTGGCGGCCGTGCCCGTGCTGGCGACCGCCACGGCGGTCTGTGCCCTGCCGATGGTTCCGGCGACGGTGCTGGCCTGGCGCCGGGGGTGGTGGAGCCGGACCGGCCGCGTCGCGTACACCCTGCTGACGGTGGGCGCGGCCGGGTTCTTCGCGGTGGCGGCCGACTACCGCCTGCTGCTGCTCCCCTGAGGGCGGGTCACCTGCGGATTCCCGTTCGTGTGCAGGTGGGAGGCCGTGCGAGGATGCCGGGTCAGCTGCCTGGAGGACCGACCGATGCCCGCACCCCTGCCCGTACCCCCGTCCCTGCCCGTACGCCGCGTGCTCGGCGGCCGTCCGTTCGCCGAGTTCGGCGAGCCCGTGGCGGCCGAGCGCAGCGAGGAGCGGGGAGAGGTCGCGGTCGGCGGCGAGCTGGGGGACCTGCAGTGGGCGGGGCGGGACGTCGCAGGCTGGCACGGCCACCGCGTCGGCGTCTACGGGACCGACGCCCTGGACTGCCGACGGCTCGTCAGCAGCCGCTGGCCGGTGCGCTCGCTCGCCTTCCACCCGAGCCTGCCGCTGCTGGCGGTCGGGACGGGCGACTACGACGGCGGCTACATGTTCGAGGGCGAGCTGCTGCTCGTCGACCTCACGGACGGGAGCACGGTCTCCGCCCTGGAGCACGACCGCGAGGTGCGGCGGGTGCGCTGGCGGCAGGACGGCCGTGCACTCGAACTGCTGCTGGCCCCGCCGGACGAGGACGCGGCGAAGAAGCCGTTCACCCGCGGCTTCGAGGCGCTCGTCGAGCGGGCGGACTGGCGGGCCGTCACCGAACGGAGCGTGACCTCGCGCGAGCTCGGCGGTTCGCCGGTGAAGGCCGGACACGACCGCGGCCCGGCGAAGGAGGCCGCCCGGGACCTGGTCGCCGGTCTCGCCGGTGTCGCCGGTGTCGCCGACGGACGGTCACCGCGGCGCCAGGTCTGGGCGGTCGAGGCGCTGGCCGACGGCCGGGTGCTGGCCGCGCTGGAGGGCACCGCACTGGAGTGCTGGCTGCCCTCCGGCGAGCCGGCCTGGTCGGTGCCCGACCCGGACGGCGGGCGGCAGCTCGCGGTCTGCCCGGGCGAGGAGGCGGCCTGGGTCAACGTGCCCCGGAGTCGGCGCTGGACGGGCTCCGACTGGGAGGACGCCCCCAGCGCCGTCGACCTGCTCTCGCTGGCCGACGGCAGCACCCTCGACTCGGCCGAGGTCCCCTTCCCGGCCTCGATGACGGCCGACGACCGCGGGTGGGTCGCGCTGCGCGACACCCGCGACGAGGAGTCGAAGCCCGCGCTGGTGCTGATCTCGCCGGAGCGGGAGGTCGTGGCGGGCCCGACGGTCGGCGGCTACGACCTCTTCAACCACCACCTGGAGGTGCGGCGCGGCCCCGAGCTGCTGTTCATCCAGGGCAAGCGGAAGAAGCCCTGGAAGGAGCGGCGGTTCGTCTCGCTCGCTCCGGAGACGGGCGGCGGCAAGACGAAGGTCCGCGAACACTTCCCGCTGGAGTGGGACACCGAGCGGAACGGGCGGCTCTTCGGCGGCCCGGCCGTACGCCTCTCCGAAGGCGGCGAGGCCCTGGTCCACGCGGGCTGGATCCACGACGGGCACGGCCTGCTGCCCGGGAACGCGTTCATCGCCCGGCGCGGCTTCCCGGACGGAACCCTGCAGTGGGCGTTCACCGGCGACCACTCCGCCACCGCGCTCGACACCGACGGCCGGACGGTCTACGCGGCCCTCACCTCCGGTGAGGTCCTCGCCCTCGACGCGGTGGACGGCGCGGTGCTGTGGCGCTCTCGCGCGGAGGTCGGCGGGGTGCCGACCGTCGTCCTCTCGCTGACGGTGTCGGGTGGCGGGGAGCTGGTCCTCGGCACGGTGGACGGGCGGATCCTGCTCTGTCCTGTCGGGGGTCGGGGCTAACCTGCGGCCGAGCGGACCAGTGGTGATCAGGGAGGACGTGCCATGGGTGGCAACGCGTGGACGGCGACGGGGCCGTACCAGGAGGACCTGGGGGCGGCCTTCCGGAAGGCCCAGAAGGACGAGCTGACGAGGGATCACCACGGGTTTCCGGGGCGGGACATCGTCGAGCTCTGGGAGGACGAGGCCTGGCAGGAGTACATCCTGACCGGGGGCACGTGCACGGTGCTCGACCACCACGCGCTGATCGACGCCGAGGCGGGCGACCAGTTCGCCATGATGCGCCCCCTGACCGAGGCCGAGATCCGTGGCTGGGCCCCCGACGGCCGGCCCACGCGCGAGCAGTGGGAGGCCGCCACGCGCCGGCTGCTCGACCCGGTCGAGCGTGGGATCGGCCGGTGCACGGTGCTGTACCGGGACGGTGAACCCGCCGAGATCGGCTACTGGGGCTGCACCGCGGACTAGCTCCGTGCAGTGGTCCGGTGGCGCCCGCCTAACGGGGGGTCACGACCGGTGCGGAGGGGCGGCCGGTGGTGGGGTCGAGGGTGAAGACCGCGGTCTCCTCGTCCGTGGTCACGGTGATCCGGTCGGTCCTGGACCAGGAGGCGCGGCCGAAGTTGCCGCGGGGGTCGCGGTCCCGCCACACGCCCAGGTCCCAGTGGCGGGCCGACCAGCCCCTGCCGGTCAGCACCTGCACCTGGTAGTCCGGGTCGATGGAGCCGGAGACGTTGGTCACCAGCAGCACGCGGTCCGGGTGGTCGGGGTCGGCCACCCGGGTCACCGAAAGGCCGTCGCCCCCGAAGACCATGGCAAGGAAGACGATCGGCGCACCGACGATCAGCAGGGCCACCAGGCCGGCCGCGCAGCCGACCTGCGACCACACGGTGCGGAACTCCAGCTCCACCACCAGCGACACCACGGTCAGCCCGATCGCGGTGCCGCCCAGCAGCACGGGGTGGTCCAGCCAGTCCTCCAGCACCACCAGGCCGCCCGACCGGCGGGCGAACCTCCCCGGCAGGTAGGCCAGGACCGCCAGCAGGGCCAGACCCCTGAGCGACCACGCGATCCGTCTGCGCCGCTGCACTGTCATCCGCCCCCGATTGATCACGGCCGGGACTGTACACGGCGTGCGGGCCCGGTGATGTTCAATGCCGGGGCAGGTCGGGCCCCGCCATCGCGGCCTCGTGCTTCGTTCGGGCGATCCCGGCCAGCAGCCGCTGAAGGGCGGCGACCTCGGCGTCACGGCCCCGGGTCTTGACGGCATGACAGTTGGGGCAGAGCACGACCATGTTGACCGGATGGTCCGGACCGCCGGCCTTCAGGCCGTGGACGTGGTCCACCTCGACGATGGGCTGCTCGTTGCGGCCGAGCACGTGGAAGCCGGGGTGGCCGCATCCGGGGTTCTCGCAGCGGCCCCCGGCACGCTCCAGGACGAGCGCCCGGAACGCGGTCGAGCGCACCGCCTCGGTCGTCGGTGCGGTGGTGGTGGCGGGGCGGGCGCGCTGCGCCGCTTCCTCCGCCTCGACCCGCTGTCGGTAGGTCAGCGGCGGGGCCGTCCGGCTCGGCTCGGCCAGGAGCTCCGCCGTCCGCGCCCCGGTGCCGGTCCGGTCGGGTCGGTCCGGCATCGGGGCGGTGTACCAGTCCGGTGCGGCGACGGTGCCGATCCGCCTGAGGCCGAAGTGGTGCTCCGTCAGGCGGAACTCGGCCCGTTCGACCTCCTCGTCGGTGAACAACTCCCTGAACCACGGCAGGCAGACGGCGAACTCGACGCTGGCGTCGAGCATGTCCTTCTCCCACAGCTTGGCGAAGCCGTAGGACGTGTCCCTGGCGGAGGCGAGGAGGGTCTTCGTGGTGCTCACCGCCCCCTGGGTCCTGATCATCCGTTGGAAGTCGGTCGGGTTGTACCCCGCCTTCTGCATCGCGGATACGCCGGAGAGGAGGTACGCCTCGAACCTCTTCCCGAGCTCGTCGTACCGGTCGTCACGAACCACGGTGCTTGCCTCCCCCTGGCCCGCGAACTCCGCCGGCCGCCGCCGATCCTACGCGTCGGATCCGAACGTCCGGAGGCGGTGGCTCAGCGGTACCAGGTGCGGATGGCGGTGGCGGCCTCGCGGACGTCGGCGTGGCCGTCGCGGATGCGGGCGGCGAGTTCGGCGGCCTGCTTGGGTTCGGCGGTGACGATCACACCGGAGGCGGCGAGGTAGGAGGCGGTGACCACGGCGGCGAAGTGCTCGTTGGCGAACTCCAGGGCGGGGACGCGGACCAGTTGGTGCATCAGGGCGGCGGCGCGCTGGTTGACGGCGCCGTAGACGGGGACATCCATCACCTCGTCGACGTGACGGGCGACGGCGGCGGCCAGGGTGCCGTAGTCGGTGACGTCGGGGTCGGTGGGCAGGAACTGGTGGGCGATGTCCAGCAGCCAGGCCCGGTCCACGCGCAGGATCACGCCGCGTCCGCCGTCCCGGCGCCGGCCCGCCTGCCGGCCGGGTACGGCCCGAACTCGGCCTCGAAGGCAGGGCCCCAGGCCTGCGCGAAGTGTGCGGCGGCGGTCAGGAACCGGTCCCGCCGCTCGTCGGCCTCCTCGGCCAGGACCTTGCGCGCGTAGTCGGGCAGGGTCATCCCGGCGGCCTCGGCGCGCTGCTCCAGTGCCTCGTGCACCCCGTCGTCCAGCCGCACGTTGAGTTGCTTCATGGCTCCAACGTAGCGAACGGTAGTGGGTGCTACAAGGTGGTGTCGCGCTCCCGGGGCGGAGCGCCGACGAGCTGGATGCGCTCGGGTGCCGCCGGCGTGCGGGGAACCGGACGGGAGGACTACCGGGCGAAGTGGTGCCAGTGGCCTTCGGAGACGACCTCGACGGTGCCGTCGACGACCGTGATCGCCGATTCGTCGTCCAGGGCGTAGCCGGGGACGGGGAGGCGGGCGGCCCAGCGTTCGGCGTCGGGGGTGGTGTTGTCGGGGCACATCGGGTTGTCGAGGTGGGGGAAGACCGCGAAGTCGACCAGGCCGAGGGCGGTGTCGTCGTCGGGGGCGGCGGTGGGTGGCTGCCAGCCGAGGAACTCGCGGCCGACGTGCGGGGCCGTCACCATGCTGCCGGCGCTCAGGCCGACGTAGACCGTGTCGTGGAGGGTGGGGAAGAGCGCCGCGAGGCCCGAGGCGAGCATCCAGTGGTGCAGGTAGCGGACGTCGCCGCCGCAGACCAGGAGGGCGTCGGTCTCGCGGACCAGGGGGATCCAGTGGTCGTCGGGGAGGCTGGGGAGGGCGGTGAGTTCGAGCATGCCGACGGACTTCCAGCCGAGTTCGACCAGCGGGGTGGGGGACTGCCCGGCGATCTGACGCCAGGTCATGACGGCGGTGCGGGGGAGCATGCCGTACATCGCGGTGGGGATGCACAGGGCGGTGGCGTCGGCGACGGGCTTGTCGAGGAGGTGGGTGAGCGCGTCGCGGATGGTCCCGTTGCTGACGCCGCCGGAGGTGAGGAGGAGTTTCATCGGGCCTTCCGTCGGGGGTCGGGGGCGGGGGCCAGGGGTCGGAGGTCGGAGGTCAGGCCAGCCCGGCCGCGATGGCGCGGCGGACGGCGTCGGCGCGGTCCTGGATGCCGGCCTTGGCGAAGAGGTTGTTGATGTGGGTCTTGACCGTGGCCTCGCTGACGAAGAGCTCCTCGGCGATGGCCCGGTTCGGCAGGCCGCGGCCGATCGCCGCGAGCACCTCGCGTTCGCGGCGGGTGAGGTCGGCGGGCAGCGGCTGCGGTTCGGCGGAGGAGCGGCTGCGGGCGGTGGCGAGCAGGCGGTCCTGGACCTCGCGGTCCAGGACGGACTGGCCGGCCGCGGCTGCGCGGACGGCGCGGAGGATGTCCTGGCGGCCGGCGTTCTTGGTGAGGTAGCCGCGGGCCCCGGCGCCGAGGGCGGCCATGATGGACTCGTCGTCGGCGAAGGTGGTGAGCACCACGACGGCCACCTGCGGGTGTTCGGCGGTCAGTCGGCGGGTGGTCTCGATCCCGTCCAGGACCGGCATCCGAAGGTCCATCAGCACCACGTCCACCGGCTGCCCGGCGGCCAGCGCCGCGAGCACCTCGGTGCCGTCGGCCGCCGCCGCGACCACCTCCACGTCGGCCGCGAGGTCGAGCACCGCGGCCAGCGGCTCGCGCACGGCGGCCTGGTCGTCGGCGACCACCACGCGCAGCGGCCCGCGTTCCTCGTCCGGTGCGTCGTTCATCCCGGGATCACCGCCTCCACCAGCCAGCCTCCCCGGTCCGGTCCCTCGGTGACCGGTCCCGTGGTGAGGGTGCCGCCCAGCAGGGCGACCCGTTCCCGCATTCCTACCAGGCCCATCCCACTGCCGGCGGCCGGTTGCCCCGCGCGCCGGGCCGGTCCGTTGCGGACCCGGAGGGTGGTGGAGGCCTCGGCGAAGGCCAGCTCCACCGTGACGGGGCCGCCGGGGGCGTGCCGGGTCGCGTTGGTCAGCGCCTCCTGGGCGATCCGCAGCAGGTTCTGGGTGGAACGCGCGGACAGGTCGCGGACGGTGCCGGTCACCCGCAGGGCGTCGCGGTGCCCGGAGGACTCCGCCATCGCGGCGAGGCTCTCCACCAGCGGGAGGGCGTCCTCGCGCAGCGCGTGCACCGTCCACTGCGCCTGCCGCAGGCTCTCCCGGACCAGGTCGTGCGCCTTGGCGTTGGCCTCCCGCACCTTCGCGAGGTCACCGGTCTCGATCAGCGCGTCGGCCAGCTCCAGCTGCATGTTGATCCCGGCCAGCGAGTGCGCCAGCACGTCGTGGACGTCCCGGGCGATCCGGCCGCGTTCGGTCAGCACGGCGGCCTGGGCCTCGGCCCGGGCGGCGCGTTCGGCCGACTCGGCGGAGGCCACCATCGCCTCCACCGCCCGCTGCCTGCTCCGGCTGAGCATGCCCGTGACCACCGGGACGCCGGTGGTCAGGCCGACCGTCCAGGGGAGCTGCTGGTGGCCCGGGCCGAGGCCGAAGTACAGCACCGCGCCGCAGAGCAGGCTGGTCAGGGCGGCCAGCGCGAGGGCCTGCCGGGCCGGGAAGCGGAAGCCGATGTGACCGGCCAGGAAGTAGGCGAACAGGAAGCCGGAGCCGCTGCTGCTCAGCCCGGTCAGCGCCGCGGCGGCCAGGACGCCGCCGGTCAGCAGCGGCAGGGTGATCCGGGGCGGGCAGTCCGCCGGGAGGTGACGGGACGTCAGGGCGAGCGAGCAGACCACCAGCAGGAGGAGGACGGCCAGGCCGCGGCCGGTGGGGCCGATCGGACGGGTGGTCAGGAACGCGGAGGCGATCACCACCAGGGTGACGACCCAGCGGACCGCGCCGTCCTGACGGAGCAGCACGGTGCGGTGGCCGCCCGGCCCCTGATCAGGGGTCGGGCGGGGGCTGGAGGTGTTCACGGACACGGCGCGACCCTACTCCCGGTTCAGGACGCCCGGCCGGTGCCGACCACGGCCCGCGCGTCGGCCCGCGCGTCGGCCGACTGCGGCAGGACGGTGCTCACGGTGCGGCTGCGCAGGTAGATGGTGGCCAGCCTGGTCACCACCTCGGTGAGCGCCATCAGGACGAAGGCGGCGACCCAGGCCTGCTGACTCGTGATCCGGTGGTCGGCACTGAACCTGGCCACGTGGGGTGCGCCGCCGCCGTAGGTGACCCAGAGCTGGAAGGCCATCCGGGTGCCCATGCCCAGCACCCAGAGGGCGGCGGAGGTGGCTCCCGCCTTGATGAACAGCTGCCCGCCGCGGTTGCGGATCCGGGTGAAGAGGCCGCCGGCGATGCCGAGCGCGGCGCCGACGGCGACCAGGACGGCGATCAGCACCAGGTCGTTGCCGGCGGTGGGCACGCCGTCGAGGTAGCTGTTGGCCACGAAGGCCACGATGGCGAGCGGGACGAGGTAGGAGCGGCGGTCCAGGCGGCCCTCGCGGAGCTGGCGGAAGACCACGAGGAGGAGGGCGAGGTCGGTGATCCATTCGGTGGTTGTCATGGGTCCAAGCCTGCTGATCAGGGGCTCGGAACACCTGCACCCACGGGTGGAAAGAGGGGTGGAGAAAGCCGGTGGAGCTCCTGTCCCGGGCGGCCCGGTGGCTGTGCGTGAGGCCTGCACGCCGGCTGCGCCGCGAGGGCTGGGTCCTGCGCTGATCCGGTGGCCGACAAGGTGGTAGCCGCGGTGGGGGCCACCGAGTTGCCGAACCGGTTTGGGCTCCGTTCGAGGTCAACTCATGGTGATGGCCGGGGGCTTCCCGACCACGTCAACGAGCGCTGCGCGGTCCGCGAGCGATGATCGGTGAGCCACCGTCCTGCGGCAGGACGACCAGGAACCGCCAGAGGCCGGTCTCCACGTTCGCCAGTCCGATCGTCGCCGCGGATGCGAAAGCCTCGGCTGCGGTCCCGGTGCCCTCGGTCAGCTCGTCGAGCTCCGCGTAGAACTTCGCCAGATCCGCGGAGGGGCCGCTGATCCACGAACGGACGTTCGCCCCCTTGCGCAGCGCGGCGAGCAACTCGTCACGCATCGTGCCCTGAGCCGATTCCAGGACTCGACTGTGAAGGCGTTCCTGGACGCACGGCTGCGTCCGGGACAGCTCGGCCTCCTGGCGACACCGCCGGCACGACTGCAGGGCGTCGGGAACGAAGAGATGCAGGTGGACGGTGGTGTGCCGCGCGGAGATTCCGCACAGCGTCCCGCGCTCGCCCGCCGCATGCTCGACACCGGGAACGCCGTTCACCCCGCAGGCACCGAAGCGGGCCGGCTCTCGCGCTGTGGCAAACGACCAGTCATCGTTCGGGGCATCGATCACGCGGAGAGCATGCCACAGCGGCTTCTCGCCCGATCACGATCACGGACGTCGCGAGTTCGACTCGTCAGCGAGCGCGACGAGGGTGTTCACCGTTGGGGGCGTGCGGTGGCCGGATGCTCGGGGTCGAGGGCGTCGGCGCGTCGCCGTAGCTCGGCGGCGATCGGGTCCCAGTCGGGTCCGTGGAAGTCGAGGTTGAGCGCGGCCTCGCGCATCAGGTCGGGTTCGTCGGGGCGTTGCAGCAGGATCAGCCGGTAGGAGAGGTTGCGCAGCCACACCGGCAGGTGGCCGTCGACGTAGTGGGGGCAGAGGGCCCGCAGCATGGCCAGGATCGTTCCGGCGTCGGCGAAGGTCAGCTCCTCGACGAAGTAGACCTCGTCGTGATCGCGCACCGGACAGCCCGGTGTGGGTCGTGGCCCGTCGCCGTAGAGGCACTGGGCGTGCTCGGTCAGTGTGCTGTGCATCTGGCCGGTCCTACGGCCGCCGGTGTTCTCCTCCCGGGTCGCTCACCGCTCAGGCGAGGTGGAGGTCGACGTAGGGGACGGTGTCGCCGGGGAGGGTGTAGCGGTCGGTCTCGGTGAAGCCGTGGTGGAGGGCGAAGAGGAGGCCGTCGTGGTTGGAGGCGAGGACGACGGTGGTGACGGCGGTGGCGCCGAGGGTGCGGGCGTGGGCGAGTTCGTGGTGGTAGAGGGCGGTGCCGTGGCCCTGGCGGCGGTGGGCGGGGAGGATGCGGGCGATCACGGTGGTGGCGGGCTCGTCGTCCGTCGGTGGGCGGACGGTGGCGCAGCCGATGAGGAGGCCGTCGAGGTGGGCGAGGGTGAGGCGGTTGCGGGTGGCGCGTTCGCGGATCTCGTCCGGGGTGAGTTGGTGGGTGGGGATGATCGTGTTGTGGACGTGCTGCCAGTCGAGGAGGTCGGACTCGCCGTCCACGACCCGGATCTGAAGATCGCTCATGGGGGTAGCGAAGCGGGCGGGCGGCGGTGGCGTCAACCAGGATTCGGACACCGGGATTCGGACGCGGACGGGCCCCGGCACCGGGAGGCGGTGGCGGGGCCCGTGCGGAGGTGAGGCGGTGTCAGGGACTGACGGCCAGGACCAGGTAGGCGCCCATCACGGCGAGGTGGACGCCGCCCTGGAGCGGGGTGGCGCGGCCCGGCATGACGGTGAGGGTGCCGACGGCGATGGTCAGGGCCAGCAGCACCATGTGGGTGGAGTCGAGGCCGAGCACCAGGGGGCCGCTGAGCCAGGCCGAGGCGACGGCGACGGCGGGGATGGTGAGGCCGATGGAGGCGAGGGCCGAGCCGTGCGCCAGGTTGAGGCTGGTCTGGAGGCGGTTGCGGCCGGCCGCGCGGACGGCGGCGATGGTCTCGGGGGCGAGCACCAGCATGGCGATCACCACACCGACCACCGAGGAGGGCAGTCCGGCGTCGGCCACGGTGCGCTCGATGGTGGGGGAGACGCCCTTGCCGAGGCCGACCACGGCGACCAGGGCGACGCCGAGCAGGGCGAGGCTGATCCAGGCCTGCTGCTTGGTCGGCGGCTCGGCGTGGTCGTCGTCGTGGCCGCCGACGTCGTCGAGGATCCGGCCGCTGGGGGAGAGGGGGAGGAAGTAGTCGCGGTGGCGGACCGTCAGGGTGCTGACGAAGAGTCCGTAGACCAGCAGCGAGGCGACGGCGGCGAAGACCAGCTGGGTGGTGGAGAACTGCGGACCGGGCTTGCTGGTGGTGAAGGTCGGCAGCACCAGGCTCAGGGTGGCCAGGGTGGCGATCGCGCTGAAGGCCGCGCCGGTGCCCTCGGGGTTGAACACCGCGACCCGGTGGCGCAGTGCGGTGACCAGGATGGAGAGGCCGACGATCCCGTTGCAGGTGATCATCACGGCGGCGAACACGGTGTCCCGGGCCAGGGTGGCGTTCTTCTCGTTGCCGTCCGCCATCAGCGTGACGATCAGGGCCACCTCGATGATGGTGACCGCCACCGCCAGGACCAGGGAGCCGAACGGTTCGCCCACCCGGTGGGCGATCACCTCCGCGTGGTGCACCGCCGCCAGCACCGAGCCCGCGAGGAACAGCGCCACCACCGCGACCACCGGGCCGGGCAGTGATCTGCCCCAGGTGAAGGCGAGCAGCACGAAGGCGAGTACGGGTACGAGGGTGGTCCACTTCACAGCTTCACGACGGGCCTGGGCGTTCATGACCTCGAGTTTTCCAGCCGGGGGAGCCCTGGCACGAAGCCCCGGCCGCCCTCGGCGTGTCGCCCGTGGCGGCCCCGGCGGGGAGTGGCCGGGGCCGCCACGGGTGACGCTGCGTCAGTGTCCGGCGTGCAGCGAGTCGGTGGCCTTGATCTGCTTCCAGGACCTGGGCTCCTGCGGGGCCGCGGCCTTGGCGAGGCCCTGCGGGGCCGAGGAGGCGGCGGGGGTGGTGGCGGTGCCGGGGGCCGGCCTGCCCGGGGTGAGCAGCCAGCTGTCGAGCAGGGCGGACAGCGGCTTGCCGGAGATCCGCTCGGCGTAGGAGCGGAAGTCCGCCAGGGAGGCGTTGCCGAGCCGGTGCTCGGTCGGCCAGCCGCGCAGGATGGCGAAGAAGGCCTGCTCGCCGACCGCGTTGCGCAGCGCCTGGACGGCGAGGGCGCCCCGGTCGTAGACGGCGCTGTGGAACTGGTTGTCCGCGCCCGGGTCGCCGGGGAGCACCTGCCACCACGGGTCGTCGGCCGGGCGGGAGGCGTACGTCCAGTCGGCCAGCTCCTGGGCGGTGCCCTCGCCCTCGTGCTCGGACCAGAGCCACTGGGCGTAGCGGGCGAAGCCCTCGTTCAGCCAGATGTCGCTCCAGCGCTCCAGCGAGACGCTGTCGCCGTACCACTGGTGGGCCAGCTCGTGGGCGACCACGGAGGTGTTGGAGCCGGCGGCGAAGACCTTGGGGCTGTAGAAGACCTGACCCTGCGTCTCCAGGGCGTACCGGGTGGGCACGTTGGGGACGTAGCCGCCGACGGTGGCGAAGGGGTACGGGCCGAACTGGGTGGCCAGCCAGTCGGTGATCTCGCCGGTGCGCTCCAGGCTGGCGCGGGCGGCGCCCTCGTACTCGCCGAGGTCGCGGCTGTAGGCGGTGATGACGGGGACGCCGGCGGCCGTGGTGGTGGTCGTGGTGTCCAGGTCGAAGCGGCCGACCGCGAGGGTGGCCAGGTAGGTGGCCTGCGGCTTGGTCTGGCGCCAGCTGTACCTGGTCCAGCCGAGCTTGGAGGACTGGCCGACCAGGGCGCCGTTGCTGATCACCTGGGTGCCGTCCGGGACGGCGACGGAGACGTCGAAGGTGGCCTTGTCGGTCGGGTGGTCGTTGCTCGGGTACCACCACCAGGAGCCCTCGGGCTCGTTGGCCGCGACGCCGCCGTCCGGGGTGCGCTGCCAACCGGTCCAGCCGTAGACCTTCCGGCTGGAGGGGACGTCGGAGTACCGGACGACGACGGTCACCTTCTTGCCCTTGGCGAGCGGGGCGGCGGGGGTGATCTCCAGCTCGTGGTCGCCGGTGGCGGCGAACTTCGCCTGACGGCCGTTCACCTGGACCTCCTGGACGGCCAGGGCGAAGTCCAGGTTGAAGCGGGCCAGCGCCTCGGTGGTGGTGGCCAGGATGGTGGCCGTGCCCGAGAGCTGGTCGGTGGCGGGCTGGTAGGTCAGGCGCAGGTCGTAGTGCGAGACGTCGTAGCCGCCGTTGCCGTAGTCCGGGTAGTACGGGTCGCCGACGCCGGCGGAGCCGTAGGGGGCCGTGCCCGCGGTGGCGGGTTGGGCCAGGAGCAGGACGGCTGCTGCGGCGGCGGCGAGGGTCAGCCTGGTGCGCACGGGGTCCTCCGGTGCGTCGAGTACGGACGGGGTCGTTCGACGCTAGAGCGTGCGGGGGCCGGTGGGGTGGGGATCGGCGGGGCCGTTATGAAATGTTCACGCCAGTTCATTCGCGGCAACGGGCGCTGCCGGGACGGTCGGTGACGGGTCGTCGAACGCCGTGACGTCCTCCTGGCGCACCAGGTTGTCGGCGGCGAGCACCTCGCTGCGCAGCGCCGAACCGGCGGCGGCCCGTGCGGCGGCGACGGCCGGGTGCGAGAAGGAGACGGTCAGGACGTACGGGGGCGGCCCGGTGATGGTGTTGTGGCTGTCGATCGGCGGAGAGAGCCCCTTGCCGATCCGGCTGAGGTCCTGGCCGGGGCAGAGCGCCAGCGCGTCCAGCCGGACGGTGCCGCCGAGCGGGGCCGCCAGGCCGCCGTCCGGGGTGCGCGTGGTGCCCTCGACGAGGGTGACGGGGAGGTGGTGGCCGCCGGCCACCAGTCCGTCCGGGCCCTCGATCTCGACGGTCACGCCCTCGGCGCCGAGGGAGGCGGGGAGGGTGAGCGGCACCAGGCCCGGGGCGACGGCGAGGTCGATCTCGAACTCGCCGGGGTCGTCGCCGGAGAGGCGCTGCGAACCGTAGGAGGTGAGCACCAGCTGCGGGCCCTTGATCCGCCCCACCGGCTCGAACGGCGGGAGGGCGTGGCGGTGCCGGCCCTTGGCGCCGCACGCGCTGCCCATCGAGGTGCCGCCGCCGGGCAGGGCCAGGTCGCTGGTCGAGCCCACGACCGGGTTGTGGGTGGGACGGCCGCCGCGGTGGGCGGGGGAGAAGTCGGAGTAGCTGACCGCCACCGCCAGGAGCAGCAGTCCGCAGAGCACCCAGAGCGCGAGCTTCCCCCGGCGGTCGATCCAGCGGGAGGCCTTCGCCGACACCGGGTCGGACGGCGACCAGCGGCGGCCGCCCGGGTCGACCGGGGCCTCCTCCCGCCACTTGGCGGCGAGCATCCGGGCCCGGGCCGAACCCTCCTGGGCGGTGGCGCCCTTGACGAAGTCCTCGTCCAGCACCAGCCCCTCGAACGGGTCCGGCCCGGAGGGGCGGTCGGAGCGGTCGGTGGGGTTGCTGGGGTCCGGGCGACGCTGGTCCGGATCTTCGGCTATCGGCACGGGCAGAAGTATGCACCGGTGCACCGACGGTCCGGTCGCTAGGGTGGGGCCATGATCATTCCACTGCCGCCGGGCGACTTCCGGGCGTACCTGTTCGACTGCGACGGGACCGTCGTCGACTCCATGCCCGTCCACCACCGGGCGTGGAGCGCGGCCGTCGGTGAGTGGGGCGGTGAGTTCCCCGAGGGCCTCTTCTACGCCTGGGGCGGCCGCCCGGTCGCCGACATCGTCGCGGACCTGAACGGGCGTCAGGGCCTGGCCATGCCGGTCGCCGAGGTGGCCGCCCGCCGCGAGGAGCTGTACCGCGAGCTGCTCCCCGAGGTGGCGCTGCTGCCCGGCATCCTGCCGCACGTCGAGGAGGCCTTCCGTCACCGCCGCTCGGCCGTGGTCTCCGGCAGCACCCGTGACTCGGTCGAGGCCTCGCTGAAGGCGGTGGGCGTGGAGGGGATGTTCGCGACCCTGGTCTGCGCCGAGGATGTCACCCGGCCCAAGCCCGACCCGGAGGGCTTCCTGCTGGCCGCCCACCGCCTGGGTGTCGAGCCGCGGCACTGCCTGGTCTTCGAGGACTCCGTGCTCGGCCTGGAGGCGGCGGCCGCCGCCGGGATGGCCGCCGTGGACGTGCTCGCACCGCGCGGCTGACCGGGCGTCGGACCGGGGTCGGACCGCGCGGCTGACCGGGCGTCAGACCGGGGTCGGACCGCGCGGCTGACCGGGCGTCGGACCGGGGTCGGACCGCGCGGCTGACCGGGCGTCAGACCGTCGCCCAGGTGCGGCCCTCCGGGAGGTCGGCCAGGCCGGGGGCGGAGAGGTGCAGGACCTCGTAGTGCTCCTCGCCGGCGGCGGGGCGGGGGCGGGTGTCGGCGAGGAGGACGAAGCGCAGCAGCTGCCAGTGGTGCGGGTCGAGGGCCAGCGCGGCGGTGTGGACGTCCTCCTGCCGGGCCAGCTCGGCGAGTTCCTCGGTCTCGCGGGCGATCAGCTCGGTGAGGCCGAGGCCGGTGCGGTCCCGGTCGGGGTCGACCGGCACGGCGGTGAGGCGGCGGGAGGCGGCGCGGGGCACGGCCGCGCGGGCCGGGCCGGCGTGCTGGGCCAGGCCGGTCCAGTGCAGGGCGGCCGGGCGGCCGAAGTCCCGGACGATGTTCTGGAAGCCGCCGCCACCGACCAGGAAACGGGCCATCTCCCCGGTGTCGTTCCACAGGTAGAACGGGGCGTACTGGTTCACCGGTGATCCCTGCTCGCCGCGCTCGCGGATCAGGTACGCCTTCAGCCCGAGACCGGTCCGGTCGTCGAGGACGTGCCCGCCGACGGCCACCCGCTTGCGGATGATCCCCATGTCGTAGTCGGCGGGCAGGGTGAGCTCGTACTGCTTGGCGTACACGGTGGGACCTCTCCGGCAGCAGGCGGTTCGACGGGCCGTCAGGTGATCAGCCTAGATGCCCGTCGTACCGGGGCGGGGCGGTACGGCAGGATGTCCCGGCAGACGTGTCACCCGATGGATGAGAGGCGGTCCCCATGGGCCCCGTGTACCCACCCGCGCCCCGGCCACCGCTCCTGGAGCGGGCGTGGTGGTGGCTGCCGAGCGACGAGCGGCGCGCCAGGCGCGAGCGGCGCCGGGCCTGGGAGCGCTACAAGGCCCAGCAGAAGAAGCAGAAGGACAAGGACAACGACTGCTGCGACGCCCTCGACTGCGCCGACGGCTGCACCGACCCCTGTCTGATCGCGCTGATCCCGGTGGTGTTCACCTCCGGCCTGCGGGCCGTGCTCACCGCCCACCGCGGGCCCCGGCTCCCCGGCGGCCGCGCCTCCGCCTTCCTGCACGGCTCGGTGGAGCACTACCGCACCCGGATCAGCCCCGGCCGCGCCGCCTGCTGCCCGTACACCCCGAGCTGCTCCACCTACGCCGTGCAGGCCCTGCACCGCCACGGCGCCCTGCGCGCCACCCGCCTGACGGCCGGTCGGCTGCTGCGCTGCCGCCCGGGCACCAGGGGCGGCGCCGACCCGGTGCCCGAGTAGTCCTCGTCGCTCAGTCGGAGGGCAGCGCGGTGAAGAGCGCCTCGGTGAAGGTGGTCACCCCGGTGAAGCCGAGGCGCTCGTAGAGGCGGACGGCGGTGGCGTTGTCGGCGCGGACGTTGAGCCCGATGTGGTCGGCGGTCTCCGCCAGGCGGTTGCAGAGGGCGGCCACGCAGGCCGCCGCCGCGCCGCGCCCGCGCAGCTCGGGCAGGGTGGTGACGTTGCCGAGCACCGCCACCCGCTGCTCCGCCGACCACGCGTGCACCCCGGCCACCGCCGCCAGCCGCCCCTCGTGCCGGACGCCCACGTACTGGCCGGTGTCGAGCATCCGGTCGTCGAACCAGTTGCCGGGGTAGGCGGCGGCGAACAGCCCCAGCAGCTCCGGGAGTTCGCTCCGGGTGAGCACGGCCGGCTCCCACGGACCGGGCTCGTGCGCGATGGTGGGGGTGGGGTCGGTCAGCACCATCCGCAGGAGCGTGTCCCGTCCGCTCAAGCGGTTGGAACCCTCCAGGACCTTCACGGCGCCCTCCGGCAGGTGTCCGATGAAGCGTCGCGGCAGCACCGGCAGCAGCGCGGCGGCCAGTTCCTCGGCCCCCGCCGCCCGCTCCGGCTGTGCCGACACCAGCACCGTCGGCGTCTCGCCGACGGCGTACAGCAGTGCCACCGGGCCCCCGTCGTCGAGGGCGTACCAGCTGGTGTGCGGCCACAACAGGTCGTCCAGGTCGCCGAGTTCGAGCAGGTGCGGCGCCGGGTCGCGGAGCAGGCGGGCGCCGAGGGCGGCCCGGTCGTGCAGGCTGTGCAGGGTGCGCGGAGACATCCCGGCAGCCTACCGGGGCGGTCGGCGCGGCAGATGATCACTTAGGGGTAGGCCTTGGCCACCTGGTGTAGCGGGTATGCTCGGGCCCAAGGGGAGGGGGTTGGCGAAATGCCGTCAAGTCGCAGGCCCAGTAGCAGGATTGGCCTCCGCCGACGACTCCAGCACGGATGGGAGGTCTCCGGAGGAGATTGGACTCAACTCGCCGTGATGGTGATCCCGGTGTTCGGAGTCGGGGTCAGTGTTGGGCTCATCTACAACGTCGCGCTCGCAACAGCCGTTGTGATCGCTGGACTGGTCATTACAATCTCGGTCCTGTTCCCGTTCGTCCTGTTCGTGCGGTGGAAGTTCGCGCGCAGGGCGTTCCGGCGAGCCGTGCAGCAACTCCACACGGACCTCCAGGTGGTTGAGGCTCCCCACCTCACCGCCCACCTCGACCTCCTCGTCGACCACCACGACGACGAGGCCGAGGACGAGGCCTTCTTCGGTGAGCTCGACGACCTCTTCGTGCCGACGGTGCCCGTCGGGCCGGATGTCGATGCAGCCACCCGGCAGTTGAGTCAGGGCTTGGCGGCGCTGTTCGCCGAGATCGGACCGCCTCCCGAAGCAACACCGACGGATGGGTCCGACGGTCACCCGCCCGGTTCGGCGCCGGACGCCCCGGTATTCGACGATAACGACTCTGTGAGGTCATCCCGGTGATGCAGGAGGAGGGGCGGCAGGGTTCGGAAGACGTCGGCTCCCTGGTGGAGCTCATCCATCAGTGGGCGGTGCTGCCGCCGGAGCATCTGAAGATCGCGGTCGCTGCCGTCAACAAGGAGCGGGACCGTCAGGCTGAGCTGGAGAAGCTTCGGATCAAGTCCGAGGAGCGGCGCGAGGTGACCGGCCAGGTGCTCGGCGGCCTGACGGTCGGTGGGTGGCTGTTCGCGACGGTCTGGCTCGCGGTGAACGACCAGCCGGTCATTGCGGGGATCTTCGCGGGGACCGGCATGGTGGCGCTCACCGTGATCGTCAGCATCTTCGTGCTGAAGCGGTCGCCGAGCACCGACGACTTGAAGATCATCAGCCGGTCGAAGGTCCCGCAGCAGCCGCCCCAGGCGCCCCCGGCCGCCCCTGCTTCGGCGGTGCCGCCGCCGGCCGATCCGGTGGCGATCACCCCACCGTAGGGGGGCGTCGCCGGGTGGTGTCCAGCCGAGCTGACCACTCGATGTTTGGGGCGGTTCTGCCGCTGGGGTCGCCCGTGGCGGGTAGCCTGATCCTGTCCCATCACGCCGGGCAGGGGGTGAAGCCAGATGGGCGCCGAGCAGCCTGATGAGGCTTTGGCGGGAGTTCCTGGTGGGGTATCAGAACCTGCAAGTCCCAACAATGTTGTGGAACGAAAGCACTGGCACATAGTCGCCCCTACGCTGACACGTCCTTCGACCAGTGCGCTGATCACCCTCGTCCTTTTCGTGGCGTCTGCTCTCGTGTGGGGATCTGCTGGGGCGCTCGTTGTGACGGGTGTCGTTGTGCTCGTGCGGAGCGTCACGCTGATGAGGCTCGTTCTGGGCCAGCGGGACTCGGCGGGAACCGATGAGGTGCTTGCCCGTCCCCAACGGTATGAAGTCGACCGCGATCAACTGGCTGCCTTTGTCCGGATCCTGATCGACACAACTGAGGCCCGGTCAGGTCCCGCTGTCGCCGTTGACGAGGTGGCGACACGAGCGTCACTCCTCAACGCTGTTGAGGAGTACGAAAGGGCGATGCGCATCTTTCGCGACCAGACTGCGGACAGGAAGGTCCTGGCCCAGCAAGCTGATCTGCGGCTCATGGAGATGCAGGCGGCCTTCAGCGACTACGCGCAGGCGAAGCGGCAGGCTCACCCGGCCATGAAGGTGCCGTCGCTGCCGTGGACGGCGAATGAGGACCAATTCTTCGTTCCGACAGTCCCTGTAGGGCCTAAGGCGGATGTGGCGGCTGAGCAGCTCGATAGCCGCATGACGATGTTGTTCGAGCGACTCGGGCCGCCGCCGGACGCCGTGCCTGACGACGGCAGTTGGGGAGTCGAAGGCCCGCCGGGTGAGTCGCCGGACGAGCCAACCATGGATGATGTCAGTGATCTTTCCGAGAGGGCAGCACGGTGGTGACGCAGGACGAGGGGCAGCCGTCAGGGCAGAGGGCCTTGGACTTCGCCCGCCAGTGGTCGAAGCTGCCCGCCACCCACTTCAAGGTCGCGATGGGGGCGCTGGAACGGGAGATGCAGCGCGAGCATCTCGAACGTATGCGGGCCATGGAACTGGGTGACCTTGAGAGCAAGGACAAGCGGCGGGCGCGTTTGGATGCGACGGGGCTCGTGATTGGTGGCCTACTGTCGCTGGGGTTCCTGGGGTTGACGGCGTGGCTCGCCAAGAGCCAGCCCGTGATCGCAGGGATCACCGGCGCGGGTGGTGCTGTGACGTTGGTCCTGTTGGTGAAGATGTTCGTGCTGCGGCAGGCGCCGTCGGACGCGGACATGAAGGCGCTGACTATGCAGCAGAAGTTGATGGCGAACCTCGCCGGGCAGCAGTCTCCGGCCCCGGCGCCTGCCGCTGTACCGGCGCCGGCGGATCCGGCGCCGGCCACTACCCAGCCGTAGCCCGGCAGGGGGAGCATAATGCCGCCCCCCGACCCGGCAGCCACGCAGCCGTAGAAGGAGCTCGTGCACGTGCTTGACTCCACCATTCAGCCGACGGGCGACGAGACCGTGTCCGTCGGCGAGAAGGCGAAGATCCTGTACAAGCAGCACAAGCCAAAGGTGGTGGCCGCAGCCACAGGCCTTGGCGTCATAGCGCTGGCCACTCTTCTGCGCGCGCTGCAACAGCAGGCTGATGTCGTCGTGGCCGATCCCCACCAACAGCCCCACCAGGGCGACACCTGGTCTACGTCCGGACAGGGCCCGGTCTACGACCCAGAGCGCGACCCGTTCCTCCGCAAGCTTCCGAAGGGCCAGACGGCCAGTCCTGAGGCACGGCAGCGATACCGGGAATGGTCAGGGGGCAGGGAGCTCCCGGAGGGCTACACCTTCGTTCGCCCGCCGGGAGCGGCGGAGGCCTGACGACCTCCGCCGCCGGGTGGTGCCCAGCCGAGCCGTTTGAGGACGGCGGCCGTGTCGCCGCCGATGCGGATGAGGGTGTCGCCGTCGTAGTCGGCGCCGACGAGTAGGCAGACCTCGATGGTGGCGGTGGTGCGGTCGCAGACGCGGTCATCGATGCGGACCGCGGTGGTGAAGCGGGAGATGTCAACGCCGTGGAGGAGGAGGCGGCCGTTGCCTGCGATGTCGGGCCCGGTGGTGGTGAGTTGGACGCGGGCGCGGGTGCAGGTCTCGGCATCAGGTTCCGTCCTTCGTGACCCAGTC
Source organism: Kitasatospora sp. NPDC001664 (assembly GCF_053596675.1). Lineage (NCBI taxonomy): Bacteria > Bacillati > Actinomycetota > Actinomycetes > Kitasatosporales > Streptomycetaceae > Kitasatospora > Kitasatospora sp. NPDC001664. The sequence continues at coordinate 225,531 of NZ_JBSFGS010000012.1, forward strand.
GATGTTCACGGCGAAGTGCTTGACCCGGCCTTCCGGTGGTCGGGGCGGCTCGTAGCCCGGGCGGTGTCTCATGGGCGGGGCCGTTCCAGTGGCGGACGCCGCTGTAGTCGCTGACGGATCAGCTGCGGTCTATGCCGACGAGCACCTGCCAGCGTTTGGAGTGGGTGTTGAAGGTGCTCTCTCCGGTGATGCGGGTCTGCTCGATGCCGAGGGCTTCGGCGTAGTGGGCCCAGCCTCCGCCGCCGTCCGATGGGCGGGGGCTGGTGATGACGACGCGGTCGCCGGGCTCGTAGCTGGCGCCGAGCTGGTCGAGTGCCCACTGATTGATGGCTCGCAGCACCTCGATCTCAGCTGGCCCGTGTGACAACTAGCGCGACCAGACGGAACCCGCCGATGGCCCCACCGGACGATGTTCCGGCGGGGCCATCGGTGCTTCGTTGTGGCAGCTACACGTCGAAGCGTGCGGCGAAGGTGGTGAACGCCTGCCAGGCCGGCGCCTCGAAGACGAGGGCGGGCCCGTCGGGGTCCTTGCTGTCACGGACGGGGACGATGCCGGGCAGGCCGTCGACGACCTCGACGCACGCGCCGCCACCGTTGCTGTGGCTGCTCTTGCGCCACCCGGTCAACTCGCTCGCCTTCATGATCCTCATGCTTTCGTCTCCTTCAAGATCGAGGCAATTCGCTCCCGCGACTGAGGCACCGTCAACGCCACGGTCCGCAAGTGATCGTAGAGACGTACGGCTTTCCGGAAGAAGTCGGGAGACGCGAGTATCGTCCCGTCGATGGGATTCTCCACGTACACCACACCCGGGCTCTCCGAGAACGCTAGGATCGTGAGGACTCCACCCATCCCCTGGTGAGCACCGATCTCCCGGGGAAGTACCTGGATCTCCACATCGAGTTCCGCCTTCGCGTCGATCAGGAACTCCAGCTGCTCCCGCATCACCGCTGGCCCGCCGATCTGACGCCGCAACACGAACTCGTCGACGATGAACCAGCAGGTCGGCGCGTCAGCCGCGCGCAGGCGCTCCTGCCGCTGGAGCCGCAGTGCCAACTTCTCCTCGGGGTTCGGTACTTGCGCCTCCCAGATGACCTCGCGGGCGTACGCCTCCGTCTGCAGGAGACCGCTGACCAACTGAATTTCGAGGCTGCGAATGTCCTCGGCCCGCTTCTCGTGCTCGGTGTAGTCGAGCAGGTAAGGCTCGTGGAACGCCTGCTGGACCAATGGCCACAGCCGGGACAGCCCGCCATGTGCGTTGAGGACCTGGTCGAGTCGGTCGAGGAGTTCCTTCTTCGGTGCCCGCCGCGCTCGTTCGACGAGGCCGATCGTGTCGGCGGTGTAGCCGAGGAGTTCGCCGACCTGGTCCTGGCTCAGGCCGGCCCGGTCACGGTAGGCGCGGATCTCGTTCGCGACGAACGCCAGCGGGGTCGACGCGGGATCGACTGGTTTCGGGCTTCCCATCGGTCCCCTCCGGTGGTCCGACAGTGTTGGTTGTCGGAGAGACAGTGCCGTGGCGGTGGTGGAGGCTGCCCCTCCAGGCGGGGCCCGACAGTTCGAGGTGTCGGGCCGTCACACCTGGTGATCGTAGCGCTGCGTGCCGATGCTGATACCCAGAACGAGCCAACGGGCAAGCTGCAGGCCGAAGCCCGCCGGACGAATGGGTGCAGCATGACCAAGCAGTGGACGATCCCGGATCGGCGGACGGCGATCCCCGACTTTGACCAGCGGGTCGGCTCCGCCGCCTTCGAAGCCTTCGCCACCGACTACCGCAACGGCTGGCAGGCGCGGGGTCGGATGCGCTGCACCGACCCGATGGCCAAGGGATCCGGGAGCGACCAGTGACGGCGGTCCCTCCGCCGAGACCGCCGGCCCCCGCCCCGCCCGGCTGCCTCGCCTGCGTCTGGCTCGACAGCATCGAACGCCAGCAAGCCGCCCCAGACGCGCCGATCCTGATGGACCCGTCGAAGATCGCCGACGCCCGGCGGCACGACTGTGATCCGGCAGAACGGGCTACCGCGGCCGAGGTTGCGGCGAGGATCGAAGCGGCGATGGCCGTCGTCTGGCAACGGCACGCGGCCCTCCGGACCCGGATCAGCCAGCCCCGGCGGTCAGCATGACCGCACCGAACGACGCCTCGTGGATCTCGATCCGCGTCTACGACCGCCGCCCTGACGGCACGGCAGCCGAGCGGGCACCCCGGCAGCGCTACGACGGTGACCTCGCTGCAGGTCTTCGCGAGTACCCGCCGTGCGAGTGCCCCGGCCCGTGCCCCCTGCGAGGCGAACGGCCGTGACCGACGACGATCGGTTCGCCCGGCGGCGGCGTGAGGCCCTGTACTGGGTCCTGCTCGCGCTCGTCGGCACGGCCGTTCTGCTCGGCGCCCTCACCCGCTGAGCACCCCCTTGAACTCCCGGCAGGAGAAGTCGAGTTCTACTGCCGGGCTGCACAACGCCCGTCTCGGCCAGCCACAACCCTGGCAGGTCCGCTAGTCGAGACGGGCGAGGCTCCACCGCACGACCCGAGGCACTGGACGGTGCCCCGGAATCGACATGATGCGAGGAGACATCAGTATGTCCGAAACGATCGACGTCCGAATGCTGCTCACCCCCGACCGGTTCGACCTGGTCGTCCACACCGTGCAGGACAACAACCCCGGCATGGCGCAGGAGCTGGCGGAGCGCATCGTCACCGACGCGCTCAAGTTCGTCGCCACCGCCCGCACCTTCCCGAAGGTGCCGATCACGCCGTCCAACGTCGTGGACGAGGGCTGGCACGCGCTGATCCTCCACACCAGCACGTACGCCGAACTCTGCGGCAGGCTCGGCGGGTTCGTCCACCACTACCCGGAGCGGCCAGACCCCTACCGGCACGACGAGGGTGTCCTGCTGCGGACCGTCGCCCTGATCGAGGAGGCCGGCTACACCGCCGACCGTGAGCTGTGGCTCAGCCCGACGCGGGACCTCGTCGCCGTCGCCGCGCAGTGCTCGCACACGCCGGTGCCGGGCGGGTGCGGTCCGATCAACCCCGGCGCGTGCGCCTCGCACTGCTCCGGCGGCGGAGGTGAGGGTGGTGGCAGCGGTGCGACCCGGGGCATGTGAGCCCCGCTAGCCTGAGACTCCATCAACACGGGAGGCGGGGCCGATGAACGAGGACGAAGCCGAGCGGGCAGCGAGCGAACTGCGACGCCAGGGCCTTCGAGGGGTGGCCGGGCCCTTGGACCCTGACCATCCGGAGGGCGAGTGGCGGGTGTTCGACGGCGCGGACCCGGCGACCCGGCGGGAGATCACCGACGCGACGGTACATGTCCGGCGGGTCGGGCCTCGGCGCGGCTTCGTCCTACCGTCCAACCCCTGACCGACTGACTGTGACCGCCACCCAGTAGGACCGGGTGGCGGTCACAGTTGGTCGGCGATGGCCTGGGCGGCGCCGGCCGGCGGTCGACCTCCCGGAGGCGGTCAGCCCGGTTCTCAGGACGGATCGGCACAACGGTTGGTGAGGCCGAGAGCCCAGGCGACGGTGGTGAACGGCAGCCGGTCGAGGTAGGGCCACGGGTCGATGGTGTCGTTCGGGCGGGTGCCGAGGACGCCGACCCACGGCGGCCGGAGCCAGCGGTCGACCGGGACTGTGATGCAGTGCAGGTGATACGCGGCCCGCCTCCATCCGAGGGGCTGCGGCCACTGGGTGGCGAGGCGGTCCTCGGCGAGGATGAGGGTCCCCTGGGCGGCGTGGTGGGTGGCGCACCGGCCGTGGTGGCCCGGGCGGACGGAGGGCTGACGGCGGGTCAGCGCTTGGTGGCGAAGACCTCCAGCTGGCCCTTCGCCTGGGCCTCGACCGCCAGCTGGGCACCGATCATGACCTGCGGGGAGCCGGTCTCCTTGGACGGGCAGAAGCGGGCGTCCTTGACCGGGACGGAGATGAAGAGGGCCTCCTCGTTGCGGACCAGGACCAGCTGGTTGCCGGTGGCGCACTCCGCGTTGGGGGCGCTGGGCGGGGAGGAGAGCCAGCTGACGGCCTGGTAGAGGCTTTCGCCCGGGCCGATGACGGTCGCGTTCGCCCGGTCGGTGACGAACTTGACGTCGCCGATCACGCCGGTGACCAGCTTGTGGAAGGTGCCGGCCCCGTCGGTGCGCACGTCGGCCGGGCCGTAGAGCTTGCACGGCTTGGCGGAGACGTTGGTCAGCTTGATGACGCCGGACCAGCGGGGGGAGGCGCTCTTGTCCAGTCCGGTCAGCACGCCGGTGACGTCGGTCTCCTTCTCGGAGCCGCCGCAGGACGGGGCGTCGGGCCGGCCGGTCGAGGTGGGCGTGGTCGAGGTCGGAGCGGGGACGGTCGGCGACGCGCCGCCGCCCGTGGCCGCCGAGGGAGCGGAGCCGGAGGCCGTGGGGGAGGCCTTGGTGTCACCGGCCGCCACCGGGCTCCCGGTGGAACTGCAGGCGCTGAGCGCGAGGACCGCGCAGGCCAGGGCGGTGGTGGCGGTGAGGTGACGGTTCTTCAAGGAGGGCTCCCAGGACGGTGAACGGCCCGCTGCTCGGACGGGTCCACACCCAGTACGTTCCGGGCGGGTGGTTCGGTTGCATCCGCGAGCCGGATTTCTGTCGGTGGTCCGTCAGGCGCCGTCGGCGGGGAGGCGCGGGACGTCCGCCCGGTAGAGGCTGACGAGCAGGCCGAAGGCCTCGCCGTGCTCGGGATCCTGGCCGGGGTGGGCGGCCCGGGTCTCGATGGAGCGGGCGAGTTCGCGGGCCTGCTCGGGGGTGAGCCAGAGGTGGCTGAGGCGGGTGTGGGTGGTGTCGTCCCGCTCGGGCAGCATCTCGGCGAGCGCGGCCTCCACCAGGAAGCGGGCCCCGCCGCCCTCCTCCTCCGGCAGTCGGAAGCCCCGGCTGACCAGCGCGAAGTACTGCTCGGTGCCGCCCCGCACCTGCCGGGTCTCGGCGACCCGGACCAGCCCGGCGTCCTGGAGCACCCGGACGTGGTGGCTGACGGTGCCCTTGGCCAGGCCGGTGGCCTCCGCCAACTGCCGCAGGGTGGCCGGGCGCTGGCGCAGCGCGTTGACCATCTTGTGGCGGACGGGGTGGCCGAGGGCCTTGAAGTGCGCGGGGGAGTCGAGCGTCAGCGGCTCGTCGTCCTCGGGGGGTTCCATGCGGAAAGTGTCCATGGAATTCGACGCTTTGACAATCGGGCCCCTCGCGCCCCAGACTCCTGCTCGACCGGAAGCGTCCGTATCCGTCGACACTTTCAACGGGGGGAACCGCATGCCCATCTCCACCGCCCGCATCGCCACCGACCGCGCCGACCTCCTGCGGGCCGCCCTGCCCCTGGGGCCCGACGGCCGCCTGGCCCTGGCCGGTGGCGTCTGCACCGCCACCGCCACGGCGGACGGCCTCGAACTGACCGCCACCGCGCCGGACTCCGCCTCCCTGGAGGAGATCCGACGCACCGTCACCCGCCTGTCGGCCGGCGGGCCGGCGGTGGAGTGGGGCGCCCCGTACGGCGGGGACGGCCTGGAGACCACCCACCCGGTCGCCGCCGAGTACGTGCTGGCCCACTGCACCCCCGCCGACCAGGTGCTGCGCGACCTGGAGGCCGAGACCCGCGCCCTCACCGGCGGGGCCGCCCGGATGCAGGTCTCGCACGACGAGGGCGCGTTCCTGACCCTGTTGACCCGGCTGGTCGGAGCCCGGCGCGCCGTCGAGGTCGGAGTCTTCACCGGGTACTCCTCGCTCTGCATCGCCCGCGGCCTGGCCGACGGGGGCCGTCTGCTGGCCTGCGACGTCAACGAGGAGTGGGGATCGATCGCCCGCCGCCACTGGGAGCGGGCCGGCGTCGCGGACCGGATCGACCTGGTGATCGCTCCCGCCCTGGACACCCTGCGTGCCCTGCCCGACGCGCCCGAGCTCGACCTCGCCTTCGTGGACGCCGACAAGGCCGGCTACCCCGCCTACTACGAGGAGCTCGTGCCCCGGCTGCGCCCGGGCGGCCTGATCGTGCTGGACAACGTCTTCCTCGGCGGCCGCGTCCTCGACCCGGCCTTCGACGGGCCGGACCACCGCGCGGTCCGCGAGCTCAACGCCTTCGTCGCGGCCGACCCCCGGGTGGAGGCCGTCATGCTGCCGCTGCGCGACGGGGTGACGGTCGCCCGCAAGCGCTGAGCCGTCCGGGGCGGTCCCGCGCGACGCGGCGGGTCGTTTCGCGGAAGTCCTTGACCGAGGAGCTGGTTAGGCGCCATATTACTTCTCGTGACCCCGCAGTCCGCATTCGACCCTGGCGCCCCGAGCCTCGATCAGGCGCGCCGCCAGATCTCCCGATACGGCCTCGCGGCCGACCCGCAGGCGGTGCTCGTCGCTGCCCGGCTGATGGCGGCCGGCACCCGAGTCAGCCAGGCGGGCGAGGTGCACTTCGGCCGCTTCGGCCTCTCCACCGGCCGGTACCGGCTGCTCGCCGACCTGGAGGACCACGGCGGTGAGAAGTCGCCGTCCCAGCTCGCGGCCGGCCTCGGGGTCTCCCGGGCGACCGTGACCGGGCTGGTCGACGGTCTGGAGCGGGAAGGCCTGGTGGCCAGACGCCCGTCCGCGGAGGACGGGCGCGGCAACGTGGTGATCCTCACCGCGCGCGGGGCCGACCGGCTGCGCACGCTGGCGCCGGAGCACTTCGCCCGGATGCAGGCGATGGTCGGCGGGCTCTCCGAGGAGGAGCGCACCACCTTCCTCGACCTGCTGGCCCGTGTGGTGGCGGGCGTTGACGCACTCACCGAAGACTGACTCCCGCTCAGGCGGGCCGCATGGCGGCCCGCCTTCCTTCGACCCTATTAGTTAGGGACCTAAGTACAAGTCTTGGGCCTCCCGTCGACCAATGGAAAGAGACCGTTCATGCGGACGAGAACTCCTGACGCTCCGGCGCCGTACGTCCTGTGGAAGGAGGTGCTGCCCGCCTACCTCATGCCCGCCGTGATGGCGAGCGCCGGCGGCTTCGCCTCCGGCCAGCCGCAGTTGGTGGCCGCCGCCCTCACCACCATCGGCGGCTCCTCCGCCCTGGTGGCCGGCGCCCTCACCGTCGCCCTGCACCGCCGCCCCGTGCCGGCCCGCCCGCCGCGGACCCCGCGGCTGCTCGCGGCCCTCGCCACGGGCCTCGCCGGTGCCGCCGCCGGCCTGGCCGTCGGCCTCGCCGCCTCCCAGCTGCTGCCGCTGATCCCCGCGCTCGACGGCAGCCCCTGGCCGGGCCGGCTGCCCGCCGACTTCGCGATCTCGTCCGCGATAGCCGGCACCATCGCGACCTTCCGCTGGCGCGGCAGCCGCGCCGCGCAGCGGGCTGCCGCCGCAGCCGCCACTGATTCCGCTACCGCTTCCGCCACCGCCGAGCCTGCTCAGGCTCCGCTCCTCGAAGGGCAGCCCTCGTGATCGTCGTCATGGGTGCCGCCGGCGCCACCGGCAGCGCCACGCTGCACGCACTCGCCGCCCGCGGCGTGCCGACCCGCTCCCTCACCCGCGACCCCGACGGACTCGCTTCGTCGCTGGACGGCTCCGTCCTCGCCACCACGGAGGTGCTGGCCGCCGACGCCGCCGACCCGGACTCGCTGCGGGCCGCCTTCAAGGGCGCCGAGCAGCTCTTCCTCACCATGGCCAACGGGCCGCAGCAGGTGCGGTACGAGCTGAACGCCGTCGAGGCCGCCCTCGACAGCGGGATCCGACACATCGTCAAGATCTCGGCACCGGCCGCCGAGGCGGACTCGCCGGTCGAGGTCTCCCGCGGCCACCACCTCATCGAGGAGCGGCTGCGCGCGACCGGCATCACCACCACGGTCCTGCGGCCGTACGCCTTCCTGCAGAAGCTGCTGCTCCTGGCGCCCGGCATCGCCGCCGCGGGCGTGGTGACCGGCGCGATGGGCGTGGCGCGCTGCAACTACGTGGACGTCCGCGACATCGGCGAGCTCGCCGCCGAGACCCTCATCCGCCCCGAACTGGCCGGCGGCACCTACCCGCTGACCGGCCCCCGGGCCTACAGCTACCCCGAACTCGTGGATGTCCTGGGGGAGTTGCTCGGTCGGACGGTCCGCTACGTGGACCTTGGGCCGGACGGCCTGCGGGCTCACCTGATCGAGCGGGCCGGGATGCCGGAGTGGTTGGCCACCCACGTGGTGGAGATCCAGCAGCTGGCGGTGGTCCGGGAGGAACGGCCGGACGACACCTTCCGGCGGGTCACCGGGCGGGAGCCCCGGACCCTGGAGGCCTTCCTCGCCGAGAACCTCCACGTCTTCCGCTGACGAGTGGCGGAGGTGGGGGTGTGATCCTCCCTTCGGGTGGGTTGAGGTTCGGTGGGCGGCGGTGGCGGGCAGAGCCCGTTCCGTGACGAACTCATCCTCCGCAGCCTCCGCAGGGCGCCGGTCGCGCCCCCGCCGCCGCCCGTCCCGCCCCGCCGTCGGCCTGCAGGCCCACCGCGCCCCGGCGCCGCCACGGCACACAGGCCGGGGCGGGTGCTGCCGGACCTGGTCCAGCGAACGTCGCGAGCGGAGCGGCCGCGTCGTGCGCACCACGTGGCACGAACCGGCCTGCAAGGCCGCGGCGGGACACTGCGGGTGACGGACCCTCACGGCCCGCGCGGTGGCGGGCGGTTCGCCGTGGGGGAGAGGGCGCTCGGCGTGCGGCCGAACGGGTGGGTTCGGGCCCCGTGCGGTTCGGTGTTCGGCTGAACGAGTTACGGAGCGTGACTTTCCGCTGACCCGTTTGCCATGATCGGACTCATGCGAACCTTCGGTAAGGCGTTCGGCGCCTTCATTGCGGCATGCGCTCTCTCGGCTCTCCCCACCACCGCCTTCGCGGACAACGCCGCCGGTCAGTCCGGCAGCGGCAACGTCGCCATCGGTCAGGGCTCCGGCGCCGACGGCGGCGGCGTCTCCTCCAACTACGCGAACGTCACCTCGGTGACCGCCACCGGCTCCAACGTCGGCAACAACCTCGACCTCTGGCCCGGCGCGGTGCTGGTCGTACCGACCGGCCACTGAGGCCGGAAGCCCGACCCATCTGAGACCACCCGAGGGTCCCGGCCGTAGCGCTACGGCCGGGACCCTCCGTCGTTCCCGCCCGGCGGCCGGCGACCCCTTCGGCGCCGGAGGTCCGCCCTGACGGCGGAGGTGCACCGAGATCGTCGGGAGCAGGGAGATCGCTTGCTAGGGTCTGGTACCTGACCCCGCTCGCCGGTCGAGGCGCCGGGGCAGGTGGGAGGACGTTCGGGAGGTCGGTCCCGGGCGGTCTGAGACGGCGTCAGAGAGGGATCAGGAGACGGACATGACCGGTGCCTCGCCGCAGCAGACCCCGGACGCGATCGACGCGTTGCTCGGCGCCGGTCCCCGGCGGGCGGTTCCGCTGCCCGAACCCGACGAGCGCAAGCGCCTGCGCACCGAGTACGGGCTGACCAAGGCGGAGACCGCGGCGGCCCTGGACGTCAGCGCCGGGACGCTCACCGCCTGGGAGTCCGGGCAGCGCGAACCGCAGGGGGAGGGGCGCGCGGCGTACGCGCGGCTGTTGGAGGGCTTGGCGGCCCGGCTCGCCCCGCCGCCGTCCGGCCCCTCGTCCGCGCCGGTCACCGCGGGCGCTCCGGCAGATCCCGTTCCGGCAACTCCGGCTCCGGCCGCGGCCGGTGAGGTCGTGGTGGAGCTGGACCGGACCGCCGCGGGGGAGCTGGTGGTCGCGGAGCCGCAGGCGTGCGTGCGGTGCGGACGTCCGACCCCGTACCGCGCGCAGGGCCGTCCGGTGCACATGGGCGGCTGGTGCACCCCGGCCGTCTCCGCTCCGGTGCAGGTCTCCGCTCCGCCGCAGGAGGCTGCTCCGGCGCAGGTCGCCGTCCCCACCGGCGTGCCGCAGGCCGCGGCTGCCGCGCCTTCGGCTCCCGCCGCGCCTTCGGCTCCCGCCGCGCCGCGCCCGCGTACGGCCGTGCGCTCCCGACCCGCCGCGCCCAGGAAGGCCCCCGCCAAGTCCGTTGCCGCGCAGTCGGACTGGGAGCGGGCGGCCGCGGCCCGCTTCCCGGCCGGCCCGCTCGCCGTGCTCGACGTCGCCGCCGACGGCCGGGGGCTGGTGGCGTACCTCGCGGACGGTTCCCCGGCCGCGACCGCGCCGGACGCCCGTACGGTCGCCGCCGCCGTCGCGTGGGCGCTGGAGGCCGGACTCGGGCAGGGGAGGCTGCACCGGCACGGCCGCGACGGCGATCCGCTGCTGGTCCTCACCGACACCGCGCTCGCGGAGCTCGGCCTGCCCAGCGCCGGCCGTGACGAGAAGCAGGACTTCGTTCCGCGCCTGGGCCAACTCCCCAAGAACCACAAGGCGGTGAAGGCGCTGGAGAAGGCCGGCTGGCTGCTCACCCAGCGCGGTCTCGGCCCGTGGGCCCGGATCTACCGCACGCCGGAGGACGGCCGTCGCCAGTGCGTCCAGCTCTGCGTGCCGGCCTGGGGCGCCCTCGCCTCCGGCGGCTGGTCCGTCCCCGACGGCCTGGACGCCCCCGGCCTGGCCCGGCTGCTCGGCACGTACGCCACCCGGGTGCTGACGCCGCGCGGTTCGACGGCCGTCAGCGGTCTGGAGCTGGTGACCTCGCTGCGACCGCCCACGCGGGCGGTGCGCACCGAGAGCGGCTGGACCTCCGGCCCGGTGGAGGGCTCCCGGACGCACGCCTTCGACGCCGCGCCGCCGGAGGTGCCCGACGTCCACCCGCTGGCTCAGGAGCGGGACGGGAACGGCGAGTTGGTGACGGAGGCCTGGGACTGGCACCGGCCGCTCACCCCGGCCGAGAGCGCCCTGCCGTACGCGGTCGGACTGGACGTCAACATGGCCTTCCTCGCGGCGGCCGGCCGTCTCACCCTGCCGCTGTCCGAGCCGGTGCACGAGCTCGCCCCGGCCTTCGACAAGCGGATCCCGGGCAGTTGGCTGGCCGACCTCTCCCAGGTCCCGGTCGACCCGCTGCTGCCCAACCCCTTCACCCCGGACGGCAGTTGCCCGACCGGTCCGGCCTGGTACAGCACCGCCAAGCTCGCCTACGCCGCCGAACTCGGCCACCCCGTGCAGCCGGCCGAGGGCTGGCTGCGGCACGAGTCCGGCCCCTACCTCGACCCCTGGCACAAGCACCTGCGGCAGGCCTACGTGGACACCATGGCCGCGCTCGGCATCCCGCTCGACCTGGCCGACACCGACCCGGTCGCCTTCCTCGACGCCATGGCGGGCCTGCGGACGGCCGGCGACCCGGTCGAACTGGCCGTGCTGAGCGCCGTCAAGCAGACGGCCAAGGGCACCATCGGGAAGTTCCGGGAACGGCCGCGCGGCCACGGCTACCGTCCCGGCGAGCGCTGGCCCGCGCTGGAGCGGCCCACCTGGGACCCGTTGATGCGCGCCCTGGTCATCGACACCGCCACCGTCAACCTGCACCGCAAGCTCCGCAAGGCCGCCGCCGAGGGGCGCCACGCCTTCGCGGTGCTCTCCGACTGCGCGGTCTTCGCCTCGCCGGGCCCGGGTGCGCTCGACGTCCTCACCCGGCCCGACGGGGCCGTCAGCGGCGCGCTGCGGCTCGGGGTGAGCCCCGGGCACGTCAAGCACGAGGGCACCCGGCCCATGGCCGAGATCGCCGCGCTGCTCGCCGACGGCGTCAACCCGGCCCGGCACATCAAGACCGGCGGAGCGGTCTCCGCCGACGAGTAGGACGAACCGGTGACCGGCGTCCGTCCGACGCCCCGCCGGCACCACCACCATCCGTACGAGGAGGAGCCGCAGCGTGGGGGAGATCGACGAAGGCCTGGAGCGGGTGGAGCGCACCCGGCCGATCCCGCAGTCCCTGGGCGCCCGGCTGCGGTTCCTGCTCAAGGGGCACAAGGGCTCCACCAAGGCCCTGGCCGCCGAACTCGGCGTCTCCCAGCGCACCGTCCAGCGGTGGCTCAAGGGCACCTCCACCCCCAAGCCGGCCGCGGCGGCCAAGGTGGAGCAGCGGGTGAGGGCGAAGTGGCAGCCGAGGGTGCGTCAGCGGGTGCGGCGCGACGCGGAGAAGCGCGGGTTCATGCTGCACCTCCAGGCCCGCTTCGGCTTCACCTCCTCCGCCGGCTCCACCGACGACCCGCGCCCGCGCACCCTCACCCAGCTGATGCCCGGTGAGGTCGCCGCCCGCCTCTACGCCGCCCGTGACGCCGGGGCGACCCAGGCCCAGCAGGAGCAGATCCTCGCCGACGCCCTCGGCGACCACTACTTCAAGGACGGCGGCCACCGCGCCGCGGGCCTGGGCGTCGAACTGACCGACCTGGAGTGGCTTGACATCGAGCAGCTGTAGCGAGCGGTGAGTGCGAGGTCGTCATGCGAGGTCGTCAGGCGGCGTCGCGGCCGGCCTCGCGGTCGGCGTCCGGCGGGGAGTGCGGGCCTGGGCGGAGTGCCGCCTGGTGGAGGGAGCGCAGGGCCAGCAGCAGGAGGCCGATGTCGTCGAGCAGGATCGGGTCGGGCAGCAGGTCCACGGGGCTGACGAGATAAGCGATCGACCCCCAGAACAGGACCTTGTTCGACATCGGGATCCCCGAGGCCGTCAGGACCTTGCGGGCCTGGACCAGTTTCACCAGCAGCACGGCCGCCACCACCATGCAGGCGACCACCAGCGCGCCGGCCAGCCACCAGAACACACCGCCGCCGTCCATCCGCGTCCCCGCCCTTCTCCCGTTCCGATCGGGTCCCGTCAGCCTGCCCTCTTCCCTGCGGACCATACACACCTGTCGGCGGCCCGTGGGGAGTGTGAGGTGCCGAGCCGCTGGTGGGGTGTGCGGCAACGGTGCTGTGGGGGCGGGTAGTTGGCTGGTTCGGTGATGTGTCGGGGCGGTGTGTCTCTGGGACAGTGGAAGAGCTGGTAGGCCGCGGCCGAGTGTTCCGGTGGGGGGACCCGGCGCGGCTCGTGATGGGGGTACCGTCATGGCCACTGCCGCGATCAACGGCAACGTCGTCACCGTCGACATCGACTCCACGCCGCCGCTGCGGCTCGACATGTCCCTGCAGCGCCACTCCTACCGCCACTGCGGCACGGCCGCCACCGCCGCAGGGGTCAACAGCCTGCTCCACGCGAGCGTCGACGACGCGACGATCGTGGCGGAGGCGCTGGAGGTCGGCGGCCTGCTGGAGACCCTGCTGGCGAGCTCCAAAGGGAAGTGGGGCCCGCTGTTCGGCCGGAGCCTGACGGTCACCTCGGGCCGCACCTACCTGGTCGACAACTCCGGGCTGGTGCCCGGCGCCGCCCCCAACCACTTCTTCGTCACCGGCGGCCGCGCGGTGTGGGCGGGCATGACCCAGGCCGAGTTCCTCGCGGCCCGGGACGTCCGGAGGGTCGAGGACGAGTTGCAGCAGCGCCGCACGGCGGGCGACACCTACCCGTACCTGGACGCCAAGCGCTTCGCCGCGAAGGAGGCGGAGCCGGGGCCGGGCGGTGCGGCGGGCGTGGCGGGGCGCGGTGGTGCGGTGAACCCGGTGGTGCGGGCGGTGGTCGCGGCCCGGGTCAGCATCGTCGGCGTGGACAGCACGCGGTTGGCGACGCTCTCCGGCCGGGGCGACATCGTGGCGCTGATCGTCAACCGGGGGTAGTGCCGGGGAGGCCGCGGCCGGGAGTCACGGGCGCGTCGCGTGGACGGTCCGCACCAGGGCGGTCATGACGTCGACCGCCTGCTCGTTGGTGAGCTGCTGGTCGCGGCACAGGGAGTGCCAGGTCGTGAAGGCGGCGGCGTGGCCGATGACGGCCGTGCGGACGGGGTCGTGCGGCCGGGGCCAGGCGTCCGCGAGGGTGTCGACGTAGCGGCGGAAGGCGCCGAGTCGCAGGTCGCGGACGGCCGGCGGCACGACGTGCTGGTCGCGGTGGACCAGGGCGAGCATCGCCTCGCCCTCGCGGTAGTGACGGTAGAGGTCGGCGAGTCCGACGGCCAGGCGCTCGACGGGGTCGGCGATCCGGGCCCAGCCGTCGAGGTCGGGCAGGGTCTGCCGGGCGAGCCAGTGCGCGGAGCAGGCCGTGAACAGGGCCGTGTCGTCGGGGAAGTGGCGGTAGACGGTCAGCCGGGTCACACCGGCGCGCTCGGCGATGGCCGCGATGCTGGTGGCGGCGGGGCCGGCGGTGCCGTGCAGGTGCACGGCGGCCTCCACGATCCGCTGCCGGGTGCGGTCCACGTCCTGGGCGCGTTTGCGCATCTCGTAGCCACGCGGTTTCGGTGAACGCTGCTGTTCGCTCAACTGTTGACGCCCCGGAGTCGGCGGAGGAGACTCGTTTTCAGAGAACACCAGTGTATCCCGAAATACTGCCGGGAAGTGATCGTCATGACCGGACCGCTCATCAGCCCGCCCGCCCCGTCCGCCGCGCGCGTGCCGCCGCCGCTGACCGTCGTCCGCCCGGGCGAGGGCACGGAGGCCTTCCTCGGCTCGATCGGGGTGGCCTTCAAGCTCTGGGGCGCCGACACCGGCGGAGCGGTCTCCGTCGTCGAACACCCCTTCCCTGTCGGGGCGTTGGTGCCGCCGCACCTGCACACCCGCGAGGACGAGTACTCCATCGTCACCGAGGGCGAGATCGGCTTCCGCTCCGGCGACCGCGAGGTGGTCCTGGGGGCCGGTGGCTACCTCACCAAACCCCGCGGCGAACTCCACACGATGTGGAACGCCGGCCCCGCCCCGGCCCGCATGATCGAGATCATCAGCCCGGCCGGCTTCGAGCACTTCTTCCGCGAACTGGCCGAGCTGCTCGCCGACGGCCAACCCCTCGCCGAGGACGCCCTGCCCCGCCTCGCCGCCGGCTACGGCCTGCGGTTCGGCCGCCCCGACTGGCTGCCGGACGTCATCTCCCGCTACGGCCTCACCCCGCCGCCCGGCTCCTGAGCGCGGCGCACGATGCCCGTTGGGAGGCCTTCAACTGACAGGCATGGTGCGGGCGGCGGCTGGGTAGCGGACGGACCATGGACGCCGCACTGTTGTGGACGGCCGGGGGAACGCTCGCCGGATGCGTCGCGTTGGGATTGGCGAGCTGGCAGATCCGTCTGCAACTGCGTCAGCATGCCCTGGGCGGTGGGCCGTTGGAGCCGGATCCGCAGGATCTTCCCGTGACGGTCCCGGTCTTGCCGCCCGTGCGCAGCCTGCCGGCCGAGTTCCGGGGCCGCCAGGACCAACTCGACGAACTCCTCACCATGGCGGGGCACTCCGAGGGGCGGGTCGTGGTGCTCACGGGGATGGGCGGCATCGGCAAGTCCACGGTGGCCGCCGCGGTGGCCGAGCAGGTGCGACGACGCGGAATCCGTCGGCACGTCTGGTGGGTCTCCGTCGCCGAGCCGGGCAGCCTGGTCGCGGGGATGCTGACCATCGCGCGGACCCTCGGGGCGTCGACCGCCGAGCTGAACGCCATCGCGTCCGGAGCGCCGCAGGCACCGGACGCCCTCTGGGCCGTACTGGAGAGGACCAGGCACCGCTGGCTCCTGGTCATCGACAATGCCGACACGCCGCAGGACCTCGCCCTCCCCGGTGCGCCCGCCGGTCCGCAGGGGGAGTCCACCCACGACACCGGCGCGGCGCGGGTGGCCGACGGCCGGGGCTGGCTCAGGAAGCCGCGCAGCGGGATGGTCGTCGTGACCACGCGCTACGCGGACGCGGCCACCTGGGGCCGGGACGCGACGATCCGCCGGATCGACCGGCTCGGCGCCGCCGACTCCGGGCGGATCCTGCGCGACCTCGCACCGGAGGGCGGAGACCAGCGGGAGGCGGAGAGCCTGGGGGAGCGGCTCGGTGGTCTGCCGCTCGCCCTGCACCTGGCAGGTCGTTACCTCGGTTCGGACTTCGCGCTGACGCGCGGGTTCGCTGAGTACCAGAGGTCGCTCGACACCTCCTCCCGGTCCGTGGACTTGCTGACCCCGGACCGGGACCTGAACCTCCCGGACCGGGCCACCGTCCTGCGGACCTGGGAGACCTCGCTGGACGCGCTCGACCTCGCGGGCGTGCCCCAGGCCCGTACCCTTCTGCGGCTGCTCGGCTGCCTCGGTTCCGCGACGGCGCTCCCCGACGACCTGCTGGATCCGGAGCTGCTCCGCACGCTCGCACCGCCGGACGCCGTCACCGCCACCGACCGGATCGGCTGGCTGGAACAGGGCATGCGGGCGCTGATCCGCCTCGGCCTGGTCGACCGGACGCCGGCAGCACCCGACGGCGAGCCGACCGGTCACCTGATGCTGCACCCGGTCGTGGCCGATGTCGCACGGGTGCACCTGGACACCGAACGACGGGCCGGGGAGGTCTCGGCGGTCGCCACGCCGTCCGTGGCCGTGGCGCTGATCGCCGGGGCGCTCGACCGGCTTGCCACTGACCGGCCCGCCGACTGGCCGCGGTTCCGCCTGCTCGCACCGCACTTCCGGGCCCTGCTCAACACCGTCGCACCGACTCTCGACGGCGAGGCGCTGGCGCTGCTCGCCCGCTGCGGGACGACCCTCACCGACTACTGCGAGTGGAGCGGGCCGGCCTCCTTGGGGGTCGAGGTCGCGACTGCGACGCTCGCCGCCGTCCGCTCGCTGCCGGAGGATCACCGCGACGTCCTCGAGGTCCGTTACTGGCTGGCCCGGTGCAGGGTGTTCCAGGACGACAGGGTCGCCGCGGAAAGGGAGTTGGGACAGCTCCACGCCGATCAGGTGGCCGCTCTCGGGGCTGCCGCACCGGAGGCCCTGCGGACCGAGTGTGTGCGTGCCGCCGTTCTGATCGGCCTCGGCCGCTACGAGGAGGCCGACGAGCTGCTCAGGGCGGTACTCGCGGCGCAGCGGGAGGTCCTGGGCGAGCGCCACCTCGACACCCTCGCGACCTACCACGAGCTGGGCCGGGTCGAGGGCTACCGCCGGCGCTGGCCCGAGGCCGAGGCGATGTTCCGCACGGCCGCAACCGGCCGGGCCGCGCTGTTCGGCACCGACCACCCGGCCGCCCTCGCCAGCCGCAACCGGGTCGGCTGGACGATCGGCGAGCAGGGGCGGACCGAGGAGGCCGAGGCCGAACTGAGCAGGGTGCTCGCGGTGCGCCGCAGCCTCTTCGGCGACGAGCACCACGACACCCTCGCCACCGTCGAACGGCTCGCCTGGGTCCGGGCGTTGAACGGACGGCTCGACGAGGCGGAGCGGGATCTCGCCTCCGTCGTCGAGATCAGGACCCGCCTGATGGGCCCGTCCTACCTCGGGACCCTGAACTCGACCGTCCTGCTCGCCCGGGTCATCGCCCGGCAGGGCCGACGGGACGAGGCGAGGAGCCTGCTGCTGGACGTGCACGAGCGGCAGCAGCGACTGCTGGGGAGCGGCCATCCCGAGACGGAACGGACCCGAGCGCTGATCGAGCAGCCCGGGCGGGCAGGGCCCGCCGGGTAGTGCTCGCCCCGTGCGCGTTCGCTGCACCCTGACGCCTGTGAGAATCGTGCGCATGAACGATGCTGACGGTTCGACAGGAGCCCGCCGAGCGCCGCGGATCACGCACCTGGAGTGGGGCCGGATGGAGGTCGAGGGCCTCGCCCCCGGGAAGGACTTCGTGCTGTACCCGGGTGGGGGGCATGCCTGGGACTGGAGCGTGCACGGCACCCGCCACGCAGCGGGTGTCCAGCCCGGCGACGCCCAGGAGCTCCTTGACCAGGGCGCCGAGGTGGTCGTCCTGACCCTCGGGATGGACCGGGTCCTGCGGATCGCCCCGGCCACCCTGGAGCTCCTCGCGGCCGCCGGCGCGGAGGTGCACGTCGCCGACACCCGTGCCGCCCTCGACCTCTACAACCGCCTCGCCGAGACCCGCCCGACCGGCGCGCTGTTCCACTCGACCTGCTGACCGACCGTCACGTGCCCGTGAGGGTGTCAGTCCGGTGCCGCGGCGCTCAGGAGCGCGTGGACGGTCGTGGCCATCGTGCGGGCGGCGGCTGCGGTGCCGAGGCCGGAGCTGCGCCAGTGGTGCCAGGTGGTCCAGGTGGTGGCGGCGTCCAGGGCGTGGAGCAGGTCGGTGCGACGGGCCCGGGTGAGGGGGTCGAGCTCGGTCGCGAAGACCTCGGACAGGCGTTGGCGGGCGAAGTCGAGCATCAGGCGGACGGCTTCGTCGATCTGCGGGGACGGGTTCTCCAGGCGCATGACGGCGAGCCGGGTGGGGGTGAGGCCCTCGAGGATGCGGGCGCGCTGGGCGACCAGTTCGGCGATGCGTACGTCCCGGGGGCCCGTGGTCGGCAGGGGGCCGACCTGTGCCATCAGCTGGTCCAGGCGGCGGGTGATGGCGACGCCGGTGAGGTGGGCGAGATCGGCGAAGTGGTGGAAGACCAGGCGGCGGGAGACGCCGGCGCGCGCGGCGACCTGGTCGGCGGGGAAGGTGGTGCGGCCTTCGTCGAGCAGGGACAGCACCGCGTCGGCGATCCTCTCGCGAGTCTGTTCGCCGCGCGCGGTCCGGCCGTTGACGGTGGGCTGGGTGGGCTTCGCGGGCTCGGTGCGTTCCACGGGGCTCCTCTCCTCGTCTCGCGTTGACATTATTGCACTCCGAGTGCAAGCCTCTCGATTGCACTCGGAGTGCAAGTGTCGTTTCCCGGGGACCCGCCGCCCCAGGCCATGCGAGAGGCGCCCGGCATGCTCACCCTCACCGGACGCTGGTGCGTCCGCAGACCCGGAACGGTCCTGGCCGGCTGGCTGCTCCTGATCACCGCCGCGCTCGCCGCCGTGACGCTCCTCGGCAGCGCCACCTCCGAGACCGTCACCATCCCGGGCAGCGACAGTCAGGCCGCCCACGACCTCGCCGCCCGTTCCTTCCCCGAGGCGCCCTCCGGCAGTCAGCCGGTGGTGCTGCACGTACCGCCGGACCGGCCGCCGCTCGGCTCGGGGCCGTCCGCCGAGGCGGTCCGGGCGGCGGCCCGCGCGATGGCCCTGGTCCCGCACGTGATCGACGTCGGCCTGCCCTACGGGGACGACGGCCGGGCGCGGATGAGCGCCGACGGACGCACCGCCTACCTGACGGTCGAACTCGACGTGAGCGCACGCGGGTTGACGCCCGAGCTGACCCGTTCGCTGCTCGCGGCCGCGGCCCCGGCCGAAGCCGCCGGCATCGAGGTCACCCCCGGCGGTGGCCTCGCGGCCGCGGCCGACAAGGGCTCGACCCACCGCAGCGAACTGGTGGGGATGGCCGCGGCCCTGGTCGTGCTGGCCC
Organism: Kitasatospora sp. NPDC001664; assembly: GCF_053596675.1. Lineage (NCBI taxonomy): Bacteria > Bacillati > Actinomycetota > Actinomycetes > Kitasatosporales > Streptomycetaceae > Kitasatospora > Kitasatospora sp. NPDC001664. Next base: position 244,680 of record NZ_JBSFGS010000012.1, read on the forward strand.
TTGCCTTCCGCCGCCCGGCCGCCGCCGTCCTGCCGCTGCTGACCGGTCTGGCCGGGCTCGCGGTGTCGCTCTCGCTGCTGGGGCTGGTCGGACACGTGGTGGACGTCCCCTCCGCCGGCACCACGATCGCCGCGATGATCGGCCTGGGGGTGGGCATCGACTACACCCTCTTCAGCCTCACCAGGTTCCGCGAACTGCGCGGCGCCGGCGTCGAGGTGGGCCCGGCGGCGTTGGCGACGACCACAGGTTCGGGGCGTGCCGTGGCCTTCGCCGGATGCGCGGTGGTGGCGGCGCTGGCGGGGCTGGCCCTCGGCGGCCTGCCGCTGCTGTACGCGCTCGCGCTGGCTCCCGCCCTCGCGGTCCTGACCGCCGTCGCCGTCAACCTCACCCTGCTGCCGGCCCTGCTGGTCCTGCTCGGACCCTGGCTGAGCGCCGAGCGCCCTCCCGTCGGGGCGGGTGACCGGCGCCGGACGAGGGGTTGGCGGCGGATCGCCGAGCTCGTCACCGCCCGGCCCTGGCGCCCGCTGGTGGCGGGCCTCGCCCTGATGGCCCTCCTCGCGGCTCCCGCACTGCAGTTGACGTTCGGTCAGCTGGACGGCTCCCACCACGCCCCCGGCACGATGAGCCGTACCGCCCACGACCGCCTGGCCGCCGCCTTCGGACCGGGAGCCGAGGCCGCCCTGCTGGTGACGGCCACCCTGCCCGCCCCTGCCTCCGCCTCTGCCTCCGTCTCCGCCATGGGACCGGCCGAGCCCGGGCTCGCCGCCGTCACCGAGGCGTTGCGGCGCACACCCGGGGTGGCGGCGGTCGCCGGGCCCGCCGTCGCGTCCGGCGGACCGGACGTCCGCTGGAAGCTCACCCCGACGAGTGCGGCCGCCGACCCCGCGACGGCCGGCCTCGTCCACCGCCTGCGGGCCGGGACGCTTCCGCCCGTGACCGCGGGCACCGGCTGGGTCACCCACGTCGGCGGCGTGCCCGCCGCGCAGGCCGACCTCAACCAGCGGATCGCCGACCGGCTACCCCGGGTGGCCGGGTTCGTCCTGGCCACCGCCGCTCTCCTGCTGCTGCTGGCGTTCCGCGCGCCGGTGGTGGCGGTGAAGGCCGTGCTGCTGAACCTGGTCTCGGTCGGCGCCGCGTACGGGGTGCTGACGGCGGTGTTCCCCTGGGGGTGGGGGCGGGCGCTGACGGGGCTGGACGCGGCGGTGCCGGTGCCCGGGTACGTACCGCTGCTGATGTTCGCCGTGCTGTTCGGCCTGTCGATGGACTACGAGGTCTTCCTGCTGACCGCCGTCCGCGAGGCCCACCTCCAAGGCCTGGACGACCGCGCGGCCGTCGTCCAAGGCCTGACCCGGACGGCCGGCGTCATCACCTCGGCCGCCCTGATCATGGTCAGCGTCTTCCTGGGCTACCTGCTCTCGGGCGATCCCGTGGTGAAGATGTTCGGCATCGGCCTGGCCACCGCGGTGGCCCTGGACGCCACCGTCGTCCGCGGCCTCCTGGTCCCCACCAGCATGGTCCTGCTGGGCCGCGCCAACTGGTGGCTCCCGGCGCGCCTCGGCCGCCTGCTGCCGCGCATCGCCGTCGAGGGCCGCCAACACGCCCAACCGGACGTCCACGGGACGTAATGTCGGCCGTACCGATGAGTCGTGCGCGGTTCCGCAGTCGACACTCCGGACCCATCGAGAGCGGTGGGCCCGTGCCGGGGGCGACCCGGCGCACGAGGAAGCACACGGAGGCAGTGAATGGGCGTCGACGACTTCGGGCCGCGGTCCACGGTCCGCACCGCAGGGCAGGGGGCGCGGGCGGGCGCGCCCAGGGTACTGGTGGCGGGGGCGAGCATCGCGGGGCCCGCACTGGCCCACTGGCTGCACCGGCGCGGGGCCGAGGTGACGGTGGTGGAACGGGCCCCGGGTCTGCGTCCCGGCGGTCAGGCGGTGGACGCGCGCGGGATCGCCAAGGAGGCCATCCGGCGGATGGGGTTGGACGCGGCGGTCCGTGCCGCGTGCACCGACACCGCCGGCGCGCACACCGTGGACGAGCACGGGCGGGTGCTGGAGACCGTCCGGGCGGACGACGACGGCGGTGACGGGTTCATCGCGGACATCGAGATCCTGCGCGGGGACCTGTCCCGGGTGCTCCACGAGGACACCCGCGACGGCGTCGAGTACGTCTTCGGCGACCGGATCGCCTCGCTCGCCCAGGACGCCGACGGAGTCGACGTGGTCTTCGCGGGCGGTGCCCGGCGGCGCTTCGAGCTGGTGATCGGGGCCGACGGGCCCTACTCGGAGCTGCGGGCGATGGCCTTCGGGCCGCACGAGCGCTTCCTGCGCCCCCTCGGGCACGTGCTGGCGTTCTACAGCGTGCCGAACGAATTCGGCCTGGACCGCTGGCTGCTGGAGTACCAGGACCAGGCGTCCGGACGCTCGGTCCTGCTGCGGCCGATCCAGGACGCGACCCGGGCGATGGCGATGTTCTACTCCGCCGCCGGTGACTTCGACGTCGACCACCGCGACGTGGCGGCGCAGAAGCGTCTGCTGCGCGAGCGGATGGCCGGCCTGGGCTGGCTGGCCCCGGAGATCCTCGCCCACGTGGACGACACCCCGGACTTCTACCTCGACCAGGTGGCCCAGGTGGTGATGGACCGTTGGTCGAACGGGCGGGTCGGGCTGCTGGGCGATGCGGCGTTCTGCTCCTCACCGATGTCCGGGCAGGGCACGGGGCTGGCACTGGTCGGTGCCTACGTGCTGGCCGGAGAGCTGGCCGCCGCCGGGTGGGACCCGGAGGCGGGGTTCGCCCGCTACGAGACGCTCATGCGTCCGTTCGTCGAGGCGAACCAGGAGATCGGCCGCCTGAACGCCCGCACCCGCGAGGTCCGCGGGCCGGATGCCGAGCCGCTCCCCGACTTCTCCGGCGCCTGGTTCGCCGACCTGCTCACCCGCGCGATCAACGGCGTCGACCTGCCCGACTACGCGGGGGTGCCGGACACCGCGCCACCGGCTCGGCGGTAGGGCGCCCCTCGTCACCGGCCGCGGGACGACATCGACGTGCGGTTCCCCGACCTCAGGCATGTGCAGGGCTCGGGGACCGACCGGGGCGAGCGTGCCCGGTGTTGTCCTCCGCCTCCGCGTTCGCAGCTGCTCTTGAGGACTCGGCAGGATCCGCGCCGACGCCGCCGCCGGCTGGAGCGGGCGGTCGCCGACGCGTGAACCCGGCAGGTGCCCGACCCCGACCGCGGGCCGGGCACCGCACCCGTCACCGCGGCTCGACCGGCGAGCACCCGCAGGGACGGCCTAGCGAGGTGCTGCTGCGCCACCGGTCAGGGCGCAGTCCGGTCGGGTGAGCTTCAACCGGGAGCCGGTGGTGAGGCAGGCGGCGATCTGATGGACCTGCTGGCCGTAGCTGCGGCCCTGCACCGAGGTCACCGATCCGTCCCGGCCGACCTCGCAGGGGTTGTTCTCGGTGCACTGCTCGCCGTCCTCGTTGTGGGTGTTGTTGATGCCCACGACGGTCTCGCCGTCGGACGCCAGCAGTGCGCTGCCGGAGTGGCCGGCCCTGCTGGCGCAGTTGCCGGTGGTGGCGTAGCGCACCGCGTTGTCCTGTTGGTAGCCGGCCTCCCGCAGGTGCGGCACCACGGCCTCCACCGTGCACGACGGACGGTTGAAGTTGTAGGCCATGGTCAACCGGTCGCCCTTGCGCATCGGGGTGGTGGACAGCCGGAAGACCTTCGCGCCCTCCGCGGCCAGCTGCGCGTAGGTCTTGTCCAGCCGGTACAGCGCGATGTCCGTGCCCGACATCGTCGCGTACACCAGTCGGGTCGCGCGGGCGCTTGCCCGGGGGTAGCCGGCGGAGTCGTTGATGGTGACCGGGTCCTTCAGGTCGGCCGGCCGGTCCACCAGCGCCGTTCCCGGCGCGGGCCGGCCGCTCGGCACGCAGTGGCCGTTGGTCAGCACCAGCGCCGGGTCCTTGGGGCGGGCGGTGGGCGGACGGACCACGGAGCCCAGGCAGGTGCCGACCTTGGCCGCGCCCTCCACGTTCGGGATCGGATCGAGCGGCGGCACGTCGGTCCCGGTCACGATGCCGTTGATCCAGGCGGAGTTGGGTGCGACGTCGGCGTAGAGGCCGGGGAAGTAGGAGTTCTTGTTGCCGGCGCCGACGACCGTTCCCGCCAGCACCCACTCGTCGCCCTCCCGGACCAGGGCAGGGCCTCCGGAGTCCGTCGTCCCGGGGCCGAGCGGGGGAGTGGTGCGGCCGATGCACAGCAGCGAAGCGGTATCGGTACCGTCCCAGCACTCCTCCATCGGCAGGACCTCGGTGTCGGCCTCGCGGAGCCTGCTGGGGAAGCACACGGGGTCGTTGAAATCGTCGCAGCTGTCCGAAGCCTGCCCCCAGCCGAGGATGCGGGCGGGCGTCCCGGCAACGGGCGTGGTCGCGGACAGCCGCACGGGCTTGGCCCGTACGGGGGTGCCCAGGTGCAGCAGTGCGACGTCCTCGCCCGGGGGATCGTACGCGGCCGTACGCCGGTAGAACCTGTCGACCTCGGTGACCTCGCCGCCGTTGGTGACGTCCAGCGAGCCGACGCGGACCTTCCAGCCGCGGGGCACGCCCGCCTTCGAGCCCGTCGGGGTGCTGGCGCAGTGCCCCGCCGTCACCGCCCACTGCGGAGCGATGAGCACGGCCCCGCAGCGGTGGCCGTCCGGGCGGGGGGCGTCGTACTGGAGCGAGACCATGAACGAGTACGGCTGGGTGGACTCGGTGCCCCCGATGACGGCCTGCGCCGGCAAGGCGGTGACCAGACTCGTGATCGCCGCCGCCCCCGTCGTCAGGACGGCGGCCGTCCTTCGGCTCATCCACGTGCGCATGTGTGACTCCCGTTCGTCCGCCGCCGGGCCCTCGGCCGGCGGCCATGTACGGAGGAACGGCACCGGGCCGTTCCGCATGGCCACGATCTTGAACGCAGGGGGTATCCGGTAGGCCTCACCCGCGCTTCAGGCACACTGCGGGAGCCACTCAAACGTGTTTCAGTGAGAGCCTCGGAGCCCGTAACACGGTTGCGAGCCATGGCTGCTGACCCTCCGTCAGTAGAGGGGAGTGCGGCGTGGAGGCCGAGCCGTCGTTCCCAGCCGGGCCACTGCGCGCTCGACGGGTTGGCGCCAGCGGCGGTAGGTGGCCTGCCACTCGGAGTCGCTGTCGCAGCCCGCGCTCCGGCGAGCGTCGGATCGCCGCGTCGTCCTCCACCACCAGGACCCGTCCGGCACCCATCGGCTTCCCCTTCGCTCCCGTGGTGTGTCACGTCGCGGTGTGCCGTCGAACCGACGCTGGTCGACGGACGGGAAGCGCCGGGCCACCTGCCAGTCCTGACCGGCTGGTCAAGGCCGAAACCGGGCGGTCTGCCGTTGGGCGATCCGTGTCGCGGCCGGTGACGGATCTGGTCCGCTGAGTGTGGGGTCGTCAGCTGGTCGCGGCGGGACAGGAGTTGCCGGTGGCCGGGCCTGGCGACTGCCCGGATGTGGGTGATGTGTCCTTGCACCCGGTACACCTCGGTTACACTCCGCACACCATTCAGCACCGGAACCGGCGCGGGCCGGGAGGCGGTTCGGCGAATCCGCCCATGCCCGTGCCAGTGCCTTCAGACGATGAGGACTCCTTTGTGGCAACCGACTACGACGCTCCGCGCAAGGGCGACGACGACAGCTCGACCGACAGCATCGAGGAGCTGAAGGCCCACCGGAGCGACAAGTCGGGCTCCAGCATCGACGCCCTCGACGTTCTCGAGTCCGCCGATGGTGTGGAACTCCCCGGAGCAGACCTCTCCGGTGAGGAGCTCACCGTCGCCGTTCAGCCGATGATGAGCGACGAGTTCACCTGCAGCAGCTGCTTCCTGGTGCACCACCGCAGCCGACTGGCGCGCTTCAAGAACGACCAGCCGATCTGCCGCGACTGCGACTGACCGGGCATCGAGCCACGCGCCCACGCGTCCCTCACGGGGGCAGCGGGCGCTGCAGGACATCCTCGACCGCGGCACCGGCTCCCGATCACTTCGGTCGGGAGCCGGTGCCGGGTGAACGCGTGAGGGCTTCGGCGACAGTGTCCCGGCGAGTGGCGGCCGGATTGCCGCGGGCCGCGGGTGGGTGCCTCCGGGCGGCTCCCAGGGCCGAGTTTTCGCGACCCACCGGCCGGGCATGACTGCGGCGGCAACCGCCGCGCCCCGTTCCGAGGACTGAGGCCAGGTCATGCAGTGGTGGAGCGTCAGTGCCTTCGTCGTCAGCACCGTCGTGGTCGCCGTCCTCGCGAACCTCTGGGCGTTCCTGGCCTGGCGGCGCGCCGACCAGGCGCTCGCCCGGGCACTGGCGGAACTGGACGAGCGTACGGGGGCGCTGTACCCGGCGACCCTGCTCGCCCACGGCCGGAGCCGCTACGACACCGTGGCCACCGGATGGGCGGCGATCCACCGCGCCAGGAGGCCGCTGCGGGACGGCGAGCTCGACCACCCGCTCACCGCCCTGGCCCGCGAGGTCGTCGACCGCGGACTCCCGCAGGACCTCACCGAGCTCACGGAGGGACCGGACTTCCGTACCGCACACGGCAAGGAGGCCCGGTGGGTGGCCGACCGGATACCCGGGCCCGAGCAGGAGGGCAACCTTGTCCCGGCGCTGATGGGCTTCCCGGCGGTCGTGATCTCCGGCTGGATGGCGCTCTGCACGGTCGTGGGCCTGGCAGCCTGGCTGTCGCGGACGGGGGCGGCGGCAGACGACACGAGCCCGCCGGACGACGGCTCAGGTGCTTACGGCGGTGCGGTGCTGGCCGGCCTGCTCGTCTGGCTGGTGGGGTTCGTGGTCGTGCTCGCCGTGCAGGCGCTGTTCTGGTACCCGGTGCGGGAGCGCTGGCTGCGCAGGTTGCGGGACCACAGCGCGCAGCTGGTCCAGCGCGAACTGGGTGATGCCCACGACGCGTTCCTCGCCGACCTGGGCAAGGGGGTCGCTGACACGCTCCACGCTCGGGAGGAGAGGTGACGGTCACCAGTGCGCTCCGGTCGGCACGGTGACGGTCCGTCACTCCTGGGCCGCAGGTCACGTCCGCCGTCGACGGGGTGCCGAGGTGCTGTAGGGGGCGCCCGATGTCCGGGGAGCGGAGGGTGGTGTGAGACGCTTCGGCGCTCCTCGCACCACGTCTCACCTGGGGGAATCCCGTGCGGGTCCTGCACCGCCGCCACCTGTTCACCGCTTCGGCGCTCGCGCTGGCCGCCCTGCTGACCGCGTGCGGCGGGCCGGCCGACTCCGGACCCGCCGCTCCCCGCGCGTCGGTGTCACCCTCGGTGGGCAGGTCCGCCGCCGTGGCCTTCGATCCGGAGGTGGCGCTCGCGAAGTCGGCGGATGGCCGCTACTCGGCCGAGGCCGCCATCACCTCCGCGACGGACGGCGAGACCCTTCACAGCACCCGAACTGAACTGACCACCGGCGGCCGGCGGCCGACGCGGTGGGCGTGCACCTGATGCCGGAGCAGCGGCCGCTCGTGGGGCCGGTCAGCGGTGGCGTCCTCCGGTGCGCCGGGGACGGGCCGTCGGCTCGTTCTGCGGGGCGGCCGGGCGGGGCAGGGGGGCGGCCTCGGGCGGGGCGGTGGTCGGTGCCGGTCGGTGGTGGTGGCGGAAGGCGTAGACGGTCGACGCCGTGAGGCGGCCGGTCACCGCGAGGCCGGTTGCGGCCGCGCCGAGCAGGAGGGCGAGCCCGGCGTTCCCCGGAGCGCTCAGCAGGGCGGCGACCGTGCCGACACCGAGGCAGACCGTGGCGTACCGGACGCGGCGCCGGAACTCGGCGTCGTGCGGGGCGGCTGCCGCTCCCGCCAAGGCGCCTGCGGAGCAGATCAGCCCGGAACCGGCGACCAAGGCGAGCGGCGAGTCGGGGGGTTGCTCCAGGAGGTGGGACGCCGCGGCGACGGTGCCCGCTGCGGTGGCGGCCGTCACGGCGTGGGCGAGCAGGAGTCGAGGGCCCGTCACGGACGGCGCCTCGGTCCGGTTCGTGCCGTCCGGCGGGAGCAACGGCGTTGGCGCGGAGGCCCGTTCGGGTTGGCGGCGTCGGAACACCAGGAGCACGCCGGCGAGCACGGCGCCCGCGATCACCGCGCCTCGGAGGTACGGCGTGCTTCCGCCCGGAAGGGCCGTCGGGAACCAGGTGGCCGTGACGAGCACGCCGTACGCACCCACCGGCCAGGACGCGGCTCGTGGCCCGCGCAGCGTGTCGTGGGCGTGGGCGAACAGGGCGAGCGCCAGGACCGAGAGGACCGCTGTCAGCGCGAGGCCGAGCAAGGCGGTGTCGGTGAGCGGACGCCACCACATGCTGTGCAACTGGGCGGAGCGGCTCCCGTACGGCTGGCTCGGGTGGAGTGCGCACCCGGCGTAGAGCCCCGCGAACAGGCCCAGGGCGATCAGTGCCAGCCGCCCCGTCCCGGCGCGGCCGCCGCCCCAGGCGCCGACCGTGCGGCGGATGCCGGTCCCGAGGACGGCCCCGGCGGGCAGGAGGAGGGGGAGAGCCAGCCAGGTGTAGACCGGGCGCAGCGTGTCGATCTCCAGGAAGCCCAGGCGCCCCCCGGTCAGCATCAGCTCGAAGCTGTCGCCCAGCAGCAGGTTGACGGCCAGCAGGGCGACGCAGCCGGTCAACGCGGCGTCCCAGAAGCTGAGTTCGCCGGCGAGGGCGGGGTGGCGCAGGGCGGCCCGGCGGCGGGGGAGGGCGGGGTGGGTGCCGAACGGCAGCCCGCCGCCGTCGCGTCCGGCGGCCAGGTCGACGAAGAAGGCGTCGAGGCTGCGCTGCAATCCCGCCCTCCGCCCTGAACGGGTGTCGAGGCCGTGGACGGCGAACGCGTCGGCGTGCAGTTCCCTGGACTGGAGGAAGGCGTTGCGGGCGGCGTACACCAGACCGGCCAGCACGGCCAGGTGGAACGAGAGTTGCCCGAGGTACCCGCCGTCCCCGGCGTCACCCGACACGGCGAAGCCGAGGGCGGCGACGAGCAGGACGAGGAAGGCCCCCCACAGCGCGCCGATGCCCTGGGTGACGTCGAGGTCGCGGTGGCGGACGTGGCCGAGTTCGTGACGGACGATCACCTCGAAGGTGTCCGGGTCCTCGTCGAACCGGCTCTCCATGCCGCTGCCGAGCTCGATGTGCCGACGCCCGAAGTGTCCGAAGGCCACGGCGTTGGAGGTGTAGTCGCCCGGGTTCAGCCAGACCCCGTGGACGGTGACGCCGGCTTCGTCCGCCAGCCGGAACACCGCCGCCGCGAGGTCCGGCCGGTAGCCGGTCCCCGGGCGCAGCCTCAGCAGGCGGTGGCGGAGGATCTGCCAGTACGGGCCGAGCCAGTACAGGACGAAGCCGCCCACCCCCAGGATCCCCAGGGCCAGCCCGACTCGGAACTCGCCCCGGGGGACCGGGGGTTGGGGGCAGTGCTGCGCCAAGTACCGCTGCAGAGCCGGTCCGTCCTCGCCCGCCACCTGTTGCGGTGGCCAGACCGGTGCCAGGCGGAGGATCTCGCGCTCGACGGGGGAGAGCGGCAGTTGCAGCTGGTACTGCCTGACCGCACCCGGCCAGCACATGGCGTACGCCATGCCGGCGTCGTCCTCCCGGCTGGTGGTGGCGGGGAAGGCGATCGTGACCGCCGCGCTCATCAGGGCGACGCAGAAGAGGAGGGCCCGGGCGAACACGTCAACTCCCGCTCGCCGCTGGGCCGTTCCCGCCCCCGTTCCCGGTGGTGTCCCCGTCCGGATCCCGGTTCCCGGTGGTGTCCCCGTCCGGATTCCCGTCCGGGTTCCGGCGGTCGGCGGGGCCGGGCGCACCCGGGCCGATCGCCGGGGTGTCGGCGGATCCTGCGGCCAACGCGGCGACGAGCTCTGCCAGGACGGAGTCGGCGATCTGCTCCGCCCGTTGCCGGTCGGACGTGTGGCGCAGGGCGCCCGACAGCGCAGCCTGCCGCCAGCGGACCAGCTCCGCCGCGGTGGGTGCGGGCGGCTCGGCCTCCGGCGGCAGGTCCGGTTCGGCGGGCTCGGGCGGCTCCTGGTCGGCCCCGCGTCGACGGCGCCTCACCCGGTCCGAGAGGCGCGAGGCCAGCCGGCCCACCCACTGGGCGGACATCGTCCCGAGCACTCCGGCGGCCGCCGACAGCGCCGCAGGCGTGACCACGTCGGTCGCCAGCCCCACGATGTCGATGGACAGAGGCCTACGGCGCCGCAGGCGGGGGCGGAAGTGGCTCCGGGCGCGGCGCTCGAAGAGCGGGAGTTCCTTCGGGGCGACCTCGGCCACCACCGGCCGGGCGAGGGCGCGGATGATCCGACGGCGTTCCGCCCGGACCCGCCACGGGCTCACGGGCCAGGCGGCGTCGGATGATTTCGAAGTCGTCATGAGTGTGTGTCAGCCCCCCGTTGCGGTCCCGGACTCAGCTGCGACCGCGGTGATGTCGGACATCGGCCCGCGTGCCGCGACGTGTCGTCAGTATGGCCCCGTGATCTCACGCTGTCCGGCCATCGGCGCGATCGGGCTCCGGGACCGTTCTCGGGCCGTCCCCGGCTGGTCAGGCCGCACGGGCGCAGATGGGCCCCTCCGTCGAACGCGGCGGCAGAGCTCACTCGGGTGGCCGCCGATCGCCGCCGGTAAGTCCCGAACCGCTGTCCTCACCACAGGGTCACCGTCGTGGGTGAGCCGGGCCGCTGTCGGACGGCGGATCAGTACGGCCTGGTCGTTCCAGCAGCCAGCTCGGGAAGTAGGTGCCGGAGCCGACGTGCGGAACTGCCAGGTCGATCGTGCCGGCCCTCGTGTCCCAGTCCCGATTCCAGTATCCGTTCCGGGAGTTGACCCGGTCCTCGCCGGGGCGGCCGTACTCGCCGCCGCAGGCCCGGTCCATGTCGGCGGACATCATCGCCTCGGCGAAGGTCTTCACCATCGCCCGCAACAAGTCGGGAGTCGCCGAGGCGAGGTTCTCCCACTACCGGGATGAAACCCCCGGAACGGGTGGAACCCGTACACCACTCCCCTGGACGCAACCGGCCGCCGGCGAGGACGACGCCAAGGCCGCTGCTGCGGCGCAGGAGGCCTGGGATTTCGTCGACCAGAAACTTGAGCAGGAACGTCAGGCCGCCCTAAAGGCGCAGGAGGCGGCCCAGCAGGCCGAGATCGACAGGCAGATGGCTGACGCCGAAGCCGAGATGATCGCGGCGATCAAGGCCTACGAGAAAGAAAATCCCGGCGGAAGGCCCAAGGCCCACAGCGCCTGCCCTTACACCGAACCCACTTGGCTGGTCAACATGTGCCTCGTGATCAGGGGCGACCGGGACGACTCTCGGCGCACTCCCCTGATCAAAGCACTGCTCGGTATCGACACATTCAACGAGTGCCGACTCCAGCACACCCTGTCCGCCTGTTCGGAACTTGCGGTAGGCATGATCCCCGCAGGCCGAGGTGTGCAGGTCGTACGGGCGGCAGAGAAGATAAAGACCGTCGAAAAGCTCGCTGCGGCTACCACCGTCATGACCAAGGCCGCAGTCGCGGCGAAGGTTTCAAAGGTGAAAAGCGTAGCGCTCAAGGCTGATGGAAAGCCATACGGGAGGCCGGGAAGCGCTGGTGTGTGGGAGGTCACCGAAGAGGAGCTGGAGATGATTATCGGAAATATCAGGAGGGAAATCGGAGCGGCTGACAAGAGCGTCCCGGTGGCGGGAAAGGGTGATGTGGAGTACTGGGCGGTCGGCGACAGTAAGATTAACTATAGAAATTTCAGTGGTGCAGCTGGGTCTGGCGACTGGACAATCGACTTTGCCTACGACCTTCAGCGCGAACTGGGTCTGAAGCGTTACCATGTTCCGCGACGGTGAGGGCTGCGCTGTTGAGATGTAATGCGTTCCGTCTGTAAAGGATAGGTATCAATGACAGGCTCCAGGCTCTACAAGGAAGAGCTGGACTACCTGGTCGCATATGCGCATGATGCGCTCGTGTACTTCTTTGTCGTCAGGGATGCGGCCGAAAAGCTCGCTGGCTCCGGGGCAACGGAAGATGCCATCCGTGACATGACTGTCCAGCTGGTCGGAGATATGGTAGACGCCGGAATCTCCGTTGGCGATATCAGCGAGAAGCCCGATGTGGACTTTGAGCCATGGGGCCTCCCCAAGGGGGAGGTCTTGGAGAGAATCAGAAGGGAGATGGATGAATTGGATGATTCCGATTCATTTCTGCAGATCTGCTGGTTCGGTTCCGTCTGAGCTGGCGCGATCGCTGGCTGACTTTTGGATCTGGCCAACTCCGACCGCTTTTCAGGGTGATCGTCAGTTGATTGGTGGTACGTATCTCAACGGCCGTGTACGGCAGTAAAGATCGGCGCGACGACCTGCCCGGGCCCGGCTCCCTTCCGGAAGGGAGCCGGGCACCAGGTCGCAGCCCCGGGGCTTGAGGTCGGGGTCGGAGGCCGTTTGGCGGCGGGCTACCACGGCTCGCCGTTGGCCTCCAGCCACCACAACTTGGCAGCGGTGTAGGCGCGTTGCCAAGCGATGGGCCAGATGGGGCACAACCACGAGTCGATCTCCTCCAATGCGGCCCGCCGGTCCGGCGCCAGCGCTCGGGAATGGCCGTCCGGGACCTGCGTCGCCGACCGCAGATCCGCCAGCCACGCCCCGATCGCGTACCCGCCCACCGACGCCCGGGTCGAAGTCCGGCCCGGGGTGGGTGATGGCGACGTAGCTGCCGGGGGCCAGGGCGTCCATCAGCACGCGGGCCTTGGCCCAGGGGTCGTCCGCGTCGGCGACCAGC